>NTJN01000002.1 GCA_002457515.1 Pelagibacterales bacterium MED-G40 | reverse complement strand
GCAAGACCAATTAAAATTAACGTTACTTTCCATATCTCAATTAAGCTTTAGTTGATATTCGTAATTTTCTTTAGACCAAAAAGATTTGATATAAGCTAAAACACTATCAATTTCTTTATCGGATAGTTTGTCACCAAAACCAATCATTTTACCTTCATAATTATTTACTAACTTTGCTAGTCCATATTTTATAATAGCATGAAGTGTTTTGTCATCATGATGCCAAGTATGACCTGTTCCGTTTAAAGGTGGAGCTTTCCTATGACCGTCTTTATCTAGCCCCTTCCAATCAGTTGCGCCAGCTAAGTTTGCTTTATGACATGAAGCACAATTCTGATTGTACAGAACTTTTCCTTCCAAAATATCAGACACTGAATTTCTTGTTATTGGATAATGATTATGTGAATAAGCAAAATTTGTTATAAATAAAAATAAGAATAAAATTATTAAAAATTTAAATCTCATTTATAAAAATTCTAATTCAAGTTTACTGCAGCTATCATTCCATCTTGATAATGACCAGGAACGTTACATGCTATCTCAATGTTTACAGCATTAACAAACTTCCAAATAATTGTACCTTTTTCGTTTGGCGAAAGTAAAACACTATTGCTATGAGCATGACCCATTGCATGATCTGTTTTTCCCATATTCTTCATTTTTTCTTTATCAATCGAGTCAGGTAGTAAAATTTCATGTTCAACCATTTTAGACATCTCTGGTTGATGTTTTAAATGTAACATTGCATTTGCAATATTAAATTCATGAACTAATTCTCCAGCATTGATAACTTCAAATTTGACAGTTTCACCTTTTTTAAAGCTAAACGAATTTGGCTCATAATAATTATCGTACATTTTAACTTGTATTGTTCTCGTTACATCAGAAATTTTGCCCTTTTTTCCAATTTTCATGTTTTTATCTGCAAAGGCTGCGGAACTAATTAAAAGTGTTAAAAATAAATATAAAATTTTTCTCATATTAACTTTTAACAAATTCTAGTTAAAAAGACATATACAAATTGTCCTATCTTAATTGAAATAAAAAATAAGCTTTTAATATTAAACCCCTTTGAAGCAGTTTGGTTAAGTAATAGGTAGATAAGCTTTGTTTTTAAAGGGTGATATACCTTTTAAGTCCTTTGTGTCTACCAATTTCACCACGAGGGCATTAATTAATATTATTATTTATTCTAAGTTCACTTAATTAACAATGAAATATTTTCATTTATTTAATTTTATTTATAACAATTTCTGCTAATAGCTTTGCTCCGCCTTTGTTTAAATGCTCATCATTTAAAAAATATAGTTCGTGAACCCAGTTTTTGTTTGTCTTTTTATATTTGTTAAACTTAGGTATAGCATTAATGAGGTTGCATCTATTTCTATCACATAGTTTTTTTCCATAATTTGACCAGCTAAATGCTTTCTCACCTTTATATAACGTTTCTGCCCAAGGATATATAATGAGATAGAATTCAGCATTATTTTTATCTGCTATTTCTGATATTTCATCTATTTTTTTTTCAATTTTTTTTAGACCTTTTAAGAAATCATCATTTTTCCAAAATCTTTTGTCTAAATCATTTAGCTTAGTATAGGTATACTGTCCTTGAATACTCATTTTAATTTTTAAATTTTTCTGATTTTCATTAACAATATTTTTAGCCTGACTTCTTAAGTTTCTTAAATTATACCTTACAAGAGCTGCGAGTTCTTGTGATAATTTGAAATTTTTCTCTAAAAACTTTTTCCTTTTATCGCCATCTCTTGCCCAGTGGGGCTTACCTTCAGGTCTTTTTGGTATTCCATCTGTGTCATCGACCCATCTACTAGCTTCATCTATTACGTCTGACAAATCTAAAAATAAAAGTATTTTATGTGGAGTTATATTGTTGCTTAAAGCTTTTTTTAATTTATATAAGTGAACAGATGGAGCGTAAGATCCAACTCCAAAATTATAAACATTATAACTTTTCATTTCTTTATCTATTAAACCGGCGTAAGTATTTTCATATTCAAGTCCTACACCAAAAGTCATCGAGTCTCCAAAGATCAAAATGTTTTTGTTATTAGTGTTTTTGACTGTTTTTTTACCAGTTCGTAAACCAAGGTTGTCGGTAAAAAGATTTGTTGTTGGAAAACTTCTTTTAAACCGTTCACGAGTTTGGCAATTCTTTTTTAAAAAATAAAAATAACCCTTGTCATATGTTTTGTAATCGTAACATAGCTGACTTTTTAGCACAGTATTACTTATAACCAAATCAAGGGAAACATAAAATAAAGTTATTAAAGTTAATGTTAAAAAGTAAAAAATTCCTTTTTTAAACATTGGTTTTTAAAAAATTGCGTAAATGAAAGGAGCTACCGTCGATCCCTGACCTAAAACTATTAACATTCCAAATAATCCAAGAATGAAAAAAATAGGGAATAGCCAATATTTTTTTCTTTCCTTTAAAAAAAACAAGAATTCTTTTAAAAAACTTATCATTTGTTTAGTGTCAATTTAGATTAAATTGTTTCGGTACTATGTTCAAGAAGTTTAATTAATCTAAACTAAACCTTAAACTTTTTTCAACTTCAGCTCCCGAAATACATTTGATCTTAATCTTAACTTTTTTGTTAATTCTCATGTCTTCATTGCCTTGCCAAATACCTGCCGCAAGGTGCATTATCCCTATTTTATAGTGAGGTAAATAAGGCTCAACAAAAGTTTTTTCTGAATTGTTATATTTTGGAAGAACGTTGCTTGCGATCCAGTTGCAATAAAGAGGTAAAAACTCCACATCTACATTGTTTACATATACAGCAATGTTTATTGCCAAACCCTCTGAGCCAAAAACTTGACCTTTTGATAAAGCTTTTGCAAGAATGTCCTGCCAAACTTTCCAACAACTTGATTTTCTTTCAAGTGAAAAAACTCCAATATTAATATGTGGAGCAAATGCAATTTTTCTTGCGATTGACTCTGAAAATCCAGATTTTTTTGCATGTTTATAATTCTGAGATTTTATTAGTGCTACTTTACCGAATAACCAAGTAACTTTAGATAGTATTCTATAACCAGACCCAACTGATTGTGTGATTCCTAATTTGCCATTATCACATGCTTTGAAGTACATCTCGATCGTCTCCCATGAGTTGACCCAAGCGTCACAATCAATCCAAAGGTATTTTTCAAATTCTGGAAAATAATTTGGCAAAAAAGCTCTTGATACTTGACTCTTTAACCACTCTTTACCTGTCACTTTATATTCAGGAACTTCAATATCCCATTTTGCTTTTTTAATTGAGTAAACTTTTTCTTTTATTTCGTTAATTTGACTTTCAGTTAATCCAGCATCAAGCACACATATTGATATATCTTTGCTTTCTTTATGTTTTTTAATTGAACCAATAAGTTCTTTTAATAGTTCAAAATAATTTGAGTCCGCTAGAGTAACTATGGCTTTTGTTTTCATCTTTTTAATTCTTTTCCAACCATTCTTTATAAATTTTTTTATTATTTATTAAAAATTTTGGCAAATGATTGTCTTCGACTACTCTTAAGTCAATATTTGAGTTCCATTTGTTAACGCTGCTTTTATCTGCAGCATGATTATAAAAAATTTTTTTGTTAGAAATTTTTTCTCTCAAGTCTTCTACCTTCATTCCGCTTTCTTCATATTCTAAATGATGTGCAAAATTAGACATTTTAAAATGAATATCCTCAGGTTTTTTTACATTAGTAAAGTGCCATCCGCCATTATTAATAAAATTAATATCTATATATTTTTGATTTGAAAATAAAGTGTCCAAACGCCAGAATCCAAATTTCTTTGATTTTATGTTTCTAAGCCACTGAGGTGAATTCAAGTGTCTTTTTTTACAAGCTTTTGTACCGTGCCATACAAAATTTGGGTAAATGAGATTTAGTTTATAATAAAACATTTTTTGGCAAAAAATATTAATTTTATTTTTGTATCTAAATTGCTCTAAATTCGGTACTTCATCTAAATCGCTTATTAATATTAGATCATCATCTACAAAATCACTTATTTTGCTCATTAGATGGTTTCTTTGAAAAACATCTCTTGTTATAGAATTGTGCAAAATTTTTGAGTTTTTTAAATTTGGTTTCTCGTTAGAATCTATCTTTTTTAAATTAGGAGGATTTTGATCTAGAACAGTATAAATAATTTTTTTTTCAAATTTTTTAAATTTTTTAATATCAAAATTAAGTTTTTTACTTATACCTTTGTGATTGTATGTGGCTTCACATATAACGAACTTTGACACATATTGATCTAATATATTTAAACGAAGATCTAAAAGCATGTCCTCATCAAAATACATAAAACAATCTATTGTTTTCATAAACTTTTATTCAACAAGCCAATCTTTATACTTTTCAATGTTGTGTTGGAGATAAGTGGGCAATTCATTCATATCAGCTAAAATTAAACGTTCAGGATTACCAAATTTGTCGGTTTTCATATCTTCCTTTAAATTATAAATGGTCTCTTTTTTTTTAATTCTATCGGCAATTTTTATAGAACCAAGTGGATTTAAATCATATTCTCTATGATGCGCGTATGTAGACATTTTTTTCTCTAAATCTTCAGGAGTTTTCATATTTGAAAAATGCCATCCGCCCTTATCAATAAAAAAAATATCACTTACCTTTGTTGTTGAGAATAATGTATCAATTCTCCATATAGGATATTTTTTACTTTTGATATTTCTTAACCATTGTGGCGATTTTAAGTTTCGTTTCTTACAAGCTCTAGTTCCATACCAATCAAATGATCCTAATTTTAAGTTAAATTTATAGTAATAAAAATTTTGTTTAAACATTATAATTTTACTTTTAATGTTTTTAATATTGTTTTTTTCTAAATTAGGAATTTCATCTAAATCAGAAATTAAAACATAGTCATCATAATCCGCATCTTTTAGTCCATTAATTATGTAATTTCTCTGATAAAAATCCCTCCGCATACCATTGAGAATGTATTTACTATTTTTAGTATTCTCATTATCGCTGCTATTGATTTTATCTATATCCTGTGGTTCGTGGTCTAAAACTAAATAAATTATTTTATCTTTAAATTTTGTAAAATTTTTAATATTAAAATTAAGTTCTTTTTTTTTTCCACTATGAGTAAATTTACTTTCTACTATTACAAACTTATCAACATATTTATTTAAGTAATTTAAACGAAAATCTAATATCAAGTCTTCGTCATAAAACATAAAAGTGTCAAAAATCTTCATTTCAAATTAGTCTTTTATTAAAAATTTTTTGATAATCAAAAAAAATGATATTAGCTCAATTTTACCAATAATCATAAAAATTATAAGAAATATTTTAGAATTTGTTAATAAACTTCTAAAATCAATCTCATTCAAACCATATATTTCTGAAGGTGCTGTGTTAGTTAAAGTTAATATTGCGAGTTTAAATGAATTTTCAAAACCTATATTATCAAAAAGTAATATTCCAGATAAAATAAAAAGACTTATAAAAAAAGAAATGAAAACTAAAAATGATAATCTTATATTATTATCGTTAATTTTCTTTTCAGAAAATAAAATATTATGATTAATAACATTGTTTGGTTTTGCTAATTTAAGTATTTCAATAAAACTCGCTTTTAACAAAATATAAATTCTTACAAATTTTACACCTGAAGTATTAGAAATAATTGATCCTCCAATAATAGTAAGAAATAAAAAATATAACGATAAGTTTCCTGAGGTCTGATTTAAACTTATTCCAGAGGTTCCGAGGCTCGTTAAAATCATTATTATTGTATCAAAAAAATCTAAATTACTTAATGTTACTAATAATAGACCTGAAAAAACTATAATTAACAATAAAATTGACAAATCCTCGTAATGCTCTTTGTAAAAATTTTTTTTAGAAAATGCATTGTAAACAAAATAAAAGTTTAAAATACTAACTAAAAAAGAAATTATTAAAAAAAACTCTTGTGTGTTTGTCCTTATAATTTGCTGCAATGAATTTGCTGGTAAAAAACCTCCTGCTGAGATAAGTGTCATTGATAAATTCAGACCATTAAAAAGCCTAACTTCTGAAATTATAAAAAAGAAAAATATTAAACTTGTTAATAAAACATACAAAAAGAAAACTTTTAACGAAACTTTTTGAATATTAGTTTCTGTGTTTAAGCTTTTTTCGCTAAATACTAAATCATTTAATTTATAATTAAATTGTGAGTTAGAAAAAAATAAAACTAAGAATATTAGAAAATATAAACCACCTATCCATTGTGATGAAGATCTCCAAATAATTAATGTTGGGTCCAAATATTTAACATTACTAAATATAGAAAAACCAGTTCCGGTTATTCCAGAATAAGCTTCAAATAATGAGTCCACTAAAGTAATTTGATAATTGCTCAAATAATAAGGGATTGCAATTAGTATTGCGCTTGTTAGGTAAATTAATATTATTAGAGATACTTGTTCATAAAAATCTATATTTTTAGAAGAGTTTCTGCCAAAAAAAAAAAGGATAGTGCCTAGAAGTAATGAAAAAATTAAAGTGATTACATATGACTCAATATTTAAGAAATAATCAAAATATGAAGAATATATGATATTTATAAATGCTAAAAAACTAAACGGAAAACAAAATAGGCTTAGATAATATGATATTCCTTTAAAATTCATTATGAATTATGCAGAAGCTACGCTAAATATATTTTCAACTTCTTTTAAGTGCTCTCGTTTTGCTAAAAAAACAACTAAATCATTTTTTTCAAATGTAAAATCTGATCGTGGAATTATAACCTTATCTTTTCTGACTACAGCGCCCACTCTAATATGTTCAGGTAATTCCGAGTCCTTTATTGCTTTATTTAATAAATCAGACTTATCTAAAATTTCAGCTTCCATAAATTCATACTCTCCGTCTAGTAGAGAATAAACAGTTCCAATTGTACCTCTGTGAACATGTTCCATAATTCTTGAAACAGTTGTCATTCTTGGGTCAACTAAATCATCTATATTTAAGGAACTTTGGAGTAAGTTATAATTAGTTTTAGTAACTATTGCTATTGTTCTTTTTTTTTTACCAGATTTCTCCGCTAAAACGCATGCCATAATATTATTTTCATCATCATTTGTCAGGGCTAGAACAGTTTCAGATTCGTCTATATTGGCTTCTTTAAGTATTTCTTCATCTAAACCGTCTCCGTTTATTACAATTGACGAAGAAAGGTCGCCAGCAATTTCTTCCGCTCTCTGTTTGTTTTTCTCAATTATTTTAATTCTTGTATCTTTAAAATTATTCTCTAACATTTTAGCTAAATTTAATCCTATATTCCCCCCACCAATTATCAGTATTTTTTTTGAAATTTTTTCATCATGACCGAATGCTGTTAAAAGAGGATTCAGTTGATCGCTGCTTACTACAAGATACACTTTGTCTCCCTCTAAAAGTTTGTCATTTTTTTTTAAAAAAACTAATTTATCTTTTCTTACTGCTCCAAGAATATTTGATTTAAAATCAGGAAATTTTTCAGTTAAGTTTTTTAAAGGTGTGTTAAGTATTGGACAATTTTTTTCTATTGATATCTCAAGCATTTTAAGTTTATTATTAGCAAAAGGTACGCAGTCTAATGCGCCAGGTGCTTCGAGTCTTCTAAATAGAGATTTAGCAACCTCCATCTCAGGTGATATAATTACATCTATAGGAATATTAGACTTATTGTATAGCTTACTCCACTTTCCCTCTAAAAATTCTTTAGATCTAATTCTAGCAATTTTCTTAGAAATATTAAATAAAGAGCTCGCTAACTGACATACAATCATGTTTGTTTCATCATTTTTTGTAACCGCTATTATCATGTCAGCCTTTTCTGCACCTGCGTTTTCAAGAACTGATGGTAAAGTCGCTCTACCAACAATTCCTTTTACATCCTGAGTATCATTAATTTTTTTAATATCCTCAGAGGATTGATCAATTACAGAAATTGAATGGCCCTGAGCTGCTAATTGTTTACTTATAGAAAAGCCAACCTTACCGGCTCCACAAATAATTACATTCATTTTTAGTTTATGCCTTTAATGCCTAGTGATTTAAGTTTTCGATGTAGAGCAGATCTCTCCATACCAATATGTTCAGCAGTTTTTGAGATATTGCCGTGATTTTTTTGTAATTGATTAAGTAGATATTTTTTCTCAAACTTTTCTCTTGCTTCTTTAAGAGGAAATGACATTGCATTATTTAAATCATTGGTACTTAAATTTGAAGATGAGCTTTGTGTTAAAATATCATTTAAAATTTTATTTATATTAGATTGATTTTCATTGACAGATAAAATCGTAATTCTTTCAATTAAGTTTCTAAGTTCTCTGATATTTCCTGGCCAATCGTATGTAAATAATAAGTCATTACTAGAGTCAATATTTGCTTCTGGTACTCCATTTATTTCTGAAAGTTTCTTTTTAAAGTAATCAACTAATAATGGTATATCTTCTGTTCTCTCTTGAAGTGATGGTATATTGATTGGAACAACATTAAGCCTATGAAACAGGTCTTCTCTGAAATCTCCATTAGCAACTAAATGATTTAAATCTTTAGAAGATGAAGAGATTATTCTAATATTTACATTTATATCTTTTGAACCATTTACCCGCTTAAATTTTTGATCAATAAGAACTCTTAAAATACTAGCTTGAGTTTCCAAGGGTACTTCAGAAACTTCATCGATTAGCAAAGTTCCTTTGTTAGCCTTTTCTAGAATACCGTAAGAAACCAAACCATCCTCATATTCTTCACCAAATAATTCCTTTTCGTATCTTTTCTCTTTTAACAAGGCCGCATTTAAAACAATAAATGGATGTTTAGATCGTGAGGAATTTTTATGAATTTTTCTAGCAACTAGCTCCTTACCAGAACCAGTGGGGCCAGTAATCAGAACTCTACTATCAGCAGATGATAATTTTTCGATAATTTTCTTTACTTTTAAAATTAACGCACTTTTTCCAATAAAATCAAAAGAATGAAATAATTTACCTTCTAAATTTTCTCTCTCATCTTTTAAAGACAGACTTTCTAGTCCTCTTTTTACATAATTTAATATTTTTTCACTTGAAAATGGTTTTTCAACAAACTCATAAGCTCCTAATCTAATTGCATCAACTGCAACTTGAACATTGGCATGTCCCGAAATCATTATAACTGGGATATTTTTATTTATTTTAATAAGTAGTTTTAAAAGATCAATTCCATCCCTATCTCCTTTATCTAGCTTAATATCTATAATTGCTAAATCTGGAGTTTTTTTCTTAATTTCAAAAACTGCTTGATCATAATTAGCTGCAGATCTGACAGAATAATCTTTTTCTTTTAATATATTGCATATTAAAAATCTTATATCGGAATTATCGTCTACTACTAAAATTTCTCTTTTCATGTATTAATAGGTAAGGTTATTAATATAGTTAAGCCTTCGTTGTTTTTGTTATTATTCAAAGAAATATCACCTGAGTGTTCATTAATAATTTTACTTACAATAGGCAAACCTAAACCAGTTCCACTTTTTTTTGTTGTAAAATATGGAGTCATTACTTTTCTCGTATCTCTAATACCGGTGCCATTGTCAGTCAATTGAATGAATATATAGTCATTATTTTTATTGATTTCTATATCAATTTTTCCATTGAAATCTTGGTTTTTTGCTTTCTTTTCTAAAAAAGACTCCTCAGAATTCTTTATTAAATTGATTAAGACCCTGTAAATTTGCTCTTCATCAACACGAGCAAAAACTTTTTTAACTTTTGTTAAAATTGAAATTTTATTTTTGGATGACATGCTTACAAAATCAACAGCCCTTTTAACTATCTCTAAAATATCAACCTTTTTCATGACAGGACTGGGCATCCTAGCAAAGCTAGAAAACTCATTTGTCAAATTTTCTATATCTTTGATTTGTCTACTTATTGTTTTTAAATAATTTATAAAATTCTCTTTATCTTTTGAAATTTGATTAGAGTATTTCTCATTAAGCCTATCAATTGATAACTGAATTGGTGTTAATGGATTTTTTATTTCGTGTGCTAATTTTCTAGCAACAGTTTCCCATGCTGAATATCTTTCCGCGGTTAACAATTTATCTTGTTGTTTTTTTAATTTTTCTATCATGTTATTAAAATTTTGATTAAGCATCTTAAATTCATCGTCAGTATCGACATCAGGTACTTTTACATCTAATTCACCCTTACTAATATTTTCAGAAGCGGTAATAAGATTAATTATCGGCTTAGTTAGTCTTCCTGCGAATGAAATGGCTACTACTGTTGATAGAAATAATAAAAGAGTCACAACAATAATGTATATTATTGCAAATGTAATCTTTAAACCTGTTTGTCTATTTTCTACTGTGTAATAAAAATTTACAGCTTCTTCAGTTTCATTAAGATATTTTAAAATTTCAGGATCTATATTTCTAGATATATATAAATAAGTATCTATTAGATTATTTAATTTGATTAAAGCAGAGCTTCTGTTGCCGAGTTCTGGAAGAATTATTGGCAAGCCCGATAGAGCATCTGAGAAATTCTCTTCTGACGGAACAAAAAAATCATTTTTACTTTTTTCAGTATCTGAAAATAAAATGTTACCCGAACTATCTATTAAATAAATATCATCTACACGTCTTAAAAGTTTTTCTGACCTTATTATGTCATTAAACCTTTTTTGGTTTGAGTAAAATAATCCAGATGCTCTATTTATCCCAACACTCATCAAGAAAACGTCAGATTTTATCGTTAACTTGCTTTCATCTAAATAATTTTGTGCTACATCGTATGAATTATTAACTGCTTGAGTAATCTTTTCATTAAAGAAATTTTGAATACCAAAATTAAATAAAAAAAGTGAAAATATGGCAATTAAAAGTGAAGGGATAAATGTAAATAATGAGAATACAGAAATATATTTTATATTTGTCTGTGATCCGGTTTTATTTCTTTTACCCGCGGAGTACAAACGCACTACATTTTTAAATATCAGCGAAAAAAAGATTATTAATAAAAATACATCAATTATTAGGAGAACTTGTAAATTTCTTTCGCTAAAAGATAAAAATCCTTGGTTTATAAAAGTTAGAAAAGTTACTATTCCAAGAGTAATGCAAAGAATTGAAGTAATAATTATCCAATTCAGGCCTTTAATAATTTTAAACATTTTAAATAATTCTTAATATTTTATATAAATATAATATAACTAAATACAATGAGTTTTTGTCTGATTTTATTAGCAGCTGGCAATAGCGGTAGATTTAAATCAAAACTGCCAAAACCCTACCAAAAAGTAGGGGGTAAAACTCTACTTGAAATTTCCATAAATAAGGCTGCTTTTTTTTCTCAAATTAAAAAAATTATAGTCGTATACAACCGAAAACACTTTAAAAATCTAAAAAAAATTAAGTTAAAAAATATAAAATTAATCCAGGGTGGCAAAACAAGACAAGAGTCTACATTTAATGCTTTAAAATATTTAACAAAACAAAAAGGAATTTCTAAAGTTTTGATACATGACTCAGCAAGGCCAAATTTTTCAAAAAAGCTTCTTAAATCAATTTTAACTAAAATGAGAAATTCCCGTGCTGTAATACCTATATTAAAAATTAATGATGCTATAAAACAAAGATATGAAAAAAATGTAATGAGCAAAAGCCGGAATAACCTATTCGTAACACAAACACCCCAATGTTTTAATTTAAGAGAAATGTATAATTTACATAAATCATATAAAAATAGGTACTTGGATGATGATTTTTCACTCCTTAAAAATCAAGATAAAGTAAAGTTAATAGAAGGAGAAACAAATAATTTTAAGATCACAAACAAAAATGATTTTTTTAATTTAAAAAAAGTTTTTAAATCTAGAATGAGTCTTGGTATTGGCTTTGATGTTCATAGACTAGTTTTAAAAAGAAAACTTTATTTAGGTGGTTTGAGGATTAAATCAAAATTAGGGACTTTAGGTCACTCTGACGGAGATCCAGTTTTACATTCAATTACAGATGCAATATTAGGCGCTTGCAGCATGGGAGATATTGGAAATAAGTTTTCTGACAAAAACAAGAAGTTTAAAAATATAAGATCAACCGTTTTACTTAAACAAGTAATTAAAGAAATCAAATCTTTGGGATATTATATTAATAATATAGATATAAATATAATTACTCAGACTCCAAAAATTAAAAAGTATAAAAAAAAAATTATATCAAATATTTCAAGTCTATGTGAAATTTCACAAAATCAAATAAATATAAAAGGCAAAACTACTGAAAAATTGGGTATCATCGGAAAAGAAAAAGCAATAGCTTGTGAAGTTATAACATCGGTAATTAAATATGATTAAAAAATTAAATACGTTATTTGTAACTTTATTTGGTATCGGAAAAATTAATTTTGCTCAAGGAACTTTAGCTTCTTTCTTTACAATAGTTTTTTTATTTTATTGTTTCCATATAAAGAACTATCCAAATGAATTTATTCTAATATTTTTATTAATAACATTTTTCTATTCATTTTATGCTATTGCCATTTATATTCGTGACTCTAAGAATAAAGATCCCAAAGAAATAGTAATAGATGAATTTATTGGTCAATCTATTCCAATATATTTATATGAAATAGGTCATAATACTGAAAAACTAACTAATGAAGCTTTATATTTTTACATATATATATTTATATTATTTAGATTTTTCGACATCAAAAAACCATTTCCAATAAATTTATTTGACAAAAAATTTAAAAATAGTTTTGGTGTAATTTTTGATGACGTAATCGCAGGGCTTTATGTGGTATTAACAATAATTATTTTTATGATTTTAAAATCTAAATTATTCTAATGAAAGCTAAGAAAATTATAAATTTGCTAAAAAAAAAGAAGCTCAAAATTTCATTTGCTGAATCTTGTACTGGTGGAATGCTTTCAAGTACAATAACATCTGTAAGTGGAGCATCTAAAATTTTTAAACTAGGATTAATAACTTATTCTAATGAGTCTAAAAATACTATTTTAAAGGTTCCAAAAAAAATAATTAAAAAATTTGGTGCTGTGAGTATTCAATGTTGCTTATCAATGGTCAATAATTTGACAAAAATTAGCAAAAGTGATGTGGCTGTATCAATTACAGGTATAGCCGGACCAAAGGGAGGCACTAAATCAAAACCAGTGGGTTTAGTTTTTATAGGTATTAAAAAAGCAAGTAAAGTGAGTGTATATAAGTGTTTCTTTAAGAATAAAGGTCGTTCATACATTCAAAAGGCAACGGTAAGAAAATCTTTAGATTTAATTTTACGAGTTATTAAATAACTTAATTGCTCTATTCTCAAAAGCGTCAGCTATTTTATTTAAACCTAAATTAAAAGAATTTTTCATTATCATATTTAAAAGGTTATTTTTTAACTCAAAATCAATATCAAATTGAAGTTGGGTTTGATTATTAATCTCTTTAAACTTCCATTCATTTTGAAGATGTTTTAAGGGACCGTCTATATTTGTAACTAAAATTTTATCTTTATCTTTATAATATAAAACTAAACTTGTGTAAGTTTCATTTAAAAATCGTTTTCCTACTTTTAGGTCTCCTTTGATTTCTATAAGATCTTCACTCTCTTTTTTTTCGTGTATTTTTCCCTCTAGACACCAAGGAACAAATTCTGGATATTTTTCAATATCTAAGACCATTTGAATTAAATCTTTTTTTTTACAGGGTATAATCTTTTTTATTGATGTGGATGACATTCAAGTTTCTTTATCCTTGCATCTTTTAACTTTTTAAAGTCATCGTCTGCATGATAAGACGATCTTGTTAAAGGTGTAGAAGAAACCAATAAAAATCCTTTTGAGATTGCAATATCTTTAAGTTCATTAAATTCATATGGGTGTAAATATCTGAATAAAGGAAAATGTTTTGTTGAAGGTTGAAGATATTGACCAATGGTTAAGAAATCAACATTGGCAGTTCTCAAATCATCCATTACTTGTATTATCTCGTCTTTTGTTTCTCCTAGACCAACCATGATACCGGATTTTGTAAATATATTTGGTTTTTTTTCCTTAACAGATTTTAGAAGATCAATAGATGCAAAATATCTAGAACCTGGTCTGACTTTTAAATAAAGTCTAGGTACTGTTTCGATATTATGATTAAAAACGTCAATGTCAGTTTCTAAAACTTTTTCATAAGAGTTACCTTTTCTCAGAAAATCAGGAGTTAATACTTCAACAGTAGTTTTGGGATTGTTTTTTTTAATCTCAGTGACTACTTGTTTAAAATGATTTGCGCCTCCATCACTTAAATCATCCCTATCTACAGAAGTTATTACTACATGATTTAAATTTAATTCTTTTACTGCGTTTGAAATCTTAAAAGCTTCAAGAGGATCTAAAGCCCCAGGTTTGCCAGTCTTAACATCACAGAATGCACATGCTCTAGTGCACGTATCGCCCATAATCATGAATGTTGCATGTTTTTTACTCCAACACTCAGTAATATTTGGACAATTTGCTTCTTGGCAAACAGTAACTAAATTATTTTTGTTAATTACTTGTTTGGTTTGAAAAAAAATTTTCGAGTCTACAATCTTAGATCTAATCCAATCTGGTTTTTTTTTAATTGGATTAGGAGTGTTTTTTACTTTTTCAGGGTGTCTAGTTTTTGTCATTCTAATTTTATTAAAATTTCATCTCTTTTACCAAATTTTAGTTTCTGCCTATAGAGTGTGTCTAAATAATCTAAATCAATTTTCTCTGAAAGAAGTTTATTTTCATTTTCTAATTCATTAAGTTTATTCGATAATTCAAATTTTTTATTACTAAGTTTTTTTTCAAGGTTTTTTTTTTCAAAATATGAAATCAAACCTCTTTCCCCTCCTATAAGATTGGTTCCAACATAAAGCGTTAAAAAAATATTAAGTAAAATTAATTTTTTTGTTTTTAAAAGTTTAATTAGCTCCATGGTTAGATTTTAGCCATTTTAGATGAATTTCCAAGTTCTTCTTCTATGCGTAACAGCCTGTTATATTTAGCTACTCTCTCAGATCTAGCCAACGATCCTGTTTTAATCTGAGATGATTCTGTAGCTACTGCTAAATCAGCAATAAACGTGTCCTCTGTATCGCCGGATCTGTGAGAAATAATTGTGTTAAAATTAGCCTTCTTTGCCATTGTAACAACTTCCAATGTTTCAGATAAAGTTCCAATTTGATTTGGCTTAACTAAAATACTATTAGCAGATTTATTATCTATTCCTTTTTTTAATCTTTTAGAATTTGTTACAAATAAATCATCTCCTACAATTTGAACATCGCTGCCTATCTCATGAGTAACTTTTTTCCAAGATTCCCAATCTTCTTCGGCAAAGGGGTCTTCTATTGACTTAATAGGATAATTTGAAATTAATTTCTTATAATAAAGAACTACATCATCAACAGAAGTAAAATTACTTGATTGAATTGAATATTTGCCATCTTTATTAATTAATTCATTGGCAGCTATATCTAGGCAAATCACTACGTCTTTACCAGGAGTTAGTTTTGATTTTTCTATAGCGCTTACAATTAATTCAAGAGCTTCTTCATTAGTATTAATTGATGGAGCAAAACCTCCTTCGTCACCAACATTAGTAAGCATTTTTTTTGATTTTAACAAACTTTTTAAATTTTGAATAACAAGAAAACATTTTTCTACCGAGTCCATAAAATTTTTTGCTGAATCTGGTCTAATCATAAATTCTTGAATATTTAAATCGTTATCAGCATGGGCGCCTCCATTAATAATGTTCATCAAAGGATTAGGTAAAGAAAAAGATTTCCCTAAATTTTTATAGAGTGGTTTTTTAACTGATATAGCTGCTGATTTTGAATTTGCTAAAGATACAGCTAAAGTTGCGTTTGCTCCAAGATTTTTTTTATTTTCACTACCATCTAAATCTAATAAAATTTTATCAATTTTAGATTGATCGGTTGGATCCAATCCTTTTAAACTTAATCCGATCTTTTTATTAATATTCTCGACTGCTTTCTTAACGCTTTTACCTAAAAAATTATTTTTATCTTGATCTCTTAATTCGTGAGCTTCAAATGCTCCTGTTGATGCACCAGATGGTGATATGGCTGTAGCGGAAATATTATTATCTAAAAAAACTTCTGCTTCAACAGTTGGGTTTCCTCTGCTGTCAAAAACCTGACGACCTTTAACGTTGGTAATTTTTGCCATCTAATTATTTTTTAATTAAATTATCTATTTCAGTTAATTTTTTTAGTAAATTTTTAATTTCTTTTAATGGCACCATATTTGGACCATCTGATGGCGCATTATCTGGATCTTCGTGAGTTTCCATAAAAATTGCTCCAACGCCTACTGCGACTGCTGCTCGAGATAAATAGGGAACAAATTCTCTTTGTCCTCCACTTTTCTCTCCCATCCCACCGGGTTGCTGCACTGAATGAGTAGCATCAAAAACGATTGGAAAACCAAATTTTGACATTATGGGTAAAGCTCTCATGTCAGATACTAAAGTATTGTATCCAAAACTTGCACCTCTTTCTGTAATTAAAATATTTTTATTTCCAGACTCTTCAATTTTTTTTATTACATTAGCCATATCCCATGGAGCTAAAAATTGACCTTTCTTAACATTAATGATTTTTCCTGTTTTTGCTGCTGCAATAAGTAAATCTGTTTGACGACATAAAAAAGCAGGTATTTGTAAAACATCAACATGGTCAGAAACAATTGAACATTGTTCAGCTGTATGAATGTCTGTCAAAACTGGAACACCAACTTCTTTTCTTATTTTATCAAAGATGGGTAAAGATTTTTCCAATCCCATCCCCCTTTTGCCTTTAAGGCTTGTTCTATTAGCTTTATCAAAAGAAGTTTTATAAATTAAATTTATCCCAAGATCAGAAGTGATTTTTTTAAGCTCAGTGGAAATTTTCAACGCATGGGCTTCGTTTTCCAACTGGCAGGGGCCCGCTATTAAAGTAAATGGTTTGTCATTAGCAATTTCAAAATTAGAACATTTTACTCTATGATTTGTCATTTTTTCGAATTGATTTTTGCGGCCTTTATAAATGATGAGAATAAAGGATGTGGGGTTAAAGGTCTAGATTTAAATTCAGGATGAAACTGGACTCCTATAAACCAAGGATGATCCTTTAATTCAATAATTTCTGGCAATTTATTGTCTGGAGATAAACCTGAAAAAATCATTCCTTTTCTCTCGAAATCTTCTTTATAATTAATATTAACTTCATATCTGTGACGATGTCTTTCTTTAATTTTCAAAGAATTATAAATTTTACTTATTTTTGTGTCTTTTTTAAGTCTTGCTTCATAGCTTCCTAATCTCATAGTTCCTCCTAGGTCTTTATCAGTTCCTTTCATTAATTTACCATTTTTAATCCATTCATTCATTAAACCTACAACAGAAGATTTTGAATAACCAAATTCACTTGATGTTGCGTTTTTTATATTCAATTTATTTCTAGCAAATTCAATAACGGCCATTTGCATCCCAAAACAAATACCAAAAAATGGTATTTTATTTTTTCTAGCGTAATTTATCGCAGCAATTTTACCTTCTGTACCTCTTTTACCAAACCCTCCTGGTATTAGTACTCCTGAAACATCCTGCAACTTACTCTTTATTTCACTTGGTTTTAAATAATCTGACTCAACTCTTACAAGATTTACTTTTAAATTGTTTGCTATACCTCCATGTGTCAAGGCTTCATCTAAAGATTTATAAGCATCTTTCAGCTCTACGTATTTTCCAATTATAGCTATATTTACTTTATCTTTTGAATTTAAAACCAGTTGAGTAATTTTCTTCCATGGTTGAAGGTTAACTTTCTTTTTAGATTTTATTTTGAAAAATTTAAGCACTCTTTCATCCAATTTTTCTTTATTAAAACTTATAGGTGCTTCATATATCGTTTTTACATCAACAGTTTCAATTACATCTTCAATTGCAACGTTGCAAAATAAAGAAATTTTCTTTCTTTGATCTAAAGGAATAGATCTTTCTGATCTACAAATAATAATATCTGGCTGAATACCAATGCTCCTTAATTCTTTTACAGAATGTTGAGTGGGCTTCGTTTTAATTTCATCGGATGCTTTCATATAAGGAACTAGAGTAAGATGTATAAATAAAGTATTTTTTCTACCAAACTCGTTTGAAAATTGTCTTATAGCTTCTAAAAAAGGCAGGCTTTCTATGTCGCCTACAGTTCCTCCTATCTCACAAATAACAAAGTCTTCTTTTGACACGTCATTTTTGATAAATTCTTTTATCCTATTGGTTATGTGAGGAATAACTTGTACTGTTTTTCCTAAATATTTTCCCTGACGCTCTCTTTTTAAAACATCATTATAGATTTTACCTGTTGTTATGTTGTCAGATTTTTTTGCAGAAATTCCTGAAAATCTTTCATAGTGTCCCAGGTCTAGATCTGTTTCAGCGCCATCATCAGTCACATAAACTTCACCGTGTTGAAACGGGCTCATAGTTCCTGGATCGACATTTAAATAAGGATCTAACTTTCTAAGTCTTACTTTGTAACCTCTAGATTGTAATAAATAAGCTAGTGAAGCTGATGACAGTCCTTTTCCTAAAGATGAAACCACGCCGCCAGTAACGAAAATATATCGCGCCATGGAAGTATGTTATATAAGATTATATTTAAAAAACAAAGTTTATTTTGGGGATTCTGGTATTTGTGGAAGATTAGAGTCAGCTTCTTCTTCTTTTTCAATTACAGATTGGATATCTCTTATTTCATCTCTAGAAATAGCTACTATTGCAATGCTTGTAATTATAAAAAGGGTTGCAACTATTGAAGTAAATTTAGTTAAAAAATTACCAACACTTCTTGAAGACGTGAAACTATCTTGTGAAACACCCAGTCCAAGAGCTCCACCTTCTGATCTCTGAAGCAATATTACTATTATTAGTAAAGCAGCTAAAATTACATTAATTACAACTAAAATGTTTTCCATATGGTCTATCTATAGTAATTTTTTATTATATCAATAAATTTTTTAGACGATTTTGATGCTCCTCCTATTAAAAAACCATCTATCTCATCAAGAAATTTAAAAGACGCAATATTAGAACTGTCTACAGAACCTCCATATAAAACTTTAGGAGACTCCTTGGTTTTAAAAATACTTTTTAATACTTTTTTTATAAATTTAGAAATTTTTTTAAGATCTGCAGATTTAGGTATTTTTCCAGTTCCTATAGACCATATTGGCTCGTATGCTACAATGATATTATTTTTATTAAATTTTTTTTCTAATACTTTTGTTAATTGACTTTTCAAAACTTTAAAAGTTAATTTTTTTGCTTTTTCTTTTTTATTTTCTCCGATACAAAAAACTATCTTTAAATTATTATTTAGAGATCCAATTACCTTATTTTTTAATATTTTAGATGTGTCTCCCTCTGCTCTATTATCAGAGTGACCTATAATAACATAAGTGGCACCTATTTTTTTGAGCATAAAAGGACTTACTGATCCAGTATTAGATCCAAAGTAATCCCTATGATAACAGTTTTGACCACCTATCAATATACTCTTTTTTTTAAACAACTTAGCAAAAGTCTCTATTAAAGTGAAAGGCGGAGTTATTATAATTTTATAATTTTTATTAAAGCTTTTGTTGGATTTAGCAAAAGCATTAATTTTATTAAGTATATTTATTGATTTTGGAACTCCAAACATTTTCCAATTTCCAATAAAATATCTCATGTTATTTGCCATAATTATGATTTTGATCTATAGGTGTATAAATTATTACAAAAGACTTTAATAGAATATAAATATGCTTTCATCAATAGTAAAATTCTCAAAATCTTTATCAATAAAGATATTGGTAGGTATTATTATATTGCCTTTTGTTTTTTGGGGCATGGGTGATATTTTTAGTGGTGGAAACCAAAATATAATAGCTAAAATAGACTCAGAAAAAGTCAGCACTAGAGATTTTGCAGAATATTTAAATCGTTTAAATTTAAATGACCAACAAATAAAAGACTTAAAAAAAACGGATTTAATTCAAAAAATTCTGTCTGAATATATAGGACGAAGAATAATTAATTTAGAAATGGAAGATCTAGGGATAGTATTAAGTGACTCTTCTTTAAAAGATATTATCGTTAATGATAAAACTTTTTTTAAAGATAAAAAATTTTCTAGAACTGAGTATGAAAAATTTTTAATTCAAAGTGGTGTCACAGCTCCAATGTTTGAAGATAATATTGCAGAACAAGAAAAAAGAAGGCAATTATTAACTTTTCTCTCACGTGGAACATCTATACCTGATTTTTTGGTGCAAAATGCATTTAACGAGGAAAATCAAGTTAAAGATATAAGATACATAGATTTGAATGAAATATTTGAAAAAAAACAAATTAAAAAGGATGAGATAAATAAAATTTATAATGAAAATAAAGATTTATTTACTCAAGAGTTTAAGTCTATAAGTTTTTCCGAATTAACACCTGAAAAATTAACTGGATTAAAAGAGTTTGATAAAAATTTTTTTAATAAAATTGAGTTAATAGAAAATGATATATTAGATGGAAAAAACATTTTAGATATAGCAAAACTCAATAACTTAAAATTAATCAAAACTGGAGAAATAGATAAAGATAAAAAAGACGTATTGGGTCAAAAAAATCAATTAATTAATAACGAGTTATTCAAAAAGATTTTTAAAAAAAATGAGATTAATTCCCCAGAATTATTTGAATTTGAAAATAAATATTTTATAGCTCAAATATCATCTGTAAATAAAATTGCCCAAAATCCAAACGATAAAAGTGTGGTAAGTGCAATAACTGGACAGATAAAATTTAAATCCATAATTGATAACAATATGTCAATTGGAAAAAAAATATCTGAAGGGAATTTTAAAAAAAAAGACTTCGAGGATTATGCAAAAAAAAATAATTCAACGATTAAATACAAAAAGATAAAAGGTTTAGAAGATCAAGGGCCATTTAATAAGAATGTAATTAAAAGAATTTTTAAATTAGATGATAATGAAATTAACTTAATTTCAGACTCGCAATTAAAACAAAATTACTTGATTCAAATAGAAAAAACTGAATTTCTCGAGTTAGACAAAAAATCTAAGGATTTTGACAAATATAAATCTGTAGCTAAATTAAATCTATCAAATAGTATATACTTTGCCTATGATGCAAGAATTAATAAAAAGTATAAAATTGATATTAATAATAAAGCAGTAAATCGACTAAAAAATTCATTTTAATGAAGCTAAACATCAGTTTCGCAAAATTTAAACAAAACCATAAGAACAAAATTAATCAAATTATTTTTACCGTAAATAAGTGCAAAAGTTATTCCAAGGTTGAAAACTTATTTAAATTTTTATTAGTTGAAAAAAATAGCTTTATTTTTGAGTCTGTAGAAAAAGGTAAATTAAGAGGCAGATATACAATTATCGGTTTAAACCCTGATAAAATGTGGGATATAAAAGATAAAAACATAAATATTAAGTCTAGTGGAAAATTAAAAAGAATTAAATCAAATCCACTTAAATTTTTAAATAATTTAATTGATAAATTTAAAATGAAAATTCCTCAAGAACTTCCTTCTATGGCCTCTATGTTGGTTGGTTATTTTTCTTATGACGTAATAAGATATATCGAAAACATACCTAACAAATGTAAAGATGATCTTAAAATTCCAGACGTAAGAATTCTAAGACCAAAAAGTCTTGTTATATACGATAATTTAAAAAAGAAAATTTTTTACATAGAAAATATCTTTTCAGATACAAAAATTGATAATTATTTTGAAAAATATCAACAAATTAAAAAAAACTTCAAAATGTTTCGATATTATGAGGAATTGGTATTACCTGATAAATTTACTTTTAAAACAAATAAAAATAAAATTAAGAGCAATATTTCTAAAGCAAGATTTAAATCGATTGTTAAAAAAGCTCAAGAACATATCACTGCAGGTGATATTTTTCAGGTTGTTTTAAGTCAAAGATTTGAGAGAAAGTTTGAAAAACAGCCATTAGAAATTTATAACGAATTAAGGAAATTAAATCCATCTCCCTTTATGTTTTATTTCAATTTTGAAGATTTCAAAATTTTGGGTAGTAGTCCGGAAATTCTAGTAAGACTTAGAAATAATAAAATAACAGTTAGACCAATTGCAGGAACAAGACCAAGAGGAAAAAATAAAATTCAAGATCTCAAATTTAAAAAAGACCTCTTGAAAGATAAAAAAGAACTTGCCGAGCACTTAATGTTGTTAGATTTGGGAAGAAATGATGTTGGAAAAGTTTCTAAAGAAAACACTGTCAATGTTACTGAAAGATTTAATATAGAAAAATATTCTCATGTTATGCATATAGTTTCTAATGTTGTCGGAAGTTTTAATAAAAAGAAATCATTATTTGAAACTCTTCTTGCCGGTTTTCCTGCAGGAACAGTAAGTGGAGCTCCTAAAATCAGAGCTATGGAAATAATAGATAAGTTGGAGAAAAATAAAAGAAAACTCTATGCTGGGGGAATTGGTTATTTTACCTCTAACAAAGAATTTGATACCTGTATTGCTCTTAGAACTGCATTGATAATAAACAATAAGTTTTATGTTCAGTCTGGAGCCGGGATTGTAGCTGACAGCAAGCCTGAAAAAGAATACCAAGAAACAGTAAATAAAGCTAAAGCACTAATGAAGGCAGTTGATTAAATGAGAGTTATATTAATAGATAACTACGATAGCTTTACGTATAATTTATATCACTATTTATCCTATTTTAAATGTAAAGTAGACGTTATAAGAAATGACAAAGTTACTACAAGATTAATTTTAAAAAATAAATATAAAAAGATTGTTATTTCTCCAGGTCCAGGAAATCCAAATCAAACAGGAAATTGTTTAAAAATTGTAAGAGATTTATATAAAAAAATTCCAATTTTAGGAGTTTGTTTAGGCCATCAAATAATTGGTCAGGTTTTTGGTGCAAAAATTATTGGGGCTAAAAACTTGATGCATGGAAAAATGAGCAAGATAAAACATAAAAAAGTAGGTATATTTAAAAACTCTAAATCAAATTTTTTGGCAACTAGATATCACAGTTTAATTGTTGACAGAAAAAAATTACCAAAATGTCTTGTAATTACAGCAGAAACTAAGAATAAGACTATAATGGGAATTATGCATAAAGACTATAATGTTCATGGAGTTCAATTTCACCCTGAGAGCATTAATACAAAAGAAGGAATGAGATTAATCAAAAATTTTTTAAAATATAAATAAAATGGATGAAATTATTAAAAAACTTAAAAATAGACAAAACTTAAGTTTTGAAGAAAGCAAATCTGCTTTTGAAAACATGATGTCAGGTAAAATTAAAGAAGAACAAATTCATGAATTTTTAACTTTATCTTCTGCAAAAGGAGAAACTTCAGAAGAAATTGCTGGCGGTGTTTATATTTTGCGAGAAAAAGCAACTAAAGTAAGCGTGCCTGAAAACGCTATAGATACATGTGGAACTGGAGGAGATGGAAAAAATACATTAAATATTTCAACAGCAGCTGCTTTATTATTATCTAGTTTTGGAGTTAAAGTTGCTAAACACGGAAACAAATCTGTTTCTTCAAAATGTGGTTCTGCGGACGTTTTGGAAAAATTGAACATCAATATAAATCTTGAACCTAAGGATGTAGAAAAAAGTATAAGTGATAATAACTTTGGATTTATGTTTGCTCCAGGATATCATTCTGCAATGAAATATGTCGGACCAGTTAGAAAAAAAATTGGAAAAAGAACAATATTTAATTTGATTGGACCTCTAAGTAATCCCGCAAAAGTCAAAAGGCAAGTCGTTGGTGTTTTTGAAAAAGGTTTGCTCAAAACTTTTGGAGAAGCTCTTAATAATTTGAATTTAAAAAAAGCATTAATTGTTAACAGTGAAGATGGGTTAGATGAAATTTCCCCTTATGCTATTACGAAAGTAGTTGAGTTAAATAGTGGAAATATAAAAGAATATGATTTTAATCCAAAAGATCTGAATATAAAAACTACTGGTTTTGAGAATATTATTGGAAAAGATCCAGAATATAATGCTGAAAAAATTAGAGAAATATTTCAAGGCAAAGATAATGACTTCTCTGTTGCAGTTTGTTTAAATGCTGCTGCAGGTTTGATTGTTGCAGAAAAGTCAACAAGTTTTAAAGAAGGATATGAAATATTAAGACAACATATTCTTTCAGGAGAAGTTATAAAAAAAATTTCAAAACTATATAAATGAATAATATCTTAGAAAAAATAGTTTCTGATAAAAAAAATAGCGTAGAAAAATACAAAAAATTTTTTTCCATCGGAGATCTTAAAAAAAAGATATCTAAATATGGTAATTACTTAAACTTTAAAGATGAATTAAAAAAAAATAAAATTTCAGTTGTTGCGGAGATAAAAAAAGCCAGCCCATCAGCAGGTACTATTGTTGAAAACTATGATCCAAAATTAATTGCTAAACAATACTTGGTTTCTGGTGCAGATTGTCTTTCTGTTTTAACAGAGGAAAATTATTTTAAAGGAAAACTAGAAGATATTTATGAAATTAAAAAAGAAGTTAAGCTACCTGTTTTGTGTAAAGATTTTATGATCGACTCTTATCAAGTTTATCTTGCAAGAAGTTTTGGTGCTGATGCCATATTAATTATTCTATCGGCTATTAACAATCAAACTGCAAAAGAAATCCATAGTATTGCAGAAGAACTAAACATGAGCACTATAGTTGAAGTGCATACAAATGAAGAGGCTAAAAGTGCACTTAATTTTAAAAATTCTATAATTGGAATTAATAATAGAAATCTTAAAACTCTTAAAACAGATATTCAAACAACTTATGAATTACATAAAATATTATCTAATCATCCTGAACCTTTAATATGTGAAAGTGGAATAAAATCTGAAAAAGAAGTCAGGGAAATAGTAAAAAAAACTAAGATAAATAATTTTCTGATTGGTGAATCACTTCTTAAAGATCTGGACAAAAAACCCTCCTTACTAGAGAAAATCCTTCAAATAAAGGCTTGATTTAAGGATAATTTAACGTTGATATTATAGTAGAACTTTTGTAGAACAGAAATGTACGAGGTTTGTTCTATGCTTACAAAAAAACAAAAAAACTTATTAATTTATATAAATAAAAAAATTAGATCCTCAGGGATATCACCGTCATATGAGGAGATGAAAAATTCACTCAACTTAAAGTCGAAATCAGGTATTCATAGATTGATTTCTGCCCTTGAAGAGAGGGGTTTTGTCAAAAGATTAGCACACAAAGCAAGAGCATTGGAGGTTGTTAAGTTACCTGAAAACGCAAGTGCTAATGACATCTTTAATTCATTCACGCCCAGTGTAATTAAGGGAGGTTTAGATAAAACAAACAAAAAATCTAGCAAAGTTTCAGTGTTAGGCAGTATTGCAGCGGGAACACCTATAGAAGCAATACAACAAGAGGTTGATAAAGTCGCTTTACCAACTGACCTTCAAAATAATGGCGAACATTTTGGTCTTAAAATTAAAGGTGACTCAATGATTGAGGCAGGTATTAATGATGGAGACACTGTTATAATTAAGAAGTCTTCTACTGCAGACAATGGTCAAATCGCAGTCGTTTTAATAGATGATCAAGAAGCAACTCTAAAAAGAATTAGAAAAAAAGGTAATACTGTCGCTTTAGAAAGTGCTAACGAAAATTATGATACTAAAATTTACGCTGCTAATAGAATAAAAATTCAAGGAAAACTAGTCTCTTTATATAGAAACTTCCATTAAAATAGTCTAATTAATTTAAATGACTTTCATTTGTAGGTTTGCACCCTCTCCTACCGGACCGCTCCATATTGGTGGAGTCAGAACAGCCCTTTTTAATTGGCTTCTCGCAAAAAAAAATAAGGGGAAGTATTTTTTGAGAATTGAAGATACAGACAAAGAAAGATCTAAAGAAGAGTTTAAAAAACAAATTATTTCTTCATTAGCATGGTTGGGAATAGAACATGATGGAGAAGAATATATTCAATCAAAAAATATTTCAAAACATGTTGCGATCGCTGAAGAGCTTCTTAAAAAGGGTTACGCATATAAGTGTTACTGCTCTGAAGAGGAAATCAATGAACAAAAAGAAAATTGTAAAAAAAAAGGTATTCCATATATTTACAATAGAAAATGGAGAGACTCGACAGATCTTCAAATCCCAAAAGATATTAAACCAGTTATTCGTTTTAAATGTAAAATTTCAGGAAATGCTATTATAAGAGATTTAGTGCAAGGAGAAAGGAATATTTCCAATTCTACAATTGAAGATTTTGTTATTTTGAGAAAAGACAAATCTCCAACTTATCAATTATCAGCCACTGTTGATGATCATGAAATGAAAATTACCCATGTTATTAGAGGTGATGATCATATGATTAATACATTTAAACAAAAACAAATTTATGATGCAATGGGATGGGAGGTGCCTAATTTTGCTCACATACCGTTAATTCACAGTGAAAAAGGAAAAAAGTTATCTAAAAGAGATAATGCCTCTACACTTCAAGATTATATAAAAATAGGAGTAATTTCAGATGCATTGAGAAATTATTTATTAAGACTTGGATGGTCTTATAAAGATAAAGAAATATTTTCGAAACAAGAAAGTATTGATTTATTTGATTTAAAAGGAATCGGAAAATCTCCTTCTAAACTCGATATGTCTAGAATACTGTCCTTGAACGAACATTATATTAAGAATATGAATGAAAAAGAATTATTTAAACTTCTAAAAATTCATTCAGAAAAATTTGGAAGAAATATAGATAAATCAAAAGAGGATTCTATTATAAGATCAATAAGTTTTCTTAAAAATAAAGCAAAAACTCTCGATGATATCTACAAAAATGCGCAATACATTCTACAAGAAAATATAGAGATTTCTAAAGATGATTTAAGACTTTTAGACAATCCATCAAAGAAAATTTTAAACGAGTTTTTAGCTGAATTTAAGAAAATACAAACAATAAGTAAGGCTAGTCTTGAAAAATTAGTAAATGAACTAATTAAGAAACACAAAACTAATTTTAAAGGTGTCGGTCAACCATTGCGAATCTCTCTTATTGGTTCTAAATTCGGTCCTGGCATTTACGACATCATTCTCTCTCTTAAAAAAGAAGAAGTTGTGAAAAGAATATCTAAAATCCAATAGGTTAATTTCACAAATTAAAACTTGACGACTTTATATCTTATACTTATAAAAGAACAAATCAAGAACATTTATGAAGTTAAAATTACCCTTTTATATTCACAAAGTTGGAGCTGGTTTTCCATCTCCAGCCACTGATTACATTGAAGATGATATAGATTTAAACTCTCAATTAATAAGAAATGCTCCAGCAACATTTATAATAAGAGTTCAAGGAAAGTCTATGAATAACGTAGGTATTCATGATGGAGATTTATTAATTGTCGACAGAAGCATTAATCCAAAAAATTCATCAACGGTAATAGCCAATGTGAATGAAGAGTTAGTGGTAAAAACTTTTATGAAAGAAAAAGATAAAAATTATCTAACATCAGGACAAAAAAAAATTGAATTAAATGATAATCCTAATGTAATAATTTGGGGAGTGGTTACTTATGTCATACATAAATTGCACTAAAAAAATTGCTCTTGTTGACTGCAATTCTTTTTATGTTTCTTGTGAAAGGTTATTCAAGCCAAAAATACTATTTAAACCTGTTGTAGTCTTGTCAAATAACGATGGTTGTGTAATTTCAAGATCCAACGAGGCTAAAGCTCTTGGAATAAAAATGGGTGAACCTTATTTTAAAGTAAAAGAATTAATAAAAAAAAATAAGGTTAATATTTTTTCATCTAATTATGCTTTATATGGAGATTTGTCTCGTAGAGTGATGAGAATACTAAAGACTTTTTCGCCTAATGTTGAAATTTATTCTATCGATGAGGCTTTCATCGATTTATCCTTCTTAAAAGAAAAAGAAATAGAAGATTATGGAAAAAAAATACGTGAAAGAGTTTTAAAATGGACAGGAATTCCTACAAGTGTTGGTATTTCGTCAACAAAAACATTAAGTAAGGTAGCAAACCATATCGCAAAAAAAGAAAAGGCAGGTGTTGTATATTTGAATAAAGATGTGGATGAAAAGCTAAAAAAATTTCCCATAAGAGATGTTTGGGGAGTAGGTAAACAACTGTCGAAATTTTATATAAAAAATGGAATAGATAACGCACATAAGTTAAAAATTGCATCTAATACATGGGTTAAAAAAGGTACTAATGTTTTAGGATCTCGAACAGCTATGGAATTACGTGGAATATCTTGTATCAATTTAGAACTTCATGAAGAAAAAAGAAAAAATTGTTGTGTATCAAGATCTTTTGGAAATAAAGTAGCAGATCTGCAAAAGTTAGAGGAAGCTGTAACTACTTACTGTTTAAACGCTGCAGAGAAAATAAGAGGAGATAATCAAGTTTGTAAAAGATTAACAGTTTTTATAAGAACAAGTCCTTTCAATAAAAATAAAAAATTTTATTCTAATACAATAACTATTGATCTTCCAATAGCAACAAGTAACAGTATAGAAATGGTAAAGAAAGCAAGAAGTGCTTTAAAGAAAATTTATAAACCTGGTTTCTTTTATCAAAAAGCTGGAATTATTTTATCTAATCTAAAAGACTCAGAAACCAGTGAGTTTAATTTATTTAGTCCTGTCATAGAAAAAAAATCAAAGAAACTAATGAAAGCAATTGATTATACAAATATGAAATATGGGAGACACGCAATAAGTATAGCAAATGCAGGTATAAGCAAGAGATGGAAAATGAGAAGAGAACACTCTTCTGGTATAGATACTGCTTCTTTTGCGTACTTGCCTAAAGTATCTGCGTCATAATTATTGCAAATCTAGGTTGATAAAATGAGTAAAAATGGTTTATTAAAATTTTATGGAAAAAAATATTTATATAATTCACGAAAATGATGAGTGGTTAATTCCATTAAGAGAGAGTTTTAAAAAAATAAAAGTGCCTTATAAAGAATGGCACATGAATAAAGTAAATATTGATTTAAAAAGACCGGCACCAAGTGGTGTTTTTTATAATCGCATGAGTGCAAGTTCACACTCAAGAGGTCACAGATATGCTCCAGAAAAAACAAGAGATCTTTTAAAGTGGCTTGAAAAAGATAAAAAAAGGGTAATTAACAACTCAAGAGCTCTGGAATTAGAAATCAGTAAAATAGAACAGTATAAAGAATTAGATAAGTTCAATATAAAATTTCCGAAAACTTTATCCACAAAAAATAAAAACGAATTAATAGAGAGATCAAAAGAATTTAATAAACCATTTATTACAAAACACAATAGAGGTGGAAGAGGACTGGGTGTAAAATATTTTGAAAATAGTAAAGAGTTAGAAAAATATGTGAAAAGTCAAGATTTTGAAGACTCAATTGATAATATTACTTTATTACAGGAGTATATTTCTTCAAAAGAAAAAATCATTACACGAGTTGAATTTGTAAAAGGAAAGTTTTTATATGCTGTCCAAGTTGATACATCTGAAGGTTTTGAGTTGTGTCCTGCTGATGCTTGCAACGTAGATGATAAATTTTGTCCAGCCAACCCTGATGGTAATAAATTTATGATTCTTAAAGATTATAAAAATTCAGAAATTAAAAAATATGAAAAGTTATTAAGAGAAAATGGTATAGAAGTAGCTGGAATTGAATATATAAAAGACAAAAATGGAACTCACTACACCTACGATATAAATACTAATACAAATTATAATTCCATAGCAGAAAGAAAAGTCAAAGATAAAGGAATGGATGTTATCGCTAAGTTTTTAAATGATGAATTAAAACAGAACTAGCTATTTCAGACGATCTTTTAGTTTTAAAATTACTTATAATTCCTTGAGATTTTATTATCTGATTTTCTAAATTGCTTTTATCACCTAACAAGCGATCAACAGTCTCAAATATTTTTTTTGGATTGCATTTTGATTGTAATAATTCTGGAATAACTTCCTCATCAGCAGCAATATTAATTATATTTGCAAATTTAACTTTGACTAACATTTTGACTATTAAAAAGTTTATTATACCCATCTTATAAATAATTACAGAGGGTACTTTCGCATTACAAATTTCTAATGAAACTGTTCCAGATTTTGCTACCGCGAACATAGAAGACTTTAGCACATGTGATTTTATTTTTTCATCGCCAATTGCACCACAATTTTTAAATCCCTCTCTAAGTAGTAAATCTTGAATTAACTGAACATGTTCTGTAGTAGAATGAAAAACAAAAAATAAATCTTTATACTTTTCATTCATTTTTTTTACAAACTCAAACAGAATTGGAACTAAAATATTAATTTCGGATAATCTACTTCCTGGAAAAATAGAAAAAATCTTTTTATTATCTTTGATGATTTGAGTAATATCAACTTTACTTTTATCTTGTTCTTCTAACAAAGGATGTCCGGTAAAAGTTGTTTGAATTCCCTCTTTATCAAAGTATTTCTTTTCAAACGGGAATAATAATAAGATATGATCTAAAAATGATTTAAGCTGTTTAACCCTATGTTCTCTCCACACCCAAACCTGTGGAGCAACAAAATGAATTGTTTTAATACTCGAGTCCCTTTTTTTAACCTCCTTAGCAACCCTTAATGTGAAATCAGGGCTATCTATCGAAAAAAGAATATCGGGTTTAAATTTAAGAATTTCCTTTACTGTCTCATTTATTTTACTTTTAATTTTTAAAATGTTTAATAAAACTCTTGTAAATCCTAGATAAGTAACCTCTTTCAGATCATAAAGAGATTTTATACCTAATGCCCTTAAGTTCTCTCCTCCGACAGACAAGTATTGGATGTCCGATCTTGAATTTTTAAGCTGGGATATAACTTTTGAAGCTAATTTATCACCTGAGGGTTCTCCTGTTAAAATAAATATTTTTTTCATTTATACATCCTCCAAAGTTCTCCCTTATCTGACAACATATAAATTTCACCTGTCTCTTTGTGTATTTTGATATCTCTAATTCTTCCAATTTTTCCTTTAAAAATAACATCTTCACTAACAAATTCATTGCCTTTAAATGTAATTTTTCTTAAGGACTGATCTTTGAGAGAAGTAATCAAAGCGTCGCCATTCCACTTTTTAAATGTTTCACCTTTATAAATCACCATCGCACTTATAGCTATAGAGGGTACCCAGTATTTAATCGCTTTAGTAAAACCTGGTTTCCATTTAGGTCCTATTTTAGTACCTGAGTAATTTGTTCCTCCCCAGCCTAAAATTTTCCAACCATAATTTTCTCCATGATTAGCTATTCCAAACCAATCACCTCCTCTCGCTCCATGATTTGTCATATAAATTTTATTATCAAATGAAGACAAAGCCATACCTTGAGGATTTCTTACACCTATTTGAAAAATTTCAGGAAGCCAATCTTTTTTATTTTTAAATTTTGGGTTGTCTTTTGGAATGGAGCCGTCAAGATTTATCCTAATTATACTTCCAGGATGTTTTGAAGCGTCTTGAGCTATCATTCCTTCTCCTCGTTCACCAGCAGTAATATAAAGATGATTATCTTTTATAACTAATCTTGAACCAAAATGATAACCGGAGTCGATTGGAGGCTCGGCTCTAAAGATATTTTTTAATTTAATTTTTTTTTTATTAAATGAACCCTTTGCTACAGAAGTGCTAGTCTTCCAATCTCCTCTGTTTTCTGAATATGAAATATAAATTTGTCCATTGTCATATAAAACATCGAGTAACCCACCTTGGCCAACCTCTAAGACAGAAAGATTGTGTTTTATTTCAAAAATTTTTTTAGATTTCAAATTTAATCCATATAACTTTCCTGATTTTTCAGTGAATATAATATTTTCTTGATCGGTAAAAGATAAACTCCAGGGTTTATCTAAACCGCTAATTATTTTTTCTAATTTAATTTCAAAAGCATATAAATTAGAGAAGGTAAAAAAAATTAAAAAGACAATTAACTTTTTCATATTATTTTACCATTATAAACATTTTATTCTTATTTGCGAAACTTATACATTTTTTTCTTTCTAAAAAAATATTCTGTTTGCTTTTTAATACAATTCCTTTAAGTCCTACTGATTTACATTGTGTCAAAGTTTTAAGTCCAACTGTCGGTAAATCAATTCTAAGATCTTGTTTTTTTTTTGGAAATTTAACTAATACACCTTTATTTCTAAATTTTTTACTTTTACATTGATTTAGCATTTTTTGAGTGCCGTCCTTCCCTTCAATGGCAACTACTTTTTTATTTCTAACAACCGTACCTTGACTAAATGAATATTTTCGTAGTCTATTTAATATCTTAATTGCTTTATTGATATCTATTTTATCTTCATTATTAGGTTTTATCTTAGAGTAGTTTCCTTTTCTTAAAGTTAGTTCAGGGTTGTAAGTCAATGAACTTATGGTTTTAATTCGTTCTTGGCTTAAGATTTTTATAATTTCTTTTAAAATAGCAGCATCACCTAATTTAGAACTTTTTATAATTCTTGGAATATAATAAATCCCCTTGAGATCTAATCTTAGTTTAGAAAAATTTGGTTTTTCAACTTTTCCAGCAAAAAGAACTTTTTTACATTTATTTTCTTTTAATATTTTAATAATTTTACCAAATTGTCCTATGGAAACACTGTGTGAATGTTTGTCTTTTCTAAAAGTTCTTCTTTTAGTTAAATCAATAATTAAATATCTAAGTTTTCTTTTTTTTACTTTTCTTAGAATTTCCTTTGGAAGATTTGTTTTTCCAAATATTAAACCAATCATTATTTAGATAATGGTGTGCAAATAGGTCTTTTTTTATCCTTTTCTATAAAATTTATGACCTCTTTTATTAGTTCGTTTTCTTTATATTCTCCATTAATTTTACTTAAATTTTCTTGAAGATTGTTAGAAGAAAATATTTTACTATAAGCATCATTTAGCTCCATAATTTTTTTGTTTTCATATTTTTTTCTTCTTAGACCAATTAAATTAATTCCTTGAAGATAGTTTCTGTTTCCAAAAGAAAGGCCAAATGGAATAACGTCTTTTAAAACACCGGTCATTCCACCGATCATGGCTAATCTTCCAATTCTTGTAAACTGTTGAACTGCAGAATTTCCTCCTATAACAACTGAGTCTTCGATTGTAGCATGTCCACCCAACGGAACGTTATTTGCAATAACAACATTATCTCCAACTCTACAATCATGAGCAATATGCGCAGAAATCATGAACAAACAATTGTTTCCAACAATTGTTTTGCTTCCTCCTCCAGATGTGCCTGGATTGATAGTCACATACTCTCTAATCATATTATTTTCACCAATTTCAAGACTATTTGATTCTCCTTTATATTTTAAATCTTGTGGCGCTGTTCCAATGCTTGCAAAAGGAAATATTTTTGTCCCTTTTCCAACTTTTGTATTGCCTTCAATATGTACATTGGAAATTAATTCCACATTTTCAGAAAGTTCAACATTGGGACCAACATAACAAAAGGGTCCAATTTTTACATTTTTACTAATTTTTGCTTTCTTATCAATTACGCTAGAATTATTTATCATTTTATTTTCTATCAACTATTGTTGCTGACCACTCTGCATCAGCCATTCTTTTTCCTTCAACTTTAGCCATACCTTTATATTTCCAAACTCTACCGTGAGATCTTATAGCTTCTATTTCTAAATGAAGCTCACAATCTGGTAATACAGGATTTCTAAATTTTGCTTTTTCTACACTCATTAAATAAACTAATTTATTTGCGTATTCTTTAGGATCTATACTGTGAGCTGTAAGTGCGGCTGCAGCTTGTCCAAAAGCCTCTACTATAAGAACTCCAGGCATGACTGGTTGCCCTGGAAAATGTCCTTGAACATAAAAGCCATCTTTCTTTACGTACATAATTGCTGTAGCTGATTTTAAAGGAACAATTTTTGTTAATTTGTCAATTAACAACATAGGTGCTCTATGAGGAAGTAATCTTTCAATTTCTTTTCTGTCTATTGAATCTTTACTCAACGTCTTTTCCTTTCTTAAGAAATTCTTTAAGTGGAACTGCTGGATAACCCATAACAACAGAGTTGTCTTCTATGTCTTTAACAACGCCACTTCCTCCTCCAATTTTTACATTATTGCCTATTTTTAAATGGCCAGATATTCCTGCTTGACCTCCAATAGAAACATTATCTCCTAGAGTTGAGCTTCCGGCAAATCCCACTTGGCCAGCTATCATGCAGTTTTTCCCAACTTTTACATTATGTGCCATATGTACCTGATTATCTAAAAATGTATTTTCGCCAATTATAGTGTCACCAACAGATCCTCTGTCTATAGTACAAGATGCTCCTAGTTCAACATTATCTTTTAAGATAACTTTTCCAACATGAGGAAATCTAAAGTTTTTTCCTTTTATTGGTATAAAACCAAAACCTTTTAATCCTATTTTACATCCGTCCTGTATCACTACTTGGTCTCCTACTATGGAGTTTTTAATCATTACTTGAGATCCGATAACACAATTACTGCCTACTAACACATCATGTTCTATAATAGTATTGCTTCCAATAATTGTGTTTTTACCCAATTTGACGTTTTTTCCAATTAAAACATTATTACCAAATTTTACTTTAGGATATTTAGATAATTTTGGTTTTAAAAGTGTCTTATCTGGATAATCAATGTCTGAGTCAGGATAATATTTGCTAGCTATTTTTGCCACTTCAAATAAAACACTTTTTACAATTATTTTACTGCAAGTTGAAGGTAGGTACATTTTTAGTTTTTCGGTAGTTATACAAAAACCTGCTTTTGTCGTTGATGCTATCTCTTTATATTTTATGGAGTCAAAAAAACTTATTTCAGACCTATTTGCTTTATCAAGAGTTTTTATGTCAGTAATTTTTAAGTTTTTTGAATCTTGTCCCTTAAACAATTCTTTTAGCCCAAAAGGACCTTTTCTTTTAAAGAACATATTCGCTGACATTGATTCTATTTAAGATTTAATGATTTCAATTCCTTATTTAAAAGATCTATAATTTTTGAGGTTATATCTAAAGAAGAATCACCAAGAAGAACTGCCTCTCTGTCTAAAACTATTCTAATCTTGTTGTCAGACATATATTTTTTTATAATTGGGTTTAATTTTTGTAAAAGCTCTTGTTTTGCCTTAGCTCTCAGTTTTCCCACATTGCTTAATGACGCTTGTCTATTTTTTTGTAATTCAGAAACTTTTTTTCTTAAGTTTTCAACTTTTTTTTTATATTCTTCTTGTGTAATTAATTTCTTTTTAGCTATTAGATCTTTTTCATCCTTTCTAATGTTTTCCTCTTGTTTTTTAAATTTTTTTATATCTGACTCTAGTTTATTTTTAAGAAAATCTTGTGCTTTTTTACCAGCAACACTTTGATTTAAAACTTTTTTAAAATCTATAAAATGTGGCTGTGTTTGTTCTGCTAAAATCTCTGAATTTACGAATACAATTAATATTAAAAACAATAATGATTTATAAATTTTCATATTAAAAAGATGTTCCTATTCTAAATCTAAAAGACTCTGTTTTGTCAGTACTGGCTGAACTAATTTCTTGAGCAAAAACTAGTGACATTGGTCCAATTGGTGATGTCCAATTAACAACTGAACCTGCTGATGATCTAATTTTGTTTGAGTCTTCTATTGTAGATGAGTAATCTACACCCCATAGATTTGCAGCATCTAAGAATAAACTCATTTCAGTTTTAGAACTTTCAGGAAATAAATTTGGTAAATTAGCCTCAAAATTCATTGCTGTTGCGTAGTTTCCTCCTATGTAGTCTTTGTTATCCACTGGACCAACTTTTCCTGCTTCAAATCCTCTGAGTCTTCTAAAAGGTAATGAAATTCTTTTACTCAATCTAACATCATCACTGCTCATTCCGTGTATTGCGCTTGCATAGAATTTAAAAGCTCCAACTAAATTTTCGCTAAATCCTTGATACTTACTAAACATATAAGTATTTCTGATTGATGGTGAATCAGAATATACTGGCAAAGCTTGGCTAAAACTAGAATAGTAACCATCAGTTGGCATGAAAGCTCTGTCTCTTCTATCTGCAGATACTGCGTAATTAAGAGAAAAGTCAGTAAAATTGCCAGCTTGTTTTTTTAAATTCTCTGATGCTGATCCATCAACAGTCAAATCATCAAAATCGAGAGATAGCTCAGGTGAAACATATATTCCTCTATACTGTTCAAAGCCAGTACCTATAGCTAAAGACACTAAACTGTTTTCATATCCAGAGTCTGGTTTGTCATTTTGTGTGCTGCTAACAAGATAAGTTAAAGCATTACCGCTGTAATTAAAATTTGGATTCGAGACTTGTAGTTGTCCTTTTAAAGTTTCGGCATTAACATCTATGAACGAGGCAATTGAAATACCTTGACCTAGCCAATTATTTTCTTTCACGTCGAAAGCAAAAGAACCTCCTTGAGTACCTATACCTGCACCAGCACTTATCTCTCCAGTAGCTTTTTCTTCTACAATTATATCTATTATTTTCAGCTCGCTATCAGATCCTGTAGTAACTACCTTTTTAACCGCACCAAATATACCTCTTGCTTTTAGTTTTGATATAGATTGATCTAACTTTAATTCATTAAATGGATCTCCTTCATCTAACATAAGCTCAGATCGAACTACAGCCTCATTAGTTACTGTGTTACCTTTAATATTTATTCTTTCAACAGCAAGTTTAGGGCCTTCGAAAACATTGAATTGAATCTCTATGGTTTCATCTGCTTCTGAGATGACTTCATTCACAGAATGTTGAATGAACTGCAGGTCGTTATTTGAAATAACGGCATCAATTTCATCTAAAAGTTTTTTCACACTAAATGGTGAATAATATTTGCCTATTCTTTTATTAAATTCTTTTTTTAATGGTAAAAATAATTTTTTATCAATAACATCTCCTATATCAGTAGTTATTTTTTTAATTTTATATCTTGGACCTGCATTTATATTATATGTTATATTAACTTTTTCTTGGTTTTCTATATCAACGCTGCTAGATACAACTTGGACATCATAATATCCCATAGACTTATAATAATTACTTAGTAATCTTTTATCTAAATCTATACTTTGCTGATTATAATTTACATTTTTAGTTAAAAATTTCCAGAATTTATCTTCCTCAGAAACTATCACATCTCGTAATCTTCTGTCTTTAATTTTTTTATCACCTATAAAAAATATTTTAGAGATTTTAGTTTTATTTCCTTTGTCAATAAGAAATACCAAGTTAATTCTTTCGTCAGAATAACTTTGAAGTTTAGTTTCTACTTTAGCAAAACTATAACCTAGAGTTCCGTATATCTTTTTAATTAAATTTACATCATTAACTAGTTTGCTTTTTACGAATGAACCTTTAGATCTTAAACTTATTCTTTCTAAAATTAGTTCTTTAAACTTTTCTGTTTTTTCTCCCCTAAGTTCAATGTTATTAATAATCTGATATTCTTTAAGTACTATTTTTAAAACACCATCATTTAAACTTATTTCAATATTTTCAAAAAATTCTGTCGAATATAAGTCTTTCAGAATTTGATTAATGTCCTGTTTGCTTACATCTGTATTTAATTTTATATTTCCATATACTTTAATAGTCTCATCACTAATTCTTTTGTTACCTTCAATTATTACATTTCTAGCTATTTCAGCATTTGAATTGCTAAAAAAAATTAAAGTAAAAATAATAATAAGTTTTTTCATTTTATTTTTTTCTTAAAATTTCCAAAATTGTGTCTCTAGACCATTGATCAATCATATATATGTTTTTAAGATTTTTTGAGTTTTTTATAGCATATTTTTTATAATTTTTATCCTTTAATACCTTGAATAAGTACTTAGAAATTGAATTAAAACTAATTTTTCTTTTCAAAAAATGATCAATTAATATTTCATTAACCGCATTGATGATAATAGGCGTAGATTGATATTGGTTCAATTTGGGTATTATTTTTATTATGGGAAATCTTTTTATATCAACTTTTAGAAAATTAAGATCTTCTATCTCGCTACTAGAATTTTTCGATTTTGATAAAGTGTTAATTTTAAAATTTGAGTCAAATATTGCATTAGCTATCGGTATCGTCATACTTGGTTCGTGATAAAGTAATTTTGTTATACCGTTTTTAAATTTAACTATAGCGTGCACTAATGATTGAGGGTGTATAACTATATGATATTTATTCTTATCAAAGTTAAAAATTTTTTGAGCTTCAATTAATTCAAGAACTTTGTTCATTAATGTGGCAGAGTCTATAGATATTTTTTTACCCATTCTCCATTTTGGGTGTTTCAAAGCTTCAGAAGGTTTAATATTTTTAAATTTATTTTTAGCTAAATTTAAGAAAGGGCCTCCTGACGCTGTAATATAAATTTTATCAATATCTTTATCTTTATAATTTTCAACAAGTTTGAAAATAGAAAAATGTTCAGAATCTAAGGGAATTATTTTTGTATTATTTTTAATAGCTGTTTTTTTAATAATATCCCATCCACAAATAATTGCCTCCTTATTTGCTAATAAAATCTTTTTGCTAATTTTTGTAAATTTTATTGTTGGTTCCAGACCAATCAGTCCAGGTATTGCAGCTATAGTTATATCTAATCTTTTATTTGAAAAACTAAGTTGTTTAAAACTATTGATAATTTTAGTTTTATTATTTTTTAATTTTTTTTTAATTTTTAAATAAATATCATTGTTTGTGACTATAAAAAAACTTGGTTTAAACTTTTTAATTTGGTGTAATATTTTATTATAATTTTTATTTGCAGATAAAACTTCAATTTTGAAAAGTTTACTTTTTTTTTCAATTATATTTAAAGAGGTAGTTCCAATTGAACCTGTTGATCCAAGAATTGCTATTTTTTTTTTCATGGAAATAAATTTAAACTGTACGCAAAGTAGGCGACAATAACTACAAAAATTAATCCATCAATTCTATCAAATATTCCTCCGTGTCCTGGTAAAATTTTTCCAGTATCTTTTATTTTTTCCAATCTTTTAAAATAAGAAATTGAAATATCACCTATTTGCGCTGCTAAAGAAAATACTATAGCTAAAAGAAAATACTTTGGTTTTAAAAAAAAATTAAAGTTAAGTCCTTCAATTAAATTTACTATACCTCCAATAGCAAAAACTGACATGAATGAGAAAAAAAAAGACCCAATAGCTCCTGATAAAGTTTTGTTAGGACTAATACTAGTTAATTTTTTCCATTTAAAAACTTTTCCAAAAATATAACCACCTATGTCCGAGAAAATTGTTAAAGTAACTATCCAAATTAAAAGCACATAGGATGAAGCTGTATCGTTTCTTAAATATAAAAGTGATAATAAAGATATTACCAAAATTACATCTAGAAATATTATTGTAGTTTTCCTTTTAAAAGCTGAGAATACTTCAAAGTTTCCTAAAATTAATACTGCGTAAAGAAATGAGACTATATAGTTTCCGCCCTTTATAATAAAGAATATTGATAGTGGAAATATAACTAATGAGGTTAAAATTCTTTTTTGAAGATTTTTCATACTTTACCAAAATTTCTTTTTACAGATCTATAGTTTTTAATAATTTTTCTTAAATCATTCGAATTAAAATCAGGCCACAATTTATCAAGAAAGTAAAGTTCAGAATAGGCTAATTGCCACAACATGAAATTACTTAATCTTCTCTGACCACCAGTTCTTATTAAAATATCCGGATCATGCATTTTACTTGTATAAAGGTTTTTACTTATTTTAGCCTCTGAAATTTTTGAACGACTTTTTTTCAGTTTAATGAAAGCATTTTTTATTTCATTTTTTGAACCATAGTTTAGAGCTAGATTTACAACTAGTTTTTTATTTTTTGTTGTCTTTTTGACCGTATCTCTTAAAACACTTTTTAATGGAGTAGAAAACGATGACGTCCTCCCTAGTATATTTATTTTAATTCCATTTTTAATAACATTATTAATTTCTTTTTTAAAATATGAACCTATTAAGTTAAATAAAAACCTTATTTCAGTCTTAGGTCTTCTCCAATTTTCGGTAGAAAAAACATAAAAAGTTATCATAGGAATTCTTAGTTTTAGGGAAGCCTTTACTATTTTCTCAACAGTTTCAACGCCCTTTAAGTGACCAAAATTTCTGCTTTTATTTTTGTTCTTGCCCCACCTACCATTACCATCCATGATGAAGGCAACGTGGTTAAGTTTGTTCATATCTGAATTATTTCTTTTTCTTTTTCTTGTAAGATTTTATCTATATTTTCGATATTGTTATCTGTAATTTTTTGAATATTTTTTTCAAGAGATTTATTTTCATCTTCACCTATTTTTTTATCCTTTAATAATTTCTTTACATCTTCATTGGCATCTCTTCGTATATTTCTAATTGATACTTTGCTTTTTTCTCCCATACCTTTCAAAACTTTAATAAGTTCTTTTCGTCTCTCTTCTGTTAAATCTGGAATCCTTATCCTAACTGTTTGACCATCAATTTGTGGGTTAACTCCTAAATCTGACTTTTTAATTGCTGAGTCTATTACGGTTACATTGGCCTTATCCCAAACTTGAATTGAGATTAACCTTGCCTCAGGAACACTTACTGTAGCTAACTGATTTATTGGCATTTGCTGCCCGTATACATCTGGTCTAATATTATCGAGCATGTTTGCATTGGCTCTACCAGTTCTTAAAGTTGAGATATCTTTCTTAAAAGAAGAGATTGTCTTTTCCATTCTTAAGGAATAATTTTTTTCATTAAATGGTGAACTCATATAATCTAAACACCTTCCCCAACCTTGTATCTAGTAAAACTTAATACTTTTATACCTTGGAGTATATCAGATACTTTCTTTTTAGGGTCCATAATCCATATTTGATTTACTAAAGTATTGTCAGATATAAACTTATTTAATTTACCTTTTGATATTTTTTCAATCATATCGTCTTCTTTTCCTGAGTTTGATAATTCAGCTTTGATAATTTCTAGTTCTTTATCTAAAATTTTTTTATCCAAATCATTTTTATCAACTGATAGTGGGTTAGAAGCTGCGATATGCATGGCCAACTTAATACCTATTTCTCTATTTTTATCTTTTGTTTCATCACTTAATTTTACAACAGAAATTATCTTGCCTATATTTTGTTCAATTGCATTATGAACATAATGGAAGTTGCTGCCATTTTTATTATCAAAGAATTTTGATCTTCTAATTGTAATTTTTTCACCAATTTTTGAAATTAGATCTACTAAGTTATCTTTTACCAACATATTATTTTTCATTTTAGAAGACTCAATTTTTTTAATGTCTCCTTTATTGTTAAAACATATATTTGATAATTCTTTACAAAAAGAAATAAAATCTTTATTTTTTGCAACAAAGTCTGTTTCGCTATTAATTTCTATTAATGATATTTCTCCATCTTTTGTATTTACTAAAGCCAAACCTTCTGAAGCCGTTCTACTCATTTTTTTTGATGCTTTTGCGATACCTTTTTTTCTTAGAAACTCTATTGATTTTTCTATATCTCCATTATTTTCATCGATTGCTAATTTACAGTCTTTAAAACCCACTCCAGTAAGTTCTCTTAATTTTTTAATATTCTCCAGTAAATCTTTATTTGACATATTAGTGATAAGATTAAGCAAGTTACTTCTTGACTTTAATATTTTTTTCTATTTTTTTTTCTATTTTTTTCTTTTCTTCTTTTTTATCTTCTTTTACCTGAATATTTTTTGATGCATCTGAAATTGTGTTTTTAAGAAGATCGCAATAAAGATTAATAGATCTTCTAGCGTCATCATTTCCTGGAATTGGAAACTTAATATTTGTTGGATCTGAATTAGTATCTAATATTCCAACAATAGGTATATTTAGTTTAATAGCTTCTTTTACAGCTAAAGATTCAACATTTGTATCAATTATAAATATCATCTCTGGAACTTTTTTCATTTCAGCTATACCGCCTAAAGATCTTTTAAGTTTATCTCTTTCCTTGTTTAATTTTAAAATCTCCTTTTTTGTAAATCCGATATCATCTTTTGATAACTGATCATCCAAAAGTTTCATTCTTTTGATAGAATTTTGAATTGTGTTCCAATTTGTAAGCATTCCACCTAACCATCTATAATTTACAAAAAACTGTCCGGTCTCTTGTGCTAATACACTAACTTGTTCAGATGCTTGCTTCTTTGTTGAAACAATTAAAATTTTTCCTCCAGTTGAAATGCATTTGTGAACTGCAGACAAAGCACTTTTTAAAAAAACTACCGTTTGTGTTAAGTCGATAATATGAATAGAATTTTTCTCACCAAAAATGTATCTCTTCATTTTTGGATTCCATCTGAGAGTTTTGTGTCCGAGGTGGACCCCAGCTTCTAATAGTTGTTTTATGTCTACTTCAGGTACGTTCATAAATTTTTCCGGTTAATCCACCACAGTAACTCCAAAATTTGGACCGGTAAGGCTATAAACCCTTAAAACTGTGTGCGAAATTAAGCTTTGATATAATTAATTGTAAGAAAAAGCAAGATGCTAAAAATGTATTTTTTTAACGTATTGTTTGCTTTTAATGTCGTTAAATATATTAAAATCAAATTTTCTTGTTCTTTCTAGTTGGAATGCCAAAGTTTTATTTTTATCCTTTACAAGGATATTTATTTGTGTCTCGCCTTCCTCTTTCAAAACTGATTTAAGATCCTCTAAATTGTAATTGTCATTAAGTTCAATTGAAACTTTTTTGTATGATTTGTTTACAAGTTCATTCATATCTAAAATTTTTCTAACATTTATTCTTGATGTGCCATTATTTTCAAAAAATTTATCTTTTTGAAGAGTAAGTACAAATGAATTAGACTCTTTAAGTCTATCCCTATTACTAATTAAGAGTTCAGAAAATAAAAATATCTCATATTCACCGCTATTATCACTAAATTTTATAATTGAAAAAGCTGTTCCTTTTGAACTCTTTTTTTCCTGTATGGACATTATTGTTCCAGCTACTAAAGATTCTTTTTCATTGCTCGCTATGAAGTCCTTATAAGATATAATTTTTAATTGAGAAAATAAATCTTTGTATTCATTTAACGGGTGATCTGAAATATAAAATCCAAGTGAGGAAAATTCCTCCGCTAATATCTCTTTCTTTGTCCACATAGTTTGATTTTCAAACTCAAGTATTTTATTAGAACTATCTTCATCTTCGCCAAAAAGATTAGTTTGATTACTAATTTTTTCTTCATAAAGGCTTTTAACTGTCAAAATAATTTTTGGAATTGAAAAAAATAATTTTGATCTATTTTTCTCTAATAAATCAAAAGCTCCAGCTTTAACAAGACCTTCTAACTGAAGTTTATTAACATCTTTTGGATTTACTCTTTTTATAAAATCATGAATTGACTTAAATTTTCCATTTTTTTTTCTTTCAGCGATAATATTTGATACTGCTTCAAAACCTACGTTTTTAATAGCTGATAAACCATAAAAAATTTTATTTTTTTCAGCTTTAAACTCTGCAAAACAACTGTTGATACAAGGTTTAACCACTTCAATTTTTAGTCTTTTTAATTCCTCTACAAACTCTCTTAATTTATTTGTACTATTTAATTCAGTAGACATTGTTGCAGCTATAAAATCTTCTTTATAATATGTTTTTAAAAAAGCCGTCTGATAAGCAATCAAAGCATAAGCAGCAGCATGACTTTTGTTAAATCCATACTCAGCGAAAGGTGTTATTTTTTGAAATATAAAATTAGCTAAATCTTTTTTAATTCCATTTTTTACAGCTCCATTAATAAATCTTTCCTTTTGTTTTTCTAGCTCTGCTCTTTTCTTTTTACCCATTGCTTTTCTTAAGATGTCTGCCTCACCAGCAGTAAATCCTGCAAGAGTTTGAGCGATTTGCATCACTTGTTCTTGGTAAATTATTATTCCATAAGTAGGTTTAAGTATTTTTTCTAGGGATGGATGAATATAATCTGGCTTTTTTAAGCCATTTTTACAATCGTTATAGATAGGAATATTATTCATTGGCCCTGGTCTGTATAATGCTACCAACGCTATAATATCCTCAAATTTATTTGGTTTCATTTGTTTCAAAGATTCTCTTACTCCGGTACTTTCAACTTGAAAAAGTCCAGTAGTTTCTCCCGTTGACAAAAGTTTAAAAACATTTTCATCTTGAAGATTAATTTTGCTAATATCTAATTTAATATTTTTTTGAGAGAGCATTTTTAAAGTTTTGCTTATCACTGTTAATGTTTTTAAACCTAAAATATCAAATTTTACTAACCCAGCATCCTCAGATGAATGCATATTAAATTGAGTAGATGGGAGAATTAGGTTCGAGCTATTGTCTTTATATAAAGGAACCTGTTCAGATAAAGTTTCTCCAGCAATAACTACTCCAGCAGCATGAGTTGCCATATTTCTATTTATTCCCTCTAATTTTAGTGACAGTTCTATTAACTTTTCAACTTTTTTATTTTGTCTAATCTCATCTTTAAATCTAGGTTCTCTGTCTATTGACTCTTGCAAGGTTAAAGGACGAGAAGGATCAAATGGTATCATTTTACATATTTTATCAACATGTCCATAAGGAAGTCCTAAAACTCTTCCAACATCCCTTAAAGCCATTCTTGCTTTAAGTTTTCCAAAAGTAATTATGTGAGCTACCCCGTTAAGATATTTTGACTTTAGGTATTTAAAAACCAAATCTCTTTTTTCCTCACAAAAATCTATATCAAAATCAGGCATTGAGATTCTGTCAGGATTTAAGAATCTTTCAAAAATTAAGTTGAATTCTAAAGGATCAAGATCAGTGATATCTAGGGAGTAAGCTACTAAAGAACCAGCACCTGACCCTCTGCCTGGTCCTACAGGAATTTTATTTTGCTTTGCCCATCGAATATAGTCTGAAACAATTAAAAAATACCCTGCGTAATTCATTTTTTTAATAATATTTAATTCGTGTGAAAGTCTTTTTTCATAAACCTCCTTATTTTTAATCTTATTTGAGTCAAAACTTTTAAATCTCTTATCTAAACCACTTTTTGCTTGCAAAAATAGTTCTTCCTCCAAACTTTGATTTTTCTTTTTAATTGAAGGCAAAATTGGCAAGGATTTTTTAGGTTTAAAGTTAAATCTAAAAGGAAAATTATAATTATTTTCTAATGCTTCAGGCAAATCACTAAAAAGTTTTTTAAGACTATCAGAGTCCTTTAAATAGTGCTCACTACTATATCTTTTTCTACTTTGGTCATCTATAAAACTTTTTTCACCTATGCAAATTAGTGCATCATGTGCTTCGAACATATCTTTTTTTAAATAATATACTTCCTGAGAAGCTATTAAAGGTAGTTGAGTAGTCGAAGATAAGTTAATTAAAAAATTTTCAAAACTTTTTTCGCCTGGTTCTTTATGTCTTTGTAACTCAATATATATTCTTTCTTTAAAAACCTTTTTTAAGTCTAGTAAAATCTCTGATATAATTTTATTTTTGTTTAATTTGAACAAATTGCCAAAAAAATCAAAATGCCCACCTGTTAATATTATTAGGTCTTCATGCAGTTTCTTTAAGTCTGAAAGCGTACAGTGTGGTTCACTAATATCATCATTTTCTAGGTAACTTTTAGAGGATAGTTTGATAAGATTTTTGTATCCCTTCTCTGTAGTGGCGAATAATGGAATTTTTCCTATTTCACTACCAAATTTAAAATTAACTTGTGTTCCTATTATTGGATGTGAACCAGATTTGCTCAGTTTTTCTGCAAATTCTAAAGCCCCACACAAATTATAGCTGTCACATAATCCGACTGATTTAATTTTATATTCTTTGCAGGTTTTTGCTAGATCATCGATTTTAATTGCACCTTCGCAAATAGAATATTCTGAGTGAATTTTGAAGTAAGAAAATTGATTAGCGTCATTTGCCATTAATCCTTTTTATATTACCATTAGAAATACTCAACTTATAATCTGCTTTGTTAGCAAGCTCTCTATTATGAGTTGCATAAATAATAGTTTTGTTAAGTCTTTTTAATTTAAGAAAATAAGAAAAAACATCTTGAGAAGTTTTATAATCTAAGTTTCCTGTTGGTTCATCAGCTAGTATTAAATCAGTTTCTGCTATTAAAGATCTTGCTATTGCAACTCTTTGTTGTTCTCCGCCAGATAATTCATTTGGAAAATGGTTTGTCCTGTCAATTAAATTAACCTCTTTAAGTACTTTTTTTGCTTTATTAAGAGAGGTTTTGTAGTTTTCTCCTCGAATAATTAGAGGCATTAATACATTTTCGACAGTCGTAAAATCAGATAGTAAGTTATTATCTTGAAAAATTATTGAGATTTTTTTTTGCCTTATTTGATTTTTTTGATTTTCAGAGAAGTTTTTAGAGTTTTTTCCTAAAAATATAATCTGACCTGAGGTTGGACTATCCAATAATGAAAGTAAATGTAAAAAAGAAGATTTTCCCGAACCGGACGGACCTACTAGAGCAACTAAATCACCTGGTTTAACACTTAAATTTACATCTTTAAAAACATGAATTTGCCCATTTTTGTGTGAAAAAGTTTTCTTAACTTTTTTTGCTTCTATTAAAAATTTATTCATACTTCAGTGCTTTCGTCACATTCATTTTTGATATTACTTTAGCAGGAAAAAATGATGCTAAAGCAGTGATTAAAATTGAAAATATAAATATAATGCCAATAGAAATTGGATTAATTTCGCTTGGTAACTCATCTAAAAAATAAATGTCAGCAGGGAAAATTTCTAAATTAAATGTTGATGAAATAAAAAATCTTATTTCCTCTATGTAAAATGAAAATATTACACCCAAAATCACACCAGATATTGAAGCTAATAAACCGATAGTAAAGCCTGTTAAAAAAAAAGATTTAATTATTGAGTTTTTACTTAAGCCTAAAGTTTTAAATATTGCAATTTCTTTAGTTTTATTTTTAATTAAAATAGTTAAACCAGAAATAATATTAAACGCTGCTACAATAATAATTAAAGTTAAAATTATAAACATAATATTTCTCTCCATTTTTAAAGCACTGAAGAAAGATTTGTTCAAATCTGCCCAAGAATAAACATAGAAACTTTCATTCATCTCTTCTATTTCTTTTTTATAAAAATCTGCTTTAAGTGGTTTATTTAAATTAATTTCTAAACTTAAATCTTTTTCAGTTTTATCAAATAAAGATAGTGCATCATTAAGACCTATGAACACAACATTTTGATCAAACTCATAGAAGCCACTGTTAAAAACTCCAGCTATTTCAAAGTTTTGCTGCAAAGGAACTCCTCCAAGCGGAGTATTAATAAATGTAGATGACATTAAATTTAGTTTATCGCCTACTACAACGTTTAAACTGATTGCTAATTCATTTCCTATAATTAATTTTCCCTTTTCAAAATTCTCAAATTTTCCATCAATAATTTTCTCTTTAATGAATACTAAATTATGATTTTTTTTATTATCTACGCCTTTTACTAATACTCCTTTTGCATTATTTTTAATTAAGATAACGCCTTCACCTGTATATGAATTGGCAATTTGAAAATTTTCATATTTTTTTTTTAAAGAATCTTTAAAAAATTTATCTATGGGTTTGCTATAGGGCTTGACTACAATGTGTGGGTTAAATCCAATAATTTTATTTGTTAGTTCTGATCTAAAACCATTCATTACTGACATAACGATTATCAGTATTGTTACACCAAGCATTATCCCTAAGAATGAAAAAATAGATATAATTTTTAAGAAACCCTCTTTTTTTTTAGGTCTTAAATTTCTTGATGAAATTAGTCTTTCAACTTTGTTAAACAATTTGTTTTTTAAGTTTTTGTTTTATTTCTTCGAGACTTAATATTTGGGCATTTTTATTTATTTCTTTAAATTCAAATTTGTTTTCTGTTGATTTTGATCCTAAAATAATTTGAAAAGGAACTCCTATTAAGTCATGTTTTTTAAATTTTATAGACATATTTTCATCAACATCATCTAACAATGCGTCAATATTTTGTTTTTTTAATTCATCGTAAATTTTCTTTGCTTTTACCATGTTTTCATTATTATTTTTACTTATGCTTGGAATGATAACAACGTCGAAAGGTGAAACTGCCTTTGGCCATTTCATAATTTCATTATTGTATTTGGCTTCTATAATTGCTCCAACTAGTCTCGAAACACCTATTCCATAAGATCCCATTTTGACTAAATCTTTTTTTCCATCTTTAGAGTCGACAAAACAATTCAAAGGTTTAGAATATTTATCTCCAAAATAAAAAATGTGACCAACCTCTATTCCTTTTGTAATAATTTGGTTAGATTTATCGACGCTTTTATCAAATTCTTCTTTTTTAAATTTTTCATCTGTTACTGCATAAAAAGATGAAAAATCTTTTCGCATTTTTTCTAAAGACTTATCATCAAATTTAAAATTACTTAAATTAACCTCAAAAATTTTTTTATCTGCATATATTTTGCTTTCTCCAGTTTCAGCTAAAATAACAAACTCATGAGATAAGTCTCCCCCTATAGGCCCAGTGTCTGCTGCCATTGGTATAGCCTGTAAGTCCAATCTTTTAAATGTATTTAGATAAGAAAAAAACATTTTATTGTAAGATTTTTTTGCTGAGTCCTCATCAATATCAAATGAATATGCATCTTTCATAAAAAATTCTCTACATCTCATCACGCCAAATCTTGGTCTAACTTCATCTCTGAACTTCCATTGAATATGATAAAGCATTTGTGGAAGTGACTTATATGATTTTACACTTGAACGAAATATCTCAGTTACAAGCTCTTCGTTAGTTGGACCATAAAGCATTTCTCTTCCTTGACGATCTTTTATTCTTAGCATTTCTTCTCCATAGTCATCGTATCTTCCGCTCTCTTTCCAAATATCAGCCGATTGAATTGTAGGCATCAACATCTCTTGAGCACCAATTTTATTTTGTTCTTCCCTAACGATTTGTTCAATTTTTTTCATAACTTTAAAACCTAAAGGCAGCCAAGAATAAATGCCAGCCGAAGATTGTCTAATCATACCTGTCCTCAGCATTAATTGATGAGATTTAATTTTAGCGTCTGAAGGTAGGTCTTTAGTAATAGGAATTAGTAGTTTTGATAATAACATCGTTATAAATACTCCAAATTAAATAAGAACTTATTAATCTTACAGGAAAATACAACTAAATTCTTGCAATGTTAATATTTGTATAAGGTTTTTTACCAGTTCTTTCTTTTACCATCTTTCTGCAATTTTGTTTTAAGACCTCAATAAGATTCTTTTCTTGTTTTTTGCTTTGTAATGAAAATGATCTGCATGTATCAATAATTTCACTCTCCATATCAAAAATAAAATTTTGGTTAATTTCATCTTCTGGGATTCCTTTACAAGAAATAATTGGTCTTTTAACCTTACCATTATTTGAAACAATTAGTGTGACCTCTAAATAGCCATTTATAGATAGATTTTTTCTTTCTTTAATAGATTGTGAATCTTCACTCACTTTTACGGAACCATCTAAATACATTCTTCCAATTGGTGCTTTATCAATAATTTTTGGCGTCTTGTCTGAATAAATTTTTATGATATCACCATTCTCTATCAATAGAGTTTGAGGTATTTGCATTTTTTTTGCAAAATTTGCGTGTTCTTTCATATGTCTGTGTTCTCCATGAACTGGTATAACACAATTTGGTTTTACCCAATTGTACATATCCTTCAAATCTTCTCTATTGGGATGACCAGATACATGTACAAAAGCATTTTCTTCAGTAACTATTTCTGCATCTTCTTTGGTAATTAGATTTTGTAATTTATATAATTTTTTTTCATTTCCAGGAATTATTTTTGAAGAAAAAATAACAGAATCGCCTTTTTCCAAAAAAACATCAGGGTGTATTCCATTTACAATACGATTCATTGCTCCCATAGGTTCACCTTGGCTTCCTGTACAAAGGTATATAATTTTATCTCTTGGTATTTTTTTTGCCTCTCTTGGTTCAAGAGGCTCTATTAAATTCTGTAAATATCCACATTTTCTTGCTGCTTTGTATATTCGGTGCATTGAACGTCCGACTAAACAAATGTTTCTCCCAGTTTTTTTTGCACAATAAAATATTGTTTCCATTCGAGCTACATTAGAAGCGAAAGAAGTAACAATGATTTTTTTAGTTTTTAATTCCATTATTCTGGCTAGGCTATCTCTCACGTCGGCTTCTGATCCTGCTCGTCCTTCACTAAAAACATTTGTTGAATCACATATCATGGCTAGAACACCTTTCTTTCCTATTTCTATTAACTTTTCTTTATCTATGTTTTTACCAATAAGCGGGTTAGGATCCACTTTCCAATCTCCGGTATGCAAAACTGTTCCAGAAGGTGTGGTAATGCATAACCCGTTCGGTTCCAGTATAGAATGAGTTAAAGTTATGAAATCAATTTTAAAGGGGCCTAAATTGATTTTCCCATTTAGCTGAATAATTTTTAAATGATTTGAAATATCTATCTTTTTTTCTTTAAATTTTTCTTCTATTAAAGCTGCAGTAAATGGGGTAGCAAAAATTTTACATTTTAAGTCTGGCCAAATATGTGTAACAGCTCCTATGTGATCTTCGTGAGCGTGAGTTAAAACAATACCTAATAAATCATTTTTTTTATCTAAAATAAAACCGGGATCTGGATATATTAAATCTATTCCAGGTAAAGAGTCATCTGCAAAAGTAACTCCCATATCGACTATGATCCACTTTTGATTATCCTCCGATCCATAGGCATACAAATTCAAGTTAGCCCCTATTTCACCTGAGCCCCCTAGAGGGCAAAAAATTAATTCATCTTTATTCATAAAATTAATCTTTTATAAATTTCCATTACACCCTTTATTGTAATATTTTTATCTATAATTGATTTTTTTAAAATATACTTTTTAAAATGAGCTGCATATCCACCAGTAAGTATAATTTTATAATTATTTTTGCTTGTTGCATTTATTTTTTTGACAATATTATTTATTAACCCTTGGTAACCCCATAAAAAACCTGCATTAAGTGCTTCTTTAGTGTTTTTACCATAGGTTTTGATTATTTTCTTTAGTTTAAAAATAGGAAGCAAAGCAGTGGCCTTATTCAGATTTAATATTGATAAATTTATTCCAGGGGCTATAACGCCTCCATCATAAACGCCTGGATGTTTTACAACATCAAAAGTTGTAGCAGTTCCAAAATCTATTATTAAACTGTCTTTTTTATAAAAAACATATGAACCAATAGCATTAGATAAACGGTCAGAACCAACTTGTGAAATATTTTTTACTTTTGTTTTTATAATTTTTTCTATTTTCAAATCTTTAATTTCATAGCAAATAAAGTTCTTTTTTTTAAAATAGCTCTTTAATTTATAATAAATTTCTGGAACTACGCTAGAAAATAATATTTTTTTATTGATATCTTTTTTTATAATTCTTTTGAGATAATTTGATAAAAATTTTTTATTATTAAGCTTAGCTGTATCAATATGATAAGATTTGACTATTTTAAATTTAGAATTAAATATCGATAATTTTGTTAAAGTATTTCCAATATCTCCAATTAAATATCTCATTTTATATTTTGCAGATTTTTTTTTTCAAATAATTATAATCTCTAATACGGGAATCAGTAATAAATTTTTCATAAGATTGCTTTGTTTTCATTAAAATTTCTCTGTTTGTAATTTTAGTTTTAGAACATTTTAATAAAGAAGTTGAATTAAAATTTCTACTACCTGGTGAGACAAAAGTATTAATGCCTACACCTATTATCAAATAATTTTTATTTTTGTAACTTATTATTTCTTGTAAAATACCACAAACTTTACGTTTCTTTATTAACAAGTCATTTGGCCATTTTATAATTATTTTATATTTAGAATACTTTTTTAACACATCTTTAATTATATGTGGGTTAAAAACTGAAAATTTATCTCTTTTTATGTTGGATTTACTTATATCAAAAAAAATTGAGATAAATAAATTGCCCTTTTTAGAAATCCATTTTTTTCCCATAGTTCCCCTGCCTTTACTTTGATTTGTGGCTACAGCTATACCTGATTTCAATTTATTAAATTTAATCATCTTTATGGCTTCATCATTAGTGCTTTTTACACTATTAAATTTTATAATTCTTAAGTTCATTATTTAGAAACTGCCGTGAGGATTAAATCATTAAATATTGAAGGGTATAAAAAAAATGTTATTAAAAAAATACAAGAAATAAAAATTGTACCTGAAATACTAAAATTTTTATTTTCATCGAAAGGTTTTACAATTTCATCAAAATATATAATTTTAATTATCTTAAGATAATAAAATGCAGAAATTACAGTTGTTAGCAAACCTATAATCGCAAGTGTATACATTTCACTTTCTACGACAGACATGAAAACATAAAATTTTGCAAAGAAACCACCCAGAGGAGGAATTCCCGCTAATGAAAAAAGTATAATTAAAAAAGATATTGAAATCAGAGGGTGTTTTGTAGATATTCCAGATAAATCATTAATTTCTTCAGTGTATTTACCATCTTTTTTCATAAGAAAAATACAACCAAATATTCCTAGATTCATCACAGCGTAAATTGCAATATATAAAATTGAACTGCTATACCCTGATAAAGTTCCAGTTGCTATCCCAGCTAAAGCATAACCAATATGTCCGATAGAACTATAAGCTATAAGTCTTTTTATATTCTTTTGACCTATAGCAGCAACCGCTCCCAAAATCATTGAGGCAATAGATAAAAAAATCACTATTGATTGCCATTCAATCAAAATATTTTCAAATGGTACTTGCATAAATCTTATAAAAACAGCTATTCCAGCAATCTTAGGTACTATTGCAAAAAAACTTGTTATTGAAGAAGGAGAACCCTCAAAAACATCTGGGGTCCACATATGAAAAGGAACTGCTGAAACCTTGAAAGCCAAACCAACTAAAATGAAAACCATTGCAAAAACTGCTCCAATATTTTCAGAAGTTAGTTCATTATTAATAATTTCAAAATTTGTGGACCCAGTAAAACCATATAACAATGAACATCCATATAGTAACAAACCTGAGGACAAAGCGCTTAAAATAAAAAACTTAATACCAGATTCTGTTGCTCTTAAATTGTCTCTATCTATAGCCGTTAGTATATAAAGAGCTAATGATTGTAACTCTAAACCTAAGTAAAAAAGTATAAGGTCGTTTGCACTGACCATGAAAAACATTCCTAAAATTGCTATTAAAAAAATAATTGGATATTCAAATTTGTTGATATTATTTTCTTTTATAAAAATCTGAGAAGAATAAAGTATAAGCAAACTTGAAATTAAAATTAAAATTTTAATGATATTTGAAAAAGAATCTCTTATGAAAACATCGGAAAATATTAAAGTATTTCCTTTTTCATTAAAAAGTATTGCAATTAAAATTAATAAAATTAAAAAAGTTAAGTTTGTAACTAAGTTGTAGCTTTTTTTAATAAATACTCCAACCATCAAAATTATTAAAATTGATAAAGAGAGGAATATTTCTGGATATAAAATTTGAAAATTTTCAATCATTTGTTGACCATAAGATGATAAATTAGATCTTTTTTGTAATTTTCTATCAAATAATCTGATGAAACACTTATTGTATCAAGTATTGGTTCTGGATAAAATCCAAAAACAATTGTTGCGATAGCTAGTAAAGATAGCACCAAACCTTCAGAAAGATTTATATCTTTAATTTTCTTAATGTTATCATTATTTAGTTTTCCAAAGATTACCCTTTTATATAACCACAGCATATAAGCAGCCGCTAAAATTACTCCCAAAGAAGCTAATATAGCTACAAAATAGTTTTTTTGGAAAATTCCTAATAGAACTAAAAACTCACCAACGAATCCACTTGTTCCAGGTATACCTAAAGCTGACAAAGTAAAAATCATAAAAATTAAAGAAAATTTTGGCAATATATTGACAATTCCGCCATATGAATTGATCAAGCGTGAATGGGTTCTGTCATAAAGAACACCTACTGACAAAAATAGTGCTGCTGATATAAGTCCATGGCTAATCATTTGATAAATACTTCCCTCAATTCCTTGTTTAGTAAAAGTAAAAATACCTAAAGTTACATAACCCATATGCGCTACAGATGAATAAGCTATCAATTTTTTCATATCTTCTTGCATTAAAGCAACCAAAGATGTGTAAATAATTGCGATTGTGCTTAACGTGTAAACTAAAGGAGTGAAATATTCCGAGGCAACTGGGAACATGCCCACAGAAAATCTTAAAAAACCATATCCTGCCATTTTTAAAAGTATCGATGCTAATATTACTGAACCTGCTGTAGGTGCCTCAACATGAGCATCTGGCAACCAAGTGTGAACAGGCCACATAGGTAACTTAACTGCAAAAGAGCTAAAAAATGCTAGCCAAAGTAAATATTGATATTCCTTAGGTATTTTAAATTCAAGAATTTGAACTAAATCTGTTGTGCCTGAAATCCAATAAATTGCTATTATTGCTATTAACATTAATACAGAACCCAAAAGAGTATAAAGAAAAAATTTATACGCAGAATAAACTCTTCTTGGTCCTCCCCAAATTCCTATAATTAAGAACATTGGAATTAAACCTGCTTCAAAAAATAAATAAAATATCACAAGATCCAATGAGCAAAAAACTCCTAGCATAAAAGTTTGCAAAACTAAAATAGTTATAAGAAATTCTTTTACTCGTGATTTGACACTGTTAACACATGAAAGAATACATATTGGGGCAATGAAGGTTGTAAGAACAATGAACAAAATTGAAATTCCATCTATTCCTAACTTAAATTTTATCAATCCACTGATCCAATTTTTTTCCTCCACAAATTGAAAACCAGTAAAGTTTCTATCAAATGAATACCATAAAAAAATTGACAATAAAAAGTTAGCTATACTGGTGAATAACGAAACATATATTGCACTTTTATTTGAACTTGTTTTACTTTGGCTCAAGAAAATAAATAAAGCCCCTAAGAAAGGTAAAAAAATTATTGAAGATAAAATAGGGAAATTCATGTTTATTTTAATATCAAGTAAGTTATTAGAGCTGATAATCCAATTAACATTACGAATGCATAGTCATATATAAAGCCGGTTTGAAACTTTATCGCTTTATTTGAAATATATTTTACTACTTTCGAGATTCCATCTGGACCAAATCTATCAATTGTATTTTCATCACCTCTTTTCCAAAAAATATCTCCTAATTTTTTTAGAGGTTTGACAAAAATAAATTCATAAATTTCATCGAAGTACCATTTGTTTAATAAAAAATCATATATTTTATTATAAGAAATTTTAAAATTTTCTAAAATTTTTGGATTCTTAATAAAATAATAATAAGATATTGGTATCGCTATAGTTACTATAATAGGTGTAATTAATATTAACCATAGAGGTATATGATCATGAGACAATTCATTTATAAAAAATATAGAGTTTTTCCAAAAATTAGTACTCTCTTGACCGATAAAAAAATTTTTAAGTAAAATCCCAGAAAGGACAGCGCCTACACCTAAAATTATTAATGGTATAAGCATTATAATTGGTGATTCATGAGTTTTTTCTAAAGAAATTTTTTTATTATTATATTTTCCGTGAAATGTTAAAAATAAAAGTCTCCAAGAATATATAGAAGTTAAAAACGCAGTAATAATTCCAACTATAGCTGCTGAATAGCCCACAGTAGAATGCCTTAAATACGCAAATTCTATTATAGCATCCTTAGAATAAAAACCTGAGAGAAACGGAAAACCTGTCAATGCAAGAGTTCCTATAAGCATTAAAACCCATGTGTAAGGTAACTTTTTCCAAACTCCTCCCATTTCTCTTATATCTTGTTCATCATTAAATGCATGTATCACTGAGCCTGATCCCAAAAACAGTAATGCTTTAAAAAATGCATGAGTAAACAAATGAAAAATAGCTACATGGTAAGCTCCTACACCTGCTGCAAAAAACATATACCCTAATTGACTGCAAGTAGAATAAGCGATTATTCTTTTTATATCATTTTGAACCAATGCAACTGATGCAGCAAATACTGCAGTAATCATTCCAATCACTGCAACTGTATTTAAAGCTATTTGCGAAAACTCAAAAATTGGTGAACATCTAACAACTAAAAATACTCCTGCAGTGACCATTGTTGCTGCGTGAATTAACGCAGAAACTGGTGTTGGACCCTCCATTGCATCTGGTAACCAAGTGTGTAAAAAAAATTGTGCAGATTTTCCCATAGCTCCCATAAATAAAAATAGGCAAATTAAGGTGATTAAATTAACTTCTAGGCCTAAGAAATTAATATCAGTATTTGAAAAATCAGGAATAAGTTTAAAAACTTCTTGGTAATTGACTGAGCCTAAATGAAAAAAAATTAGAAAAATTCCAATAGCTAATCCAAAGTCTCCAACTCTATTAACAAGAAATGCCTTCATCGCTGCATTATTAGCAGAATTTTTTTTGTACCAGTATCCAATTAATAGATAAGATGATAAGCCAACACCTTCCCATCCAAAAAATAATTGCAAAAAATTATCTGATACAACGAGTGTCAACATCGCAAAAGTAAATAGAGAAAGGTAAGACATAAATCTTGGTTTATGTGGATCTTTATTCATATAACCAATTGAATAAATATGAACGAGGGATGAGATAAGAGTAACAACAACTAACATTACTGAACTAAGTGGATCAACGTTAATTGACCAATTGACAACAAATTTTCCTGAATTAATCCACTCAAATATTTTATAATTTCCATAAATATTGTTCACTATGCCATTGTAAAAAACAATAATTGATAAAATAGCAGATATAGAAATAAATAAACTTGTAATTATTATAGAAAATTTATCCCCTAAACTTTTACCAAAGTATCCGAAGATTGAGCCTAATAATGGTAAAAATAAAATTAGGTATTCCATTTAACCTTTCATTTGATGAATATCTTCTACTCTTATAGATCCCTTATTTCTGTAAAAGATAACAATAATAGCTAATCCAATAGCTGCTTCTGCTGCAGCTATAGATAAAATCAACATAGTGAATACTTGTCCTAAAATATCTCCAGAAAAAATGGAAAAAGAAATTAAATTAATATTTACGGCCAATAAGATTAATTCAATAGACATAAGAATAACAATTACGTTTTTTCTGTTTAAAAATATTCCTACTATACCTAAAGAAAAAATAATTGCTCCGAGAGTTAAATAATGCCCTAATCCGATCTCAATCATCAATCTTAACTCCTTTATCAAATTCAGCATCTTTCAATTCAACTGATGAAGATTTTTCTCTTGAAACCTGTTTGAAGTAACTTTGTCTTTTTATGTTTTCTCTTTTTCTATAGGTTAAAATAATTGCACCCATCATTGCTAAAAGTAAAATCATTCCTGATAACTGAAAATAAAGTACATAATCTGTATACATAACATTGCCGAGCTCATGTGTATTAGTTGTATTTTGATCTATAGGTAAACTTCCGCTAGACATGATATTGGTTTTATATTTCCATCCCCCTACTACAACCAATAGCTCAAGAAATATAAGTATACTTACAAATAATCCCGATGGAATGTGTGTTCCCTTTGTAACCCTTCCTCTAAACCAAGAGGTTTTTTGTTCAGCAACATTCAACATCATTACTACAAAAAGAAAAAGTACGGCAACAGCTCCTACATAAACAATAAGTAAAATCATTCCTAAAAATTCTGCACCCACCATTATAAAAAGACAACCAACTGATATAAAATCTAGAATTAGGAAGAAAACTGAATTTACTGTGTTTTTAGAAGTAATAACCATTAGAGCAGAATAAATTGCAATGATTGAAAAAAAATAAAAAAAAATTGTATGTGTAATCATTATTTGTAAACTTTATCTAATTTAAGATTTTTAGATATAACTGACTCCCACCTGTCACCGTTGTCTAGTAATTTTTCTTTGTTATAGTAAAGCTCCTCTCTGGTTTCTGTTGAAAATTCAAAGTTTGGTCCTTGAACTATAGCATCCACTGGACAAGACTCTTGACAAAGTCCGCAATATATACACTTCAACATGTCAATGTCATATCTTGTTGTTTTTCTACTTCCGTCCTCCTTTTCTTCTGACTCAATAGTAATAGCTTGGGCAGGACATACAGCCTCACACAATTTACAAGCTATGCATCGTTCTTCACCGTTGGGGTACCTTCTCAACGCATGTTCTCCTCTAAATCTAGGGCTTATTTGGCCTTTTTCATAAGGGTAATTTATAGTTTTTTTGCTTCTAAAAATTTCTTTAATTGCCTTTAAAAGCGCTGAAACAAATTCAGATAAAAAAATTATTTTAAATATTCTATTAATTTTCATTTAATAAACCTTTGTTGGTAATAATTCGAAATAAAATAAAAAACTAGCAGTTAGTACAACATAAAAAAGTGAAAATGGTAGAAAAACTTTCCAACCCAATCTCATTAACTGATCGTATCTATATCTAGGCACAATTGCTTTAACTATAGAGAAAAGCAAAAATAAAAATAAAATTTTTAAAATCATCCAAAAAAATGATGGAACTATATTAAAAGGATATATGTCTAGAGGAGGTAGCCATCCGCCTAAAAATAAAATTGAGCCCATAGCACACATTAATAAAATATTTGCATATTCTCCTAACCAAAACATTGCATACATCATCCCTGAATATTCAGTTTGGTAACCTGCAACTAATTCTGCTTCAGCTTCTGGTAAATCAAATGGCGGTCTGTTAGTTTCCGCTAGAGCAGAAATAAAGAAAATTACAAACATTGGAAAAAGAGGAAATACAAACCAGAGATCTTGTTGGGCGTTAACAATATCTTTCAAGTTTAGGGAGCCAACACAAAGTAATACATTAATAATAATAATTCCTATAGACACTTCGTATGAAACCATTTGAGCAGCAGACCTTATAGCCCCTAAAAATGGATATTTTGAATTAGAAGCCCAGCCACCCATTATTATCCCGTAGACACCTAAAGAAGATATAGCGAAAAGATATAGTATTCCTACATTTATATCAGATAGAATTAAACTTTCACTAAATGGAATTACTGCCCAAGCTGCTAAAGCTAAAGTCATCGTAACTATAGGCGCTAAAATGAAGATTGCTTTATTTGCACTTGCTGGAATTATAATTTCCTTAAAAATATATTTTAAGGCGTCAGCTAGAGACTGTAATAATCCAAAAGGACCAACAACATTTGGGCCTCTTCTTTTTTGAATAGAAGCCCATACCCTTCTGTCTAACCAAACAATCATAGCTACAGTTACAAGAACCGGTATAACTAGGAAAAAAATTTTGTAAATTTCTTGTAATAAAATATTTAGATATTCCATCAAATAGTTGTCCCATTTTTAAATTGTTTACTAACGATAGCTCTACAATCACTCATTGTTTTTGAAGCTCGTGCTATTGAATTTGAGAAGTAATAATCAATTTTTTTAATTTCAATCTTTTCATGAATAAAATCACATTCTTTTTTTTTATTAATGGTAATTTTATTTTTTGAAATAGAATCTATTTTTGAAAAGTTAACTATGTTATTTAAAGTTAATTCCTTAATTTTTTGGTAGTTTTTATTTTTTAATTCTTTTTCTAATTTATCTAAAATTAAGTTAAAAATTTTCCAATCTTCTAAAGAATTACCGGGAGGGTAAGAAGCTTTTCTACATTCTTGAACTCTTCCTTCTAAATTTATGTAAAGACCATTTTGTTCTGTATAAGCAGGGCTAGGAAGAATAACATCTGCATTTTCTGCACCTCTATCTCCATGACTGCCTTGATATATTACAAATGTATCATTTTTATTAAATCTAAGATTATCTGATCCTAAAAGATAAATAAGTTCAAATTCATTATTTTTAAGTTTGTCAAAAAATATAAAATTATTATTTTCCTTTATATTAAAGAATTTTAAATCAATAGCACCAACTGTTGATGCATTCTTTGCTAATATGTTAAATGCGTTCCAATTATCATTTATTAAATTATTCTCTCTTAAAAACTCTTTTAACTCCTCAAAAATATAGGCACCACTTTTAAGCTCTAAAGCTGTCTCGCCTATAATTATTATTGGTTTTTTTGAGGATAAGAGTTTTTTTGAGAAACTATTTTGACCTTTTATTATATCTCTCAAAACATCAGTATTTTCACCAATAATATTATATTCATAAGTTAAATCACCTGGATTACCTATTGAATAAACTGGAATCTTTCTATTTGCATATACTTTTCTTATCCTAGCATTAACCATGGTTGCTTCATGTCTTGGATTACAACCAACTAATAATATTAAATCTGATTCTTCAATACCTTGGATAGATGAGTTAAAAAGATAATTAATTTTATCCGAGCTATTTAAGTACATTTCTCGTTCTCTAAAATCAAAATTCTCTATTTTAAGATCAGTTAAAAAATTTTTGAAAGAAAATATACTTTCAAGACTTACTAAATCACCAACGTGACCAGCCATTTTTTCTGGACGAATATTTTTAATTTTATTTGAAATTAAATCTAATGCTTCGTCCCAATTTGATTTTATTAGTTTTCCATTCTTTCTAATAAATGGTTCGTCTAATCTTTGTTTTAAAAGACCGTCACAAGCATATCTAGTTTTGTCAGATATCCATTCTTCATTGATTTCATTGTTAAGCCTAGGCAAAATTCTTTTTACTTCCCAACCATAAGTATCTATCCTAATATTTGAACCTACGGCATCCATGACATCAATACTTTCAGTTTTTTTTAATTCCCAAGGTCTTGCCTCGAATGCATAAGGTTTAGAAGTTAAAGCACCAACTGGACACAAATCTATTACATTAGCAGAAAGTTCAGACTCCATTGATTTTTCTAAATAGGTTGTTATTTCCATATTCTCACCTCTACCAATGGCACCAATTTCTGGAACACCGGCAACTTCAGTTGCAAATCTGATACATCTAGTACAATGTATACACCTTGTCATTTGAGTCTTAATTAGTGGACCCATATATTTATCTCTAACAGTCCGTTTATTTTCATTGAATCTAGATTTATCAAAACCGTAATATAACGATTGATCTTGTAGATCGCATTCTCCACCTTGGTCACAAACTGGACAGTCAAGAGGATGATTAGCAAGCAAAAATTCCATTACGCCTTTTCTCGCTTTTTCCACTAATTTTGTATTTGTTTTAATATTCATACCTTCGGCAGCCGGCATTGCACAAGAAGCTATAGGTTTTGGAGATTTTTCCATCTCAACCAGACACATCCTACAATTCCCGGCGATAGACAATTTTTCGTGATAACAAAATCTTGGAATTTCTACGTCAGCTAATTCACAAGCTTGTAGAACTGTCATACCATTCTTAAATTCTAACTCTTTCCCATTAATAGTTATTTTAGGCATTGTCTTTCTCCAATAAATGTTGATCTATTAAGTATGGAATATTTTTTCTTTTTTTGACTATTGGTTCTCCTATACATTTTTTATCTATTTCTTTTCTGAAATGTCTCAGCAAACCTTGTACAGGCCAAGCTGAACCTTCGCCAAAAGCACAAATAGTGTGTCCCTCAATTTGCTTCGTAACGTCAGATAATAGATCAATATCACTGTAAGTAGCTTCTCCTTTAGCCAGTCTCTCTAAAATTCTCCACATCCAACCAGATCCTTCTCTACAAGGAGTACACTGACCACAACTTTCGTGTTTATAAAATTTTGCAATCCTAGCCATACATTCAATAATATTTTGATCTTTATTAATTACAATTATACCTGCAGTTCCAAGACCACTTTTTGCTGCTATTAGAGAGTCAAAGTCCATATTGATAGTGTCACAGATTTTCTTTGGTAATAAAGGCATTGAAGATCCACCTGGTATAACGGCTTGCAAGTTTTCCCAACCGCCAATTACACCTCCAGCATATTTTTCTATAAGCTCTTTTAGAGGAATTCCCATTTCCTCCTCAACGTTACAAGGAGAATTTACATTTCCAGAAATACAAAAGATCTTAGTTCCAGTATTTTTGGGTTTTCCCAGTGACGAAAACCATTGCGAACCTCTTCTTAAAATTGTGGGCACTACTGCAACAGTTTCAACGTTGTTTACTATAGTTGGGCAACCATATAGGCCAACAAGTGCTGGAAAAGGAGGTTTAAGTCTTGGTTGACCTTTGTTTCCCTCAAGACTTTCCAATAAAGCTGTTTCTTCGCCGCAAATATAAGCACCAGCTCCATAGTGTATATAAATATCAAAGTCCCAATTACTTCCACAAGCATTTTTGCCTAAAAAATTTTTTTCATAAGCTTGATTTATTGCTTCCTGTAGTCTTTTTCCCTCATTTAAATATTCACCTCTTATATAAATATAACAAGTGTGAGCATTCACAGCGAAACCAGATATTAAACAACCTTCAATTAACTTTTGTGGCTCAAATCTTAAGATATCTCTATCTTTGCATGTTCCAGGTTCAGATTCATCAGCATTTATAATTAAATAATGAGGTCTAGATCCAAGTTTTTTTGGAGCGAATGACCATTTTAGACCTGTGGGGAATCCTGCTCCTCCTCTTCCTCGAAGTTCTGACTTTTTAATTTCGTCTATAATCCATTCTCTTCCTTTTGAAATAATTTCATTTGTGTTCTTCCAGTCCTCTCTTTTGAGAGAGTTATCAATCTGCCAACCAAGTTCGTTGTAAATATTAGAGAATATTCTATCTTCTTTTTTAAGCAATTTTTCCCCCATTTAAATTGTTTAAATTTTCTGGAGCTGTATTTTTTCTATTTCTATAAGATCCAGATTTTAAAGGTTTGTCTTCAAGTAAAGATTTAATAATTTTATTGGCATCTTGTTCGTCTAGATCCTCATAATAAGATTCATTTATCTGCATCATGGGAGCGTTAACACAAGCTCCAAGACATTCAACTTCTGTCCAAGAGCATAATTTATTTTTTGTGACTTGACTTTGATTAGAAGAAATATTTTTTTTACATATATCAACTATTTTATTAGCTCCTCTAAGTAAGCATGGACTTGTAGTACATACTTGAACAAAATATTTTCCAACGGGGGAAAGATTGTACATTGAATAGAATGTGGCTACTTCATAAACACTTATATATGGAATAGATAAATATTTCGCAATATACTTCATCGCTGCAAGAGGAATCCAATTCTCATTTTGTCTTTGGACTAAGTAAAGTAAAGGCATAACGGCGCTCTTTTTTCTTTCTTTTGGATATTTTTTTAAAATATTTTCTGCAATCTCTAAATTTTTATCAGAAAATTTAAAACTATCCGGTTGTTTTTCATAAACTTTTTTTGGTTTCATCTGTCTACCTCGCCAAAAACAATGTCTAAGGAACCTAATACTGCCGGGACATCTGCTAACATATGTCCTCTAATTAAATAATCCATGGCTTGTAAGTGTGAAAACCCTGGTGCTCGAATTTTACATCGATAAGGTTTATTGCTACCATCTGAAATTAGATAAACGCCGAATTCACCTTTTGGAGCTTCTACTGCAGAATAAACATTTCCTGCAGGCACTCTAAAACCTTCAGTGAATAATTTAAAATGATGAATTAAAGCTTCCATAGAATTTTTTAAATCCTCTCTTTTGGGAGGGGAGATTTTATTATCTATTGTTTTAATTGGACCTTTCGGTAATTTATCTAAACATTGTTTTATAATCTTTACGCTCTCACGCATCTCTTCTATTCTACAAAGATATCTATCGTAACAATCACCATTTTTGCCTACCGGAATTTTAAAATCTAAATCTTTATAACACTCATATGGTTGGGACTTTCTCAAATCCCATACTATTCCTGAACCTCTCAACATTACTCCAGAAAAACTATGATCCATAGCATCTTTTTTAGTTACAATACCTATATCAACATTTCTTTGTTTGAAGATTCTATTATCAGTAAGTAGATTTTCTAAATCATCTATAATTTTAGGGAAAGTTTGACAAAATTTTCCTATATCATCTAGAAGCTTTTGAGGCAAATCTTGATGGACTCCGCCTGTTCTAAAATAGTTTGCATGCAATCTAGATCCTGAAGCTCTTTCATAAAAAGTCATTAAAGTTTCTCTTTCTTCAAATCCCCATAAGGATGGAGTTAAAGCACCTACGTCTAAAGCTTGAGTAGTGACATTTAAAATGTGACTTAAAATTCGTCCAATTTCACAAAATATAACTCTTATGTATTTGGCTCGTATAGGAACTTCTATTTTCAATAATTTTTCTGTAGCTAGTGCAAAAGCATGTTCTTGATTCATTGGAGCTACGTAATCTAATCTATCAAAATAAGGCAAAGCTTGAGTGTATGTTTTGTGCTCAATAAGTTTTTCTGTTCCTCTATGAAGTAATCCTATGTGAGGATCTGCTTCCTCCACTACTTCGCCATCGAGTTTTAAAATTAATCTTAAAACCCCATGTGCTGCTGGGTGTTGAGGTCCAAAATTAAGGTTTAGTGTTTTAGTTTTTTTCATTTTTTTTATTTTGTATTTCTTTAATATATTTAGTTCCTTCCCAAGGACTTGAAAAATCGAAATTTCTATAGTTTTGCTCTAACTTTACAGGTTCATAAACAACTTTTTTATCTTTTTCGCTGTATCTAACCTCATTAAAACCGGTAAGAGGAAAATCTTTTCTTAGTGGATGTCCTTTAAAATTGTAATCAGTTAAAATTCTACGCAAATCTGGATGGTTTTTAAATTTAATTCCATACATGTCAAAGACCTCCCTTTCCATCCAATTTGCTGATGGAAAAATTTTTGTTATCGAAGGAATCTGTTCTGTTATTTCAAATTTTATTGAGATTTTTATTCTCAAGTTATTCTCATGTGATAAAAATAAATAAATTAGATTAAATCTTTTTTCTTCTTCAGGATAGTCAATTCCAACTACATCTATAAGCTGGCGAAATTTACATAAATCATTTGATTTAAGAAAATTGATTACATTAATTAATTCTTCTACTTTTATTTCAATCAAAAGCTCATCATAGATTATTGATGAGTTATCTACTTTAGATGTTAACTCGGAATTAACTATTTTTTCAAGTTCAGAAATGTTTTTGATGGCCATAAATATTATCTTTGAATAGATCCTTCTCTTCTAATTTTTTTTTGTAGTTGAAGAACGCCATATAGCAAGGCTTCTGCTGACGGTGGACATCCTGGAACATAAATATCTACTGGAACTATTCGATCACATCCTCTGACTACTGAATAAGAGTAATGATAATAACCACCTCCATTAGCACAGCTGCCCATGGATATCACATATCTTGGTTCAGGCATTTGATCGTAAACTTTTCTTAAAGCTGGGGCCATTTTATTTGTTAATGTCCCGGCAACAATCATAACATCAGATTGTCTTGGCGATCCTCTTGGTGCCGCTCCAAATCTCTCTAAATCATACCTAGGCATTGAAGTTTGCATCATTTCAACAGCGCAGCAAGCTAAACCAAAAGTCATCCAGTGTAGTGAGCCTGTTCTTGCCCAATTAATTAAATTTTCAGTAGAGGTAGTAATAAATCCTTTTTTACTAAAATCTTCAGCTAATTTTTTAAATTCATCTGGGATTTTTTTCTGTCTCTCTGATTGATCATCTAATTTTATTCCCATTCTAAAGCTCCTTTTTTCCACTCATAAATAAATCCAATAGTTAAAACTCCTAGAAAAATCATCATAGACCAAAATCCGAAAGCACCTAAATTTCCGAGGGATATCGCCCAGGGAAAAAGGAATGCTATTTCTAAATCGAAAATAATAAATAATATAGCTACCAAATAAAATTTAACATCAAATTCCATTCTTGAGTCACCAAAGGCCTCGAAACCACATTCGTAGGCTGATAGTTTTTCTGGATCTGGATTGTTGGGTGCGGATAAATAATTTATTGCTATAAATCCAATGCTTAAGACTAAAGCAATAAATAAAAATAAAATAATTGATAGGTATTCAAATAAAAAGTTATAAATCATGTTGTGTATCAATATCTACCCCAATACCTTAGTTTGGGGATTGTTATATTAATTCTCTCAAATATTTATATCATCTCAAACGTAGGTGTACAGGATGCAGATGCGCGCATTATCATTGATTTAAATGAAAATGGTTATCAAGTAGTGGCGGGAGTGACGGGACTCGAACCCGCGACCTCCTGCGTGACAGGCAGGCGCTCTAACCAACTGAGCTACACCCCCACGTTTTAAGGCATTTAATTGGTGGGCGGTAAAGGACTCGAACCTATGACCCTCTCGGTGTAAACGAGATGCTCTACCAACTGAGCTAACCGCCCCAATTAAACAGAACCGACATATACAACAAAAATTTTACAATGTAAAAAGCTAAAAAAATAATAATTTAAGTTTATGAAATTTATCTGTATTATCTAAGTATATGATTATTCAATGTAAATCATGTCAAAAGAAGTTTGTAGTACCTGATAATGCCGTAACAGCAAAAGGTAGGCTTGTTCAGTGTAGCTCATGTGGTAATAAATGGACACAATATCCAATTAAACAAAAAACCCAAAAAATTGTTAATGTTAAAAATGCTCCAAAAGCATCCAAAAAAAAAACAAAAAGAAAAAAAACATCTGGAATAGATGTTTATTCAGAGGAATATCTTCAAAAAAAGCATGGTATAAAAATCATTGATCCTTCAAGCTCAGATATAAAAACAAAAAAAAATAGTCAAAGTAAAACTAAAAAAACTGATAATGCAGGTTATGGATTTTTCAATTATTTAATTACATTTTCAGTTTTATCTATTTTTTTTGTAGGTATCTTAAATTTCGAGAAGAGCAGGTTATCGAGAAAGTTTCCATTTCTTGAACCCTACATCGAAAATTTTTTTGAAACATTAAATAATTTTAAAATAATTTTTATCGACTTTATTACTAGTTACTAAGCATATGGAAGAAAAATTTAGTAATAGAGAAATTCTTGAAGCTGTAAATTTTTTCTTAAACAAAAATTCTAAAGTAATAAATAAAAGTAAAAAAGAGAAGTATAGTGAACTTCCTAAAGATACTGAAAAAATTATCTTAGAAGCTGAAAAATTTTTAAAAAAATAATTAATCTTCTAAATCTTTAATATTAATAAACTTATTTGATAAATTTATATTACTTAATTTAATTTCTTTAAAAAAGTTCCAGGCTAATACTATAACGGTATTATTTTTATCTTTGATCTTTGATTTATTTTTTATTGGAATTTTTACACCCGGAATAAATTTTCCGTGTTTTAATTTATTGTCTTCAACTATAAAATCTATTTCATTTGATATTCCAAAGAAGTTTAGTGCTGTAGTTGCTTTAGCAGGAGAACCGTAACCTATTATTTTGTTATTTTCCTTTTTTAATTTTTTTATGTTTTTAACTACATTCTTCCGAATTTCATAAACTTTTTTTCCAAAATTTTGATAAGTTTCAAATTTTTTAATACCGAATTTTTCTTCTTCTTTTGTTAAATTTTTTACACTATTTTCAATTTTAATTTTATTTTTTTTACTAATATAAATTCTAAGTGAGCCACCATGAGTATCGATTTTTTCCGCTCTGAATATTTTTGCATTAAATTGATTAAAGAAGTTAATTAAGGATGTTAATGACCAATAGTTATAATGTTCGTGATAAATGTTATCAAATGTTAAATCTTTTAAAGTATTTAGTAAGTACTGGATTTCGATAATAATAACTCCGTTTTTAGATAATAATTTAAACATACATTCTGCCATCTCTTTCAATTTGTCAGAATGAGCAAATACATTGGATGCCAATATTAAATCAGCATTCTTTTTAATTTTCCCTAAATTTTTTTTATCAAGAAAAGTATTTATTGTCTTAATTTTATTTTTATTAGCAATTTTTGCTAAGTTTTTTGCAGGTTCTATTCCAACAATCTTTTTATAACCTAAATCCTTGAAAGGTTTTAATGCAACACCATCATTACTACCAATATCGATAATGTATGAATGTTTTCTACTTAATTTAAAATCCCTAATATATTTTTTTGCTGCTTTAATAAAATGATCTTGAAAAGACTTAGAGGTTGAAGACGTATAAAGATAGTTTGAAAACATTTTTTTTGGGTCTACTGCTACTGATAATTGGCAGTTATGACACTTCGAGCAATAATTTACTTCCAGAGGATATAGTTCACATTTTTCATCTTTTTTATTTAATAAATTATTTGCTAATGGTTGATAACCTAAAGATACAACCCTTCTTAAATTTTTACTGCCACAAGACCTGCAATCGAACTTGTAACAATCAAGAAGTAAATCTCTCTCTTTCTCATCAACAAGTGAGTGTCTTATTGTGTGGGTAATACCATAATTTTTGTGTTCTCTCTCTCCTCTTACTAAATTTAAAAAAGTTGTATCTTTAGTAAAAACCATTGTGTGGGCAACATTAGGTTTAATGATAGATAACTGACCCTCATTAACAACTTGTGTTATTTTTGGAGAATTAGGATTAAGTATATCTTGAAAAACTTCTATAATTTGGCCTTTTGTGAATAAACATTTTTGTTCCTGTTGAGGATGAAAGTGGTTTGCTCTTATTGTGCCTTTTTTTGAGTCAATTAATCCTATCATATTTATAGGTTCTGTAAGTTCATGGTTGCTAATAGTTCCTCTCTGGTCTACATACTCATCGCTTCCATTTCTGACATGTTCAAGATCTTTGATTAATTTCTGTTTAGACCATTTACTAATCATTTCATTTATACTTTCATCAAGTCCATAAAGAAATTTAAAACCTTTTTCTCTAATTTTTTTATTTGATAAAGAAAAACCCTCATTCGGTATAAGGTCATTAGTTTCTCTTAAATTAATTTTAGGATTATATTTTTTACAAATTTCCGCAACTTGTTTAACAGTTACAGTATCTTTGGTAAGATTAAATATGTCGGAGGAAATATCGTTCCTCTCTTCCATATATTTAAAACATCGAGCCACATCTATAAGAGGAACTAAGCTTTTAACTTGTCTACCTCCAGAAAATAATTTAAGAGTTCCATTTTGTGAGGCAATTTTTGAAAAAAGATTTGGCATTATATCAATTCTTGCAGTATCTGTAGAGTAACCGTAAACCGAACCTAATCTTAAAATAATATAATTTTTACCAGACTCTTTTAATTGTTTTTCATTATTTGCTTTAGAAATTGCATAAGCAAGCACAGGCTTTGTTCCTTCTTCTTCATTTATATTATTTTTTACTTTTTCTAAACCCTCATAAACAACATGAGTTGATGGAAATATTATTTTACATTTATCACTTATAACATCTAAAATATTCTGAGTTCCTTTTTCTCCAACTAAAATAATTTGATTATCAATTGAGTCGTTACTATCTTTTTTTACCCTTGGTACATCTGTAATCCCAGCTAGATGATGAACTATATCGGCATCTTTACAGTGCTTATTAATTAAACTCTTGTCTAATATGTCTCCATGAACAAAATCTATATTCCAATTCCTCAACTGATTTACTCTTTCTGAAATAAATCTATTGTCTATAACGGTAATCTTATGACTCCAGCTTACACCTGAATAAATTTTACAAAGTTCTGTACCTATATATCCCAGGCCACCTGTTATAATAATTTTTTTCATTTGCTTTATTAATAAGCTTTATAGCTTTTGAGCTTTCTTTTATCAACTTATGTCTAATTATTAGTTTCTAATGCCTGCTTGATACTTCAGATTTTGTTTTTTCTTTATCTGATAGTTGCTCAACTTCTACCCAATCCACTCTTTTAAGAGGTTTGGTTAAAGCATGTTTTAAGACTTGATCAACATTTTTGACTGGTATTATTTCGATATTTTTCTTAATTACTTCTGGTATATCTACAAGATCCTTTTTGTTTTCATGGGGAATTAATACTTTTTTAAGACCGACTCTATGTGCAGCTAACAGTTTTTCCTTAAGTCCACCGATAGGAAGAACAATACCTCTTAAAGTAATTTCACCTGTCATTCCTACATCTTTATTGACTGGTATTTCTAAAATTGCTGAAATGATTGAAGTAACCATTGCTACTCCAGCTGATGGTCCATCTTTAGGGGTTGCTCCTTCAGGCACGTGAATATGAAAGTCTTTCTTTTCAAAAACCGGTGGTATTATTCCATAATCTAAACTTTTTGATCTTATGAATGCCTTGGCTGCTTTAACTGACTCCTGCATAACCTCGCCTAATTTTCCGGTAATTTGCATTTTTCCTTTACCCGGCATTATAACAGACTCAATTTTTAAAATCTCACCACCGACCTCAGTCCAAGCAAGACCTGTAACTACACCGATCCTGTTTTGCTCCTCAATCTCTCCGTAATTAAATTTTTCTACTCCTAAATAATCACTAACATCACTTTCTTTTATAGGATTATTAACTTTTTCATTTGCGTCAATTCTCTTAACAGTTTTTCTCGCAATTTTAGAAATTTCTCTCTCTAAATTTCTTACTCCTGCTTCTCTAGTATAATTTCTAATTATTTTTCTGTTGACGCCTTCACTTATGTTCCACTCATTAGATTTGAGACCATTATTTTTACTTTGTTTTGGAATTAAATACTTTTGAGAAATATTTACTTTCTCATCCTCTGTATAACCTGGAAGTCTGATAACTTCCATTCTATCTAATAAAGGAGGTAAAATATTTAAAGTGTTTGCAGTTGTAACAAACATAACATCTGAGAGATCATAATCTACTTCTAAATAATGATCGTTAAATTCTTTGTTTTGTTCCGGATCTAATGCTTCGAGTAAAGCTGAAGAGGGATCTCCTCGATAGTCATTACCCACTTTGTCAATTTCATCTAGTAAAAAAAGTGGATTTTTAGTTCCAGCCTTTTTCATCATCTGAATAATTTTTCCAGGTAAGGAGCCTATATATGTTCTTCTATGACCACGTATCTCCGCTTCATCTCTTACGCCGCCTAATGAAATCCTAATGAACTTTCTACCAGTTGCTTTCGCGATAGATTGACCCAAAGAAGTTTTACCAACTCCTGGAGGACCAACTAAACATAAGATCGGACCTTTCATTTTTTGAATTCTTTTTTGTACAGCTAAAAATTCTATAATTCTCTCTTTTACTTTTTCTAAACCATAATGATCTTCATCTAAAATTTTTTGTGCATTTTTTAAATCTGTATTAATTTTACTTTTGTTGCTCCAAGGTAATTCTGTCATCCAGTCTAAATAATTTCTAACAACTGTAGCCTCAGCTGACATTGGGCTCATAGATTTAAGTTTTTTTAGTTCGGATAAACATTTCTCTTGTACTAATTTTGGCATTTTAGCTTTGGCAATAGCTTTTGATAAACTTGTAATTTCATCTTTTCCCTCATCAATTTCACCGAGCTCTTTTTGAATAGCCTTGAGTTGTTCATTCAAATAGTATTCCCTTTGAGTTTTTTCCATTTGATTTTTTACTCTTCCTCTTATTTTTCTTTCAACTGATATTAGGCTAGTCTCTTTATCAATATAATTATAAATTTTTTCTAACCTTCTTCTTAAATCAGTCAATTCTAAAAGCTCTTGTTTTTCGAAAATTTGTAAATTTAAATTTGAAGCTATATTATCTGCTATTGAACTTGCGTCTTTCAGTTTTTTTATATTGTCTATGGACTCACTAAAATCTTTTTTATTTATTCCAACTAACTTTTCAAATTTTTTTACAAGATTTTGAGAATAAATCTCTGAGTCTTTATTTTTGCTAGTTTCTTCAACAATCTCTACGTTACAATTAATAAAATCGGTTTCTTTATTATCAATCTCTAAAATTTTAACTCTTTTAATTCCTTCAATAAGAACTTTTACAGTTCCATCAGGCAATTTTAACAGTTGCAAGACTTTGCTTAAACAGCCAAATCCATAGAGATCTTTATTTTCTGGCTCATCAACTTCTGAATTTTTTTGAGCCACTAATACAATTGATTTGTCTGACTTCATTACCTCTTGAAGAGCTTTTATAGACTTTTCTCTTCCTACGAATAGAGGAACTACCATTGAAGGGAATATTACTATGTCTCTTAAAGGTAGCAGTGGTTTTGTTTGAATCTGACTCATAATACAATTTATATGGTAATTTATATAAGAATATCAAGAACCTTATATTGGTAATTATGCTACAGATGTTGATGATTTTTTACCATAGGTAATAATAGGGTCTGCATTATTTTTAATGGTAGATTTGTCAATAGTTACCTTTAAAACACCCTCTAACTCAGGTAGGTCAAACATTGTTTTAAGTAATACATTTTCTAAAATCGACCTTAAGCCTCTTGCGCCAGTCTTTTTGCTTATAGCTTTTTTTGCTATTTCACTTAGAGCTTCATCTTTAAACTCTAGCGCTACGTTTTCAAATTCAAACAATCTTTGATACTGTTTAATTAATGAGTTTTTCGGTTCTTTTAAAATTTTTATTAAAGATTTTTCATCTAAATCATTTAAGGTAGCTATTATTGGCATTCTTCCAATGAACTCTGGTATAAGTCCATATTTAATCAGATCCTCTGGTTCTAAATTCTTCATAACATCTGATAATGGTTGTTCTTTTAAATCTTTAACTGTTGCGCCAAAACCTATTGAAGTGCCTTTACCACGATTATTTATTATCTTATCTAGGCCGGCAAAAGCTCCACCACAAATAAATAAAATATTTGTTGTATCTACTTGAAGAAATTCTTGTTGAGGATGTTTTCTACCTCCCTGAGGTGGAACACTGGCTACAGTTCCTTCCATAATTTTTAAAAGTGCTTGTTGAACTCCTTCACCAGACACATCTCTAGTTATAGAAGGATTTTCTGATTTTCTACTTATTTTATCTACTTCATCTATATACACTATTCCTCTTTGAGCTTTTTCTACATTATAGTCAGCTGCTTGTAAAAGTTTAAGAATAATGTTCTCAACATCTTCTCCAACATATCCTGCCTCTGTAAGTGTTGTAGCATCGGCCATAGTAAATGGGACATCTAGAATTTTAGCTAGTGTCTGAGCTAAAAGTGTTTTTCCACAACCAGTTGGACCTACCAATAAAATATTAGATTTTGAAAGTTCAACATCTTTATTGTTTTTTGTTTCGTGATTTAATCTTTTGTAATGATTATGAACTGCAACAGATAAAACTTCCTTAGCATATTTTTGACCAATAATATAATCGTCTAAAAAACTACAAATTTCTTTTGGTGTTGGTACTCCGTCTTGATGTTTTATTAAAGTGCTTTTATTTTCTTCTTTGATGATGTCCATACATAACTCTACACATTCATCGCAAATGAACACGGTTGGACCTGCAATAAGTTTTCTTACTTCGTGCTGGCTTTTTCCGCAGAAGGAACAGTAAAGAATATTTTTATTATTTTTTTCAGTCATTTCGAATCACTATTAGCTAATATACAGTGTAAGGATATTTTCTAGCAAGTATAAGTTGTGTGGGCTTCTAGATATTGTGTATTATTTCCTCTTGTCTACCACAGAGTCTATTAATCCAAATTTTTTAGCTTCATCAGGAGTCATAAAGTTGTCCCTCTCTAGAGCGCTTGATATTTCATCGATAGATTTGCCAGTGTGCTTAGCATAAATTTTGTTTAGTCTATCTTTTAAGGACAGTATCTCCTTTGCATGAATTTGTATATCAGTAGCTTGGCCTTGATAACCAGCAGAAGGTTGATGAACCATTATTCTAGAGTTTGGTAAAGAAAATCTTTTTCCTTTTTCTCCAGCAGATAATAAAAAAGATCCCATTGAAGAAGCTTGACCAATACACAAAGTAGAAACGGGAGAGTTTATGTATTGCATTGTATCGTAAATACCTAATCCAGAGGTAACTAAACCACCGGGACTATTAATATAAAAATTAATTTGTTTCTTTGGATTCTCAGATTCCAAAAAAAGTAGTTGAGCAGTGACCAATGATGCAATGTTGTCGTTTACAGGACCAACCAAGAATACAATTCTTTCTTTTAATAATCTTGAATAGATATCATATGCTCTTTCTCCTTTGTTGGTTTGTTCAACCACCATCGGGATAAGGTTATTCATTTGTTCATCTATAGGACGACTCATAATTATGCTTTATACAACTATTGATTACTTTTTACTAATTTTTTTTGATTTTGTTTTGATTTTTGAAGAAGATTTGACTTGGTCTGTCTGATTTTGTTCATCTTTAATTTTAGGATTATCTTTTGCCTTATTAAAATTTGATATCACCTTTTCAGCTTCAAGTGATGATAACGTTTTTACATCTAATTTCATTTTAGATTTAAATAGTTTAATAATTTTATCCTCATAAATAGCACCCTTTAGGCTTTGTGTAGCGCTAGGATTTTTTTTATAATAGTCCATTACAAGTTTTTCTTGACCTGGCATTGATCTTACTTGCTTTTGTATTTCTAAATTTATTTCGTCATCACTAACTTTAAGATTATTATTTTCGCCATACTCATTTAAAACTAATCCTAGTTTAATTCTAGAATTTGCTATTTTTTCGTTATTTTTTTTATGCTTTTCTACTTCTTCTTTCTTTAAATTTCTTGTGATCATTGCAAGTTCATTTTCAACTAAATTTTTAGGTAGATCAATTTTGTGAAGCTTCTCTATTTGATCAAGAATTTCTTTTTTAGTTATTGCATCCAAAGCTTGCTGGTATTGACTTGCCACTTGTTTCTCAATTAATTTTTTTAAATCTGGTAAATCTTTAGCGCCCATATGTTTAGCAAAATCGTCGTTAATTATAGTTTCTTTTGGTTTTTTAATATTAATTATTTTACACTCAAATTTAGTTTTTTTATTAGCTAATTCTTTTTTTGGATGGTTTGGTGGTAAAATTGCTTCCACATTTTTTGTTTCATTTTTTTTTAATCCAATAAGCTGTTCGTCAAAACCTTTTAGAAATAAATTTTTTCCTAGCTCTATTACTACACCCTTCCCTTCACTTCCCTCGAATTTATTTCCTTCTATAGTTGCCGTGTAATCGAAAGCTATCTGGTCACCTTTTACTGACTTTTCGTTTTCTTTTTTGTCTTCAAAGTGTTTGTGTTGTTTAGAAATTTCTCTAATTTTTTCATTTATTACTTTTTCGTCTAACTTAATTTTATAATCTATTGCTTTGTAAGAATTAAAAGGTTTAAGCTCAATTTTAGGTAAAGACTCTACCTCTAATGTGTAATTAAGATCTTTGCCCTCTCCAAAAGTTTTGAGATCTATTTTGGGTTGCCCTGCAACTTTTATTTTTTTTTCTTCAAGTGCCTTTGTTGAAGTCTCTCTTAGAATTTTATCAATAACCTCTCCGTATACTGCCTTTCCAAACTGGCTTTTTATGACTGATGGAGGAACTTTACCTGGTCTAAAACCTTTAAGACTTACCTCGGACTGTAGTTCTGCAAGCCTTGCATCAAGTTTTTTTTGTATAGTTTTTTTATCTACAAAAATTGATAAATTTGTTTTTAAGCCTTTTTTAGAATTTATTTCTATTTTCATAATTATCTATGGTGGGCAAGAAGAGACTCGAACTCTTAAGCCTTGCGGCACTAGTTCCTAAGACTAGCGCGTATACCAATTCCGCCACTTGCCCGACTTTGTAATGAAATGTTTTATATATCAAATTGCTTTTTTACGAAACTATAAAGTCTTAAATAAAAGAAAATATAAAGTGCTAATAGAAAAAAAAACCAATATCTGCAAAATATACCGTCGTTCTTAAAATATATTGATGGAATTATTAGAACAATAAAGGTTAGATTTATCAATAATGAGTTGATGTAATTACAATCTTTAAATTTGCCAGTTTTGTCTAAAAATCTAAATGACAACATATGTAAATGATTTTGATCTGGTTTTAGAGGTGACTTTTTTTGGTACAATTTTCTAAAAAAAGAAAAAAATACTTCAAAAAATAAATAAAATAAAAGTATACAAAAAAAGAAAGAAGAGACTTCAGGGTTTAAGTTGTTTGTTTTTATTACGTTTAAAGCAATTAAAGAACCAAATAAATATGAACCGCTATCACCAAAAAAAATCTTCGATCTAGGAAAGTTAAATAATACAAAAGAGGCTAAAACTAATAATTGGCCAGTAATTATAATTGCTAATTGAGACTCTCCATAAATCACATTAATAAATAAAAGTATTAAATTAATAGTAATTAAATGTATTCCTAGAAGCCCATTAAAACCATCAATTAAATTGGATCCATTTACAATAAATAAAAAACATAAAACTGTAAAAATAACTTGAAATATTTTTTCTTTGAGAAGGACGTTTAAGAAATTTAGATGGGTATTCTCAATATTTATAGAAAATAAATTTGTACTTAATAGTAGAACTATAATCATAATAATTAACCTTGAAGAAGGGTTAATTTTAACTTTTATGTCATCCAAAAAACCTAAACAGAAAAAAGCAATGGATAGGAACAAGTAGTCCATTGAACTTTGATTAAATAAAAAACTATAGATTATAAAAAAGATTGTTAGAGCAAAAATAGCGGCCAAACCACCTACTCTTGGTACGGCATTTTTATGAAAGGCTTGAGGTTTAATGAAATCTTTATCTAATAAAACGCCAGTAGTATTTTTGAAGACTTTCTCTACAGTTAAAAAAATAAAAAAGGAAATAAAAGTGAATATAGATAAAAAATTTAATTCTATAGAATCAACTGACATTTTTTTTTAAACCTTTATTATTAATCTTGACTATATAAATACCTGTAATAATTATAACTAAGGAAACAATAACTCTCCATGTGATAATTTCATCCATTAAAAAATATCCAAATAATACACCAAAAATTGGAATTAGATATGCTACTTGAGTCTGAAAAACCAATCCGTTTACAGTCAATATTCTAAATCTTAATAACCAAGCTAAACCCGTAGCTACTACTCCAAGATAAATTATTGAAATTGTAGACTCTAATGACGGACTAGCATTCCAAGGTTTCTCAAATATTAAAGATAGTGGAATTAAAAAAATTAGAGACCAAAGAGTGGTTGATGTAGTTACGTTTTCATTCCCCATTCTTTTCAATTTTAAAGTCAAAATACCACCTATTGAATAAAAAGTTGAACCAAGAATTGTAATCAAAGCATATAAAATATTATTTTCATTAATAACAACTTTGTCAAAAAATAAGAAAATTATTCCTGAAAAACCTAAAATAATTCCTAAAGATTTGAAAAAAGTTATTTTTTCATCTTTGAGAAAAACGTGAGCTAATATCGATCCACTTAATGGAGTGGTGCTCATTAAAACTGCAGCTAAATAACTGTCGATTTTACTTGTCCCTACTGCAATTAAAATGAAGGGAATGACTATATTGCAAAGTCCTATTAATGCATACGGTTTCCAATTCTTTGAAAAACCTAAAATTTTAATTTTTTTATAAAAACACAAACAGACTAAAGGCAAACAAGCGAAAAAAACTCTTACCAGGGCTAGTGTAAAAGGTTCGTAAGTATAAGTGGCTATCTTTATGTTAAAAAAAGATGAGCCCCAAATTAAACCAAGAAGTAATAGCAGAAAAAGATCAATGGGTTTTGCTTCTCTCATTTCAAGCCTGGATTGTATTATGTAAAAAATGCATAGCTGTTATCTTCTATTATTACGTTATTGCAATAATATAATTTGCTATGTTTAATAGTAATTTGGAATATTTTACAAAGGAATAATTTCATGTCGGCTAAAAATATAATTAAATTAATAAAAGATAAAGAAATTGAATTTGTTGATCTTAGATTTACTGATCCAAAAGGTAAGCTTCAACATTTAACTATGGACTCTACTGTAGTTGACGAAGATATGCTTGATAAAGGAGTGTTTTTTGATGGATCTTCTATTGCAGGCTGGAAAGCTATTAACGAGTCAGACATGATTTTAAAACCAGATTTAGACAGGCCAATTATTGATCCTTTTAATTCTCATGCAACACTAAATATATTTTGTGATATTTTAGATGCAGTTAAAAAAAATCCATATGAAAGAGATCCAAGAGGTACTGCAAAAAAAGCAGAGGAATATTTAAAAAAATCAGGCATAGGCGACAAAGCTTATTTTGGTCCTGAACCTGAATTTTTTGTATTTGATGATGTTAGATACAAAAATGACATGAATGAAACAAGTTTCACGATTGATAGTTCTGAAGGTCCATACAATACAGGAAAAAAGTATGAAAATGGAAATATGGGTCACAGACCAGGAATTAAAGGAGGTTACTTTCCAGTGCCTCCAGTTGATAGCGCTCAAGATATGCGGGGAGAATATTTAAAAGCCTTAAAAGATATGGGGGTTAAAGTTGAAAAACATCACCACGAAGTTGCTCCAAGTCAACATGAATTAGGAATGTATTTTGGAACATTAACTAATATGGCAGATAATGTTCAACTTTATAAGTATGCTGTTCAAATGGTAACCCACTCTTTTGGAAAGACAGCTACATTTATGCCTAAACCAGTAAAAGGCGACAATGGTTCAGGTATGCATTGTCATCAATCAGTTTGGAAAGGCAGTACACCAGTATTCATGGGAAAAGAGTACGCAGGTTTATCACAGACTGCACTTTATTATATTGGAGGAATTTTAAAACATGCTAAAGCAATTAACGCCTTTTCAAATGCAACAACTAATAGTTATAAAAGATTAATACCCGGGTTTGAAGCTCCCGTGCTTCTTGCGTACTCTGCAAGAAATAGATCAGCCTCTTGTAGAATACCGATAATAATGAATCCAAAAGCTGCGAGAATGGAGATAAGATTTCCTGATGCTGCCGGAAACCCTTACTTAACTTTTGCATCAATGTTAATGGCCGGGATTGATGGAATTAAGAATAAGATTGATCCAGGTAAATCTCTAGACAAAGACCTGTATACATTGTCTGAAAGTGAAGTTAAAAAAATACCAACAGTTTGTGGTTCATTAAGAGAAGCAATGGAGTCTTTAGATAAAGATCGTAAATTCTTAACTCAGGGAGGAGTATTTACTGACGACCAAATTGATGCATATATTGCTTTAAAATTTGAAGAGATTTATAAATTCGAGCACACACCTCACCCTATCGAATTTGATATGTATTATAGCGGATAAGAATTAATTAGTTTTTTTTAAAATCTTTTGATCAGCGATCTTGTCTTTGTTAGCACCTTCTTTAATAGTGTACTCTAGAGTGCCATTAGCACCAGCTTCAACAGCTTTTATTTTATTTTTGAAAAGTTTTTTTTCTTTCTCTTTCTGTTCTCTTTCTTTTGCAAACTTTTCTAAATGTTTAGTATCTCTCATGATTCTATTTATACCTTAAATGACTCTCCACATCCACAACGTTCTGTTTCGTTGGGGTTTTTAAAGACAAATTGAGAAGAGAATTTTTCTTTTTTATAGTCCATTTCGGTGCCTAAAAGATACATAATAGCTTTGGGATCAATGAGAACTTTTACTCCTTTGTCCTCTATAACTTCTTCATTTGGTTTAATTTCTTTAGCGTATTCCATTATATATGACATTCCTGCACATCCTCCAGATTTGACCCCTACTCTTACACCTATTGCTTCCCTATCCGCAGTTGACATTATTTCTTTAATTCTATTTGCAGCATTATCACTTAACTTTATAACTTGCTCATTCATAAATTATTCTAATTTAAATTTAGCTCCATTAAGGCTGCCTCAGACATTTTAGATTTGTCCCAAGGGGGATCCCAAACTAGTTTAAGATCAACATCAGCAACGCCTTCTACTCTCTTTATACTTTGTTTAACTGACTCTGGCAACCAGTCAGCAACTGGGCAGTTTGGTGAAGTTAATGTCATATCTACCTTTACTTTATTACCTTCCAGGATTTCAATTTTATATATTAATCCAAGATCGTATATATTTACAGGAATTTCAGGATCATAACACGTTTTAATTTCAGCAATAATTTTATCTTTTAATTCACTCATCTTACTTTTTGCCTTCCAAAGCAGAATCGAAGGTGTGCCAAGCCATTGTTGCACATTTTACTCTCATAGGAAATTGTTTAACTCCTGACAAAGACATGAGTGTAGTTTTTTGTTCATCACTTAAACTATTAATAGTAATTTTAGCTTCATTTTTTATCATATTTAAAAAATCTTCAATAATTTTTTTTGCGACGTTGTAATCTCTTCCCTTAATTATTTCTGTAAGTATAGAGGCAGATGCAAGTGAAATTGCGCAACCTTCACCTTCAAAACTAGAGTCTTGAACTTCTTTGTTTTTCCCCACTTTCAAATAAATGTGTACTTTATCTCCACAAAGAGGATTGTATCCTTCAGCATCAGAATTAAACTCATTACATCTTCCTTTATTTCTAGGATTTTTTCCATGGTCTAAAATTATTTCTTGATATAGTTCTTTTAATTCCATTTAAATTTTAAATATCTTTTTGCAGTTATCTATTGCTTTACATAACATATCTATATCATCTTTGTCGTTATAAATACCTATAGAAGCTCTTGCAGTTGCTGCTACTCCAATTTTCTCGTGAAAAATTTGACAGCAGTGATGACCAGCTCTAATCGCAACACCATCATCATCCAAAATTGTAGCTATATCATGAGGATGTATGCCTTTAATTGTAAATGAAATAATTGATCCTCTATCCTTGGGTTCTCCTATTATTTTTACCGAGTTATTTCTTTTCAGTTTTTCGATTCCATATTCAGTAATTTTTTTTTCGTGTTCCATTATATTTTTAATTCCTATATTTTCGATAAATTTTATGGACTCTGAGAAACCTACTACTTCAGCAGTTTGCAAAGTTCCAGCCTCAAACTTTGTAGGACTTTTTGGAAAAGTGATACTTTCTTTTTTAACTTCCTCAATCATCCCTCCTCCGCCTTGATAAGGTGGTAATATATCTGTCCATTTTTTTTTAGCATATAGAATACCAACTCCAGTTGGGCCGTACATTTTATGACAGGATATTGCGTAAAAGTCGCAACCGAGTTCTTGAACATCTAAAGGAAGATGTGGGGCTCCTTGACATCCGTCGACTACTACAGGAATTTTTTTACTTTTAGCCAAATCGACAATTTTTTTTATAGGTAAAATTGCTCCAGTTACATTTGATAAATGAGTAACTGCAATTATTTTTGTTTTACTTGTTATTAATTTTTTAATTTCGTCAATCTCTACTTCGCCCTTGTCATTACACTTTGCAAACTTAATGATTGCTCCTTTTTTTTCTCTTAAAAAATGCCACGGTACATAATTAGCGTGATGCTCCAATTCAGTTAGTAAAATTTCATCACCTCTTTGAATAAATTTTTCCCCATAACTTGAAGCAACTAAATTAATTGCCTCAGTAGCATTTTTAGTAAAAATAATCTCTTCTCTAGACTTTGCGTTTAGATATTTTTTTACTAGGTCTCTTGTTTCCTCAAAACGATTAGTTGCAGTCACAGCAAGTTTATGAACGCTTCTTCCTATGTTAGAAAATTCTTTTTTATAAAATTTAGAAATTCTATCTATAACACTTTTGGGTTTTTGTGCGGAATTAGCACTATCAAGATAAATTAAAGGCTTTCCTTTAAGTTTTTCCTGAAGAATAGGAAATTCAGATTTGACATTATTTATATTCATAAATTTGTTTTTCAAGATTTGAACTTATAAAATCTTTTATTGTATTGCTCTTAATGACATCTACAATATCATTTAAAAAGCCATTGATAAGAAGCCTTAAAGACTCTTTTCTACTAAGTCCTCTTGTCATTAGATAATACAAAGAGTCCTCCTCCACATTTCCTGATGTTGAGCCATGAGAGCATTTTACATCGTCTGCATATATTTCTAATTCAGGTTTCGAATTAAACTCAGTATCATCATTTAATAATAGAGCCTTGCTCAATTGATAAGCATCTGTTTTTTGAGCAATATCTTTGACATAAATTTTTCCTTGATAAATACCTTTTGCATTAGAATTAAGAACGTTTTTAATTTTTTGATAACTCTTAGAATTTGGAGCTAAATGATTAATTCTAGTTTTAATTTCCTGATGTTGGTTTTGGTTTAAATAAAGAGCCGCCTGTATATTGCATTCAGTATCTTCACCTAAAAGGTCAGCTTCTAAGTCTAATTTATTGAATTTAAGACCTGATGAAAATAATAACTGATTATATTTTGATCCTTTGTTAAGTTTATTTTTTGAAAATTTGTGGAAGTAACCATCGCTTCTATCTTTTTGAAGTGAAATATTTTTTAAAATAGAGTTTTCTTCTAGTGTTATTTCTTCATAGTTATTACACACAAACTTGGATTTATTTATAGTGTAATCAATTAAGTGTAATTCTGAATTTTTTTTTACCAATATTTTGTTTTTTTTATTTATTATTTGATTTTCAACATTTTCTGAAAAAAAATTATATATTATAACGACCTTATTAAATTTATAATTACTCTCCACTTCTAAAGAGTAGCCATTAGTGAATAGTGCATGATTTAAATTCACTAAAGAATTTTTATTATCTTCGTATTTAAGATTTTTCTCTGTATAATTTTCTATCTTTATTTTACTCGAGTCCTCAAAGCTAAAATCAAATGAGTTCAAACTTCCATTTAATAATATAATATAATTATGTTCAAAATCTTTGAGTATTTTAAAATTACTAAATTTCTCATTTTTTTGAAAAGTATCCAATTTTTTGAAATTATTACTTATAATTTCTCTTAAATCGGTAAATTTCCAGTCTTCTAATTTTTTGCTTGGAAGGCCAATATTATTAAAATATTTAAGATTCTTAATTCTAAAATCTTTTTCCTCTTGCGAAATTTCTTTAAATTTATTTATTTCTTCAGATTTTATCTCAAAATTCATTATTGTATTTTTTTATAGCCAGTTTTTTCTAATTGTTTAGCTAAATCATGCTTTCCAGATTTAATAATTTTTCCGTCTGATAATACATGTACATGATCTGGCTTTATATAATCGAGCAATCTCTGATAGTGAGTAATTATTAAAAAAGACTTTTCTTTGTCTCTTGACGAGTTAACTCCATTAGCTATTGTTTTTAAAGCATCTATATCCAAACCTGAGTCTGTCTCATCTAAAATAGCCAAATAAGGATTTAAAATTTTCATTTGTAATATTTCATTCTTCTTTTTTTCGCCTCCAGAAAAACCAACATTTAATTGTCTTGAAAGTATCTTCTCATCTATTCCTAGTTCGCTTGCTTTCTCTTTGACTAGTTTTAAAAATGATATCGTGTCAATTTCTTTTTCACCCTTTGCTTTTCTGACTGAGTTTAAAGATGTTTTTAAAAAGTTATTCGTATTAACCCCTGGAATTTCTAAAGGATATTGAAAAGCTAAGAAAATTCCTTTTTGAGCTCTTTCCTCTATCGGAATATCTTTAATATTTTCTCCTTTGTAATTTAACTCGCCAGTAACTTCATAACCATTTTTTCCTGACAAAACATTTGCCAAAGTACTTTTGCCAGAGCCATTCGGTCCCATTATCGCATGAACTTCTCCAGATTGAATTTTTAAATTCAATCCTTTGAGTATATCTTTATTATTAATTGATGCTTTTAAATTTTTAATTTCTAACATTTTTAAGTTTATCGATCATCATTTCAATCATTTCAAAAAAACCAGTTTTTCTATTCATGGTAAGTAGCTCGTCCATCTTTATTTTTTTAAAATCATCTACAGTGATTTTTTTTGCTTGGTCCAATTCTAAAGAATTAAATATATCTAGTAATACATATGCATATCCCGCTGCAACCATTGCCTTGCTCCAAGCTTTAAATTTTCCATTTTCATAATCAACGAATAAATCAAATTGACATTTTTTAACTTTATTTTTTTCTACTCTTTTTTCTTCGCTTAGAGGATCGTCGTTCAATTTTTCTCCTAAAGACATCAGCCACCTATATACCTCTAAACTCTCAACAGCTTTGAGTTCATCTATATTGCTTTTATATTCGTTAAGTTTACTTTCTAAATTCATAATCTTTTTTTATTTTTTGAAAAGTTTACTAGGATTTTTCATTGTTTTAATTTCCATACAATTACCATTTGGATCTTCTAGAAACATAGTTTCTTGTTCAATGTCCTCTCCTTTAAATCTTATATATGGAGGGTCGATAAATTTTATCTTTTTATCGAACAGTCTTTTTTTTAACTTTTGAAATGTTTTGCCATCTAAATGCACACCAAAATGTGGGACAGTAACATTTCCCATGTCTACATTGTGGCGTTCACTCACATTTTTATTATCTGGGTCTGTTGCATGTAAAGTTAACTCATTTCCCCAAAAATTAATGTCAGCCCATGCATCAGGGTATTTAAACTCTGAATTTCCTCTTTGGCAACCTAGAACTTCACAATAAAATTTAATTGCCTTATCTAAATCTCCAGCGGGTATTGCCAAATGAAATCTATTTTCCATTAACCCACACTTCCTTCTAGGCTGATACCGACCAATTTTTGAGCTTCTACTGCAAACTCCATAGGTAATTGTTGGAGTACCTCTTTACAAAAGCCATTAACTATTAAACTTACAGCCTCCTCTTGGTTTAAACCTCTTTGATTGCAATAATATAATTGTTCCTCATTTATTTTTGATGTAGTTGCTTCATGCTCAACAGTAGAGGAAGCATTTTTGTTTTTTATGTATGGAACCGTATGAGCTCCACATTTATTTCCCATTAATAATGAATCGCACTGAGTATAATTTCTAGAATTAAGAGCTTTTCTTGATATATCAACTAATCCTCTATAAGTGTTGTCTGCTTGACCAGCAGATATACCCTTAGAAATAATTTTGCTTTTAGTATTTTTACCTAGATGAATCATTTTTGTACCAGTATCAGCTTTTTGGTGATTGTTTGTAATAGCTATAGAATAAAATTCTCCAACTGAGTTATCGCCTTGCAAAATGCAGCTAGGGTATTTCCATGTAATTGCTGAGCCTGTTTCGACTTGTGTCCAAGAAATTTTAGAATTTTTTCCTCTGCAGGCTCCCCTTTTAGTAACAAAATTATATATCCCCCCTTTTCCATTTTTGTCACCTGGATACCAATTTTGAACAGTTGAATATTTTATTTCTGCATCATCTAGTGCTACTAATTCGACATTAGCTGCATGAAGTTGATTTTCATCTCTCATGGGTGCCGTGCATCCTTCTAAATAACTTACATAACTATTTTTATCTGCTATTATTAAAGTTCTTTCGAACTGACCTGTTTCAGAAGCATTTATTCTAAAATAAGTTGATAGTTCCATTGGGCATCTTACGTTTGGCGGTATGTAAACGAAAGATCCATCTGTAAACACTGCAGAATTAAGAGTTGCAAAGTAATGATCTGTTAAAGGAATAACTGAACCTAAATATTTTTTTACTAGATCTGGATGTTTTTGTATTGCTTCAGAAATTGGACAAAAGATTATACCTTTTTTAGTCAATTCTTCTTTAAATGTTGTCGCTACTGATACAGAGTCAAATACTGCATCAACAGCTACTCCACTTAATTTTTTTTGTTCATTTAAAGGGATTCCCAATTTGTTATATGTTTCTATCAATTTTGGATCTACTTCATCTAAACTTTTTGGTTTATCTTTCATGCTTTTTGGAGCAGAATAATAGTAAAGATCCTGATAATTGATTTTGGGGTATTTTGGTTTTTGCCAATTAGGCTCTTTTAAACTTTTTAATCTTTTATAAGCTTTTAATCTCCAATCAAGCATCCATTTAGGTTCTTTTTTAATATTTGAAATAAATTTAATTACATCCTCGTTAAGTCCTTTAGGAGCTTTGATATTTTCAATATCAGTTGTAAAACCGTATTTATATTCCTGATTTGTATTTATATTTTGATTTTTCATTTATTTATTTCTATTTTGTTCTCTTTAACTAAATCATTTAGACTAACCTTTTCAAAAAATTCATTTATGTGTTTTTCTAAGTCATCCCATAAATTATGAGTAATACACTTCACGGTTTTTCCATTGCAGCCTTTTTTTGATTCTTTTTTGCAATTTAAAGTTTTAACTTTTTCATCAACTGCAAAAATGATGTTAGAAATTCTTATTTCTTTTGGGTTTTTATCTAATAAATAACCTCCTGATGCCCCACGAATACTTTTTACAAGTTTTTCATTTTTCAATTTTAAAAAAAGTTGCTCAAGGTAATGAAGTGATATGTTTTGCCTTAAAGATATATCTGTAAGACTAACAGGTTTGCCATTTTGATTAGCTGCCAAATCAGCCATTGCCATAACCGCGTATCTTCCTTTAGTAGTAAGTTTCATATTATCTAATATTTTCAATGTTTTTTACTTATTCCGAGTAAAATAGTCAACTTTAATAAAAAGAAATTTGCCGCGGATAAAACGTGCTATAAATCTATTTTTTTTTTGAAAATAGTTATCATTACTAATCGATGAAACCAAAAAGCACAGAAATTTTTATACCTGGACCAGCTGGACGACTTGAAGGTAAATATTATAAAAACCCAAAGTTTGGTTCTCCAGTTGCAATAGTTCTTCAACCTCATCCGCAATATGGAGGAACAATGAATAATAGAGTTGTACAACTAACATATAATACATTTTTGGAATGTGGATTCTCTGTAGTCAAAATTAATTTTAGAGGTGTAGGAAAAAGTGAAGGAGTTTTTGACAATGGTCAAGGTGAACTATCTGATGCTGCTGCTGCGCTTGATTGGATTGAAAGAGAAAATTTAGATTATAGCCAGTGTTGGGTTTCTGGTTTTTCTTTTGGAGCTTTAATTTGTATGCAATTAATAATGAGAAGACCAGAAGTGAATAATTTTATAGCAATTTCTCCACAACCAAATGTATATGATTTTTCTTTTCTTGCTCCTTGTCCTACTTCTGGGCAAATTATTTATAGTAGTACAGATGAATTAGTTACCAAAGAAAGTATAGAAGAACTAGATAAAAGAATTAAAAGTCAAAAAGGAATTGAAGTTATTTTTTCAGAAATTAAAAATGCAAATCATTTTTTTAAAGACAAAGAGAAAGATTTGCAGGAAGAAATTCAAAAATACATTAAAGATAAAACTTCATTAATCTAATATTTAACTAAAACACCCCCTAGAGTTGGTTTGCTACATCCGGTTGTTTCAGGAAATGAAATTGGTAGTTTCAATATTGATCTAATTGCAAGAAAAGCAAAAGCTTGTGACTCTACAAAATCTCCATCGATTCCGTAATCATCTATTGGCTGTATAACAATATTTTGTAAAGTATTTTTTTTTATCTTTTCTATTAAAACTTTGTTTTTTCTTCCACCTCCACAAATTAATACTTTAAAAACTTCATTATTAACTTTAGATAAAAGTGAAAATAGAGCTGCGCCAATAACCCTTGCAGTAAAATCTGTAAGTGTCGTTGCACCATCCTCTAAAGAGAGGCCTCTAGCAAATGAAACATCGAAATCATTTGTATCAAAAGATAAATTATTTTGATTAGGTCTATTAGAAAATAATTCTTGTGCTTGCTCTAAAATTATTTCATTTCTTTTTCCTGCGGCGGCTAAAATTCCATCTTTGTCATAATTTTGATCAGAATTCTTTCTAACCCAAGAGTCAATTAAGCAATTTCCTGGGCCGATATCTCTACTTGATAAACTTAATGTATCTGTCTTTTCGCCTATGATAGTGATATTTGATATTCCTCCTATATTTAAAATACATAATGGTAAATCTAATTTGTGATGAGTTGCAATAAGCTGATGAAATATTGGAGCTAGTGGAGCACCTTCTCCGCCATTTTTTAAATCATTTACTCTAAAATCATAAATAATATTTTTTTTTATTAATTGAGACAGTAGAACGCCATCTCCTAATTGTTTTGAAATTTTTTCTTGTGAATTATGGTAAATAGTTTGTCCATGGAAACCGACAATGTCTACTTTTTTTTCTTTTAGAATATCAGTTATAATCTTCGCATGAAATAAAGTTATCTCCTTTTCTAAAGACTTAAGCTCGTTTGAATATTTTTTAAGATCCTTTTGGTTGTGTATTTTTTCCTTTAAATTGTGAATTTTTTTATAAATTTCTTTATCGTACTCATAATATTCATCTAATATGCCTTCGTAATTAGATTTTCCGTCCGATCTTATAATCGAGGCATCGACACCGTCACCTGAGGTTCCGCTCATTAAACCAAGAGATGTATAATCTTGAGACATATTTATATTTATTTATAGCAATATTTGTATAATAGTAGCTTTAGCACATAAAGTTATATGAAAAATAGCTTTTTATCAGAAATGAATTCTAGAGGTTTTCTAAACCAATGCACGGATTTAGATGGACTCAAAGAAATTTTAAGTAAGAAATCTATAGCCGCCTATATAGGTTTTGATTGTACCGCTCCAAGTCTTCATGTTGGTAGTCTGATGCAGATCATGATTTTGAGACTTCTTCAAAAATATGGTCATCAACCAATAGTCTTGTTGGGTGGAGGAACTACGCTAATAGGAGATCCATCAGGAAAAGACTCCACTAGAAAAATTTTAAAACAGAGGGATATAAAAAAAAATATTTCAAGTATTAAAAAAACTTTCGAAAAATTACTAGCATCTAAAAATAAAAAAACCAAACCAATTTTTGTTGACAATTACAGTTGGCTTAGAAAGTTAAAATATATTGATTTTTTAAGAGATATTGGAAAACATTTTACAATAAATAAAATGCTATCATTCGACAGTGTAAAACTTCGATTGGATAGAGAGCAATCTCTTAGTTATATGGAGTTCAATTATATGATTTTACAAGCATACGATTTTTATCAGTTGTTTAAAAAATATAATTGTATTTTACAAATGGGAGGTTCAGATCAGTGGGGGAATATTGTTAGTGGGGTTGAATTAACAAGAAGAATTTTACAGAAAGAATCATTTGGACTTACAACTCCTTTGATAACTTTGTCATCGGGGGCAAAAATGGGTAAAACCGAGAAAGGAGCAGTTTGGCTAGATAAAAAAATGTTCTCACCTTATGATTATTGGCAATTCTGGAGAAATACTGCTGACGATGATGTAAAAAAATTTTTAAAATATTTTACGGAAATAGAATTTGACGATTTATCAAATAAAATAGAAAGTGAAAATGATATTAATAAACTAAAAGTTTTATTAGCCAATGAAGCTACTAAGATATTACACGGAGAAAAAGCTGCTAAACAATCTGAAGGCACTGCGAAAGAAACTTTTCACGGAACTGGTATAAGTAAAAACTTACCTGAAATTAATATACCTCAATCTGAATTAGAAAAAGGAATAAATATTCTAGATCTCCTTTCATCGAATAATATTGTTTTGTCAAAAAGTGATGCTAGAAGAGCAATAAAAGGACGCGGTATTAAAATTAACAATGTATTAGTTATAGATGAAAAAAAGATAGTTAATAAAAATGATTTTAAAGAAAACGATTATATAAAGTTATCTTATGGCAAAAAGAAACACTTTATAATTAAAAGTAATTAATTACTTTTTATTTTCTTTTTTCTTTTTTCTAATGCTCGTGTAATAAACCTTGGTGTCAAAGTTTTTATAGGATTAACGGTAGTTTTTATCTTACCTGGAGGGCCTTTCATTTTAAAACTTACTCCAAATACTCCTTCTCCTATCTCCTTACCTATTAAAATATCTCCTATTACTGGAATTTTAGATATTAACTTATTAATTTCTTTAGCAGGAACCATTGTCCCCCTAAGGCTTGTAAGCCCTGACTTATTTTCTACGTACCCTTCCATCAAAATAGTTATGCTGGGACCAACTGCATAAATTTCCTCTATAGTTCTTACGGTCTTATCGTCCGTAAATTTTATTTCCAATGTATCAAAAGCCAAACCATCACCAGATAAAAGAACAGCTGGACCTGAAAGGTCAGCTAGTGCAAGTAATTTTGCAAAAGCTGGTGCATTAAGAACCTTAAAATCTTTTATTTGAAGATTAGATGAGCTTGCATTGTCATCAAAAATTGACGTGAACAGTAATTGCCCGCCCTCAATTCCTTTAAAAAAATTAAAGTCTACGAGCAGTGGTTTTGCAAAACCTGAGTAGATTTCTAATATTTTTTTTCTAGTATTAGGATCTTTTTTTAGAGATATATCTAAATACCGATCGTCTGAAAACTCACTTTTTGATGATATTTTAACAAATTTACCTTTTTCAATTTTACCAATTAAATTAAAATTATTTAGAGATTTGGTAAATTTTGTAAAAATATTTTCAAAACTTATATTAACTTCTTTGTTTATTTGTCTTAAAAAATTGTCATTACCCTTGTTATTTATATTTTTAATTAAGTTTGAGGAATCGTAGCTTTTGCCTTTAATAGTTAATTTTTTACCAAAAAGAATTTCAAAATTATTGTTCTCCTTGCCATTGATAAAAGTTTTAACTTTTATATTTTTAAATTTTTTAATTTGATTTTTTTCATTTATTTCAAACTTATTTAAAGAAATTAAGCTTTGACCCTCATTGTATTGAATGCTATTTATATTTATTCCGTTATTAACAAAAGAAAGATCTGCTTGAATTTTTCCTATTCTATCAGATGTTTTATTATAATTAATTAAATCTAATGAAAAAGGTTCTTTTAAGTTTAAACTGATATTTAAATTTACTATTTTATTTTTTAATTCATTTTTAACTTTAAAGCTTTCATAATCTTTATTGTCATTCAATTTATAATTGCCTTCTACCTCTAAAATATTTTTTTTGTTATCTAAAAGAAATTTAATATTAGTTTTTTTTAGGTTTAGAGTTTCGATATCATTATTTAAAAATTTACTTTTATATGCATTATTTAAGTTAATTTTACCATTTTCAATAACTCCATCTAAAGTATAACTATATTCTTTCAGTTCGAGTGTATTAGAAAAAACTAGATTAAAATTATTGATTGAATTTACTGATAAATCAATTTCATTTTTTAAAAATTTTAAATTTTCATTTTTAGGTATTAGTTTTCTTAACTTTTTTTCATTTAAATCAACAATAGAATTTATTGATCCTGAAATAGTATAATCTTCTTTAATATTTACTTCTACGTTTCCATTTGTTATTGGGATTCCATCTATATTTCCTTTCATAGAATTAACTAAAATTATTTCTTTGTCAGCAATAAAATTTAAATTTTCAATTTTTATTTTTATTTTTTTATTAAATAAAACATCGGTATTTTTAAAATATCCTTTTATTTGATAGTTACTAATTTCAAAATTCTCTCCAAACGTGAGATCTATATCACTTTTAAATTTTCCTTTTTTAATATTATTTAAAAGGAAACTTTTAAAATTAGATGGCTTTATACTAGCTGCAGCTTTTTTAAAATCTAAAATGTCTACTTCATCAGTCAAAATTAAAGTTTTTTTTATTCTAGGATTTGTTTTAAATAATGACAAGAAATCCAAGTAAACACTGAATTCTGATATTGGTAAGTAAGCATTATAATAGGTTATTTTTGGATTTTTAGTGCTTAAAAATAAATTTATATTTTTTAAATCAATTTTTACTCTTATCTTTGTTAAATCTACATTAAGATTCTTTTCTTTTTTTTCAATTTCATTTGAAATAAATTTATTGAACCTGTCTGTTTCGTAGCCTTTAGTTGCTAAAAATAGTGTAAAAACAATTAAAATAAAAAAAACAAAAATTAAAAATGATAGAATGATTCTTCTCATTATGATTTAAATAACCCTGCCTCAATAAATTGATCAATATTTCCGTTTAGGACATCTTCTGGATTGGTATTCTCAACTTTATTTCTTAAATCTTTGACTAGCCTATATGGTTGTAAAACATACGATCTAATTTGATGCCCCCATCCAATATCGGTCTTACTACTCATATTTTTTTGATTTTCTTTTTCCCTTTTTTGCATTTCATATTCATAAAGTCTTGCTTTTAACATCTTGTAACAAGTTTCCTTATTTTTATGTTGAGATCTCTCATTCTGACATTGTACTACTATTTTTGTTGGAATATGAGTGATCCTAACTGCGCTATCAGTAGTGTTAACATGTTGACCTCCGGCACCACTGGATCTATACGTGTCTATTCTTAAATCTTTTTCATCAAATTTAATATCAATTTCATCGTCAATAGCTGGATAAACCCAAATACTTGCGAAGCTCGTGTGCCTACGTGCTCCGCTATCAAAAGGTGATATTCTTACTAGCCTATGAACACCCGACTCATTTTTCATTAATCCATAAACATAATCTCCATTAACTTTTAAAGTACAAGATTTAATACCTGCCTCCTCACCTTTGTGTTCACTTATTATTTCATAACTAAAAAATTTTTTATCAAACCATTTTAAATACATTCTTCTTAACATTTCTGCCCAGTCTTGACTTTCGGTCCCTCCAGCACCGGCATGAATTTCTAGATAAATGTCTAAACCATCATTTTCTCCCGATAAAAAACAATTAATTTCATTTTTTTTAAGATCGTTGAAAACTAAATTTATTTTTTTTTCACAATCTTTTAAAATTTCATCATCTTTTTCTTCCAATGCTAAAGAGTAAAGGTCTTTTAAATTTGATATTTCTGATTGAGAGCTTTGAAATGAATTAATTATATTTTCATATAATTTTTTTTCTTTTACAATTTTTTTTACTTTATTTTTATCTTTCCAAAAATTTTCTTTAGATGAAACAATATTAAGGTCTGCTAATTTAGACTTTATTTTATTTTTTTCAAAGATACCCCCTAATATTCTCGAGGATTTTTTGTGATAAATTTAATCTAGATTCAAAAGTTTCCATTAGTAAAATTGCCTAAACTTAACTAATTTACCATAATTACTTTTACTATCTAAACTATTATTTTTCATATTGTTTATATCTCTTTGTTTAAATGCTTCAATTATAGCCTTTGAATTTTCAAAATTATCGAACTCTCCGGAATTATAATTTATAGGTGCAAAGTAAATTGTATTAGGTATTGAAAATTCTTTAAAATCTTCTTTATAGAGAGCCTTTTTAACGAAGTTCTTAAAAACAGGTAATGCTGCCTTAGCTCCAGTTTCATATCGGCCTAAAGACTTAGGTTGATCAAATCCTATATACACTCCTATGACCAAATTTGAACTAAATCCAACAAACCAGGCATCGTAGTTATTATTTGTTGTGCCTGTTTTACCTGCTAAAGGAACATTAAGATCTCTTAGTTTTTTTCCAGTTCCTCTTTTTATAGCACCCTCTAATATTGAAGTCATTTGATAAGCCGTCTCTTTACTAAAAACTTGTTTATGATTATCTATAATTTTTGGAAGTTCTTCAGAATCAATTCCTACTCTATCACAGCCACTACATTCTCTTTTGTCAGAGCTGAATATTGTCTTTCCCCTTCTGTCTTGAATTCTATTTATTAGAATTGGATTAATTTTTTTTCCTCCATTAGGAAAAGATGCATAAGCAGCAGAAATGTCTAATAGAGTTGTTTCTGCTGAGCCCAATGAAACAGATAAAAGTTCTGGTATATCTTCATAAATATCTAAATTTTTTGATAATTCTAATATTTTGTTTAAACCTAATTTTTCAGAGATCCTTACAGTCATTAAGTTTCTGGAGTATTCAATGCCTTTTCTTAACGTTGAAGGTCCATAGAATTTTTTACCGTAATTTTCAGGTTTCCAATCTTTTAAACCTACACCTTGTTCTACAACAAATGGTGCATCAAGAATTATTGAATTGGGCATATAAAAGTTTTCTAATGCAGCAGCATAAACAAAAGGCTTGAATGCAGATCCTGGTTGTCTCTTAGCTTGCGTTGCTCTATTAAATTCACTCGATTTATAACTAAATCCACCTACCAAAGCTTTTACTTTTCCCGTGAAAGGATCTAACACAACTATTGCGCCATTAACTTTAGGATATTGTTTTAATTCCCAAAAATTTTTTTTATTTTTTTTAACAAAAATTATATCGCCAATTTTAAAGCTTTTAAAAATATCTTTTTTAACTGCCCAGTTGATATTTTTTAAAAATATATTGCTTTTTTCATTATTTTCTAAAATTTTAATAAATAAACCGCTTTCAGAAACTTCCTCTACTTCTGCAAAGTTCCAACCTAATGTTGGATCAATTTTATTTTCTTCTATTCTTTTTTTCCAAGATTTGTCTTTAAATCTATTTGTTATTGGGCCTCTCCATCCATGTCTTTTGTCATATGACTCTATTCCACTTCTTAAAGCATTTTGAGCATGAATTTGATAATTTAAATTTATAGGTGTTTTTATTGACAAACCTTCTTCATATAACTTTTTAAATCCATAATTTTCTTTGGTTATTCTTCTTACTTCTTCAGAATAAGAATTTGCTTCATCAACCAGCTCTATCTTTCTCTTTTTTAATTTAATTTTACTTTTTTTATATTCTGAAAGCTGATTTTTATTAATAAATCCATTCTCGTTTAAATTATTTAAAACTAAATTTCTTCTTATCTTGGCTGTTTCTGGATATCTAAAAGGATTGTATTTGCTTGGAGCTTTAGGTAAGGCTGCTAATAATGCAGCTTCTGAATAATTTAATTCTTTAACTGATTTATTGAAATACTCCAAACTAGCAGCAGCAACACCGTAAGTTCCTTCGCCTAAATAAATTTGATTTAAATATAATTCAAGAATTCTTTGTTTTGTATATGCCTTCTCAATTCTAAATGCAAGAATTGCTTCCTTAATTTTTCTTTTTAATGAAACCTCGTTAGTAAGTAAAAAATTTTTAGCAACTTGTTGAGTTATTGTGGAAGCACCTTCTAATCTCTTATTTTTTAAAATATTTTCAATGTTGCTAATCGTTGCCCTTAAAATTCCTTTAGCGTCAACCCCTGGGTGACTAAAAAAATTTTTATCCTCTGCTGACAAAAAGGAGTTAATGACTTTATTAGGTATTGAGCTAAACGGTATAAAAAGTCTTTTCTGGATGGCGTATTCAGCAATTAGTTTCCCATTTTCTGCATATACTCTGCTTGAAACAGGCGGTTGATAAGTTGAGAGTTTCTTATAATCCGGTAGTCCGGCTGAAAAATACCAAAAAGCAGAAAATAACAACATCAATAAAAATATCGCGACTGCGATTCCTATTTTTACTGAATAATTTATAAATCTTTTCATAAAACAATTTAAATGCTTAAATTTTGGCTTTCTTAAGGCATTTATTATCTACGATAAAAGATGAAATTTTCGTTAAAATTTTGTATATTATAAAAATGAAAAATTTCAAAAAAAATTCAAATACAATTATTAAAGGAATTCAATTTACATGGAAAAAAATTTATATATTGATGCATCGCATCCAGATGAAACTAGGATCGTTCTCAAATCAAAAACTACTATTGAAGAGTACGAATACGAAGATAAGAATCGTCTAAATTTTAAAAACAATATTTATCTTGGAACAATAAGTAGAGTTGAGCCTTCTCTTCAAGCAGCTTTTGTAAACTTTGGAAGGATAAGACAAGGTTTTTTAGCTTTTAATGATATTCAGTCTGATTATTATCAAATACCCACTGAGGATAAAGATAGACTACAAAAAGTGGAAGAAAAAATTAGAGAAGATCTAAAAAACACAAATCCTGATGAAATAAATGCTGCTGATAATGGAAACAATAAACAAACAACTTCAGAAGTTGACTCTTCGACTAATGGTAAAATAGAAGAAAAAAATCCAAAAAAAAATTATAGAGAAAAACTTAAAAATTCCTATGGCTTGAAGAGATATAGAATTCAAGAAGTGATTAAACCTGGTCAAGTAATTTTAGTTCAAGTGCTAAAAGAGGAAAGAGGACAAAAAGGAGCTGCACTTACTACATTTATTTCTCTAGCTGGAAAATATGTGGTTTTAATGCCAAACACCGCAAAAGGTGGCGGGATTTCTAGAAAAATATTTAACCCTACTGATAGATCAAAAATTAGAAGTATTTTAAATGATATTGAAATACCAAAAAGCATGGGTGTAATTGTTAGAACAGCTGGAGCTAATAAAACAAAAAATGAAATTGAAAAGGATTTTCAAAATACAATTAGTACTTGGGACCAAATAAAAAATAAAGCTGTAGAGTCTAACGCTCCAGCTTTAATTTATGAGGAGGGAGATATAATCAAAAGAGCTTTAAGAGATATTTACGATAATGAGACTAAAAATATTTATGTTGATGGTAACGAAGGATACCAAAAAGCTAAATCTTTTATGAAAGAACTTATGCCAAAAAGTGTAAAATTTATAAAAAAATATAGAGGAAAGATACCTTTATTTCATGACGTTGGAATTGAAAAAGATCTGAATAATATTTTTGAACCAGTAGTTAAACTTAAGTCTGGTGGCTATTTAGTTATAAATCCAACTGAAGCTTTAGTAGCAATAGATATCAACTCAGGACAATCAACAAAGCAAACAAATATTGAAAAAACAGCATTAAATACAAATGTTGAAGCTGCAGAGGAAATTAGTAGACAAATAAAAATAAGAGACCTATCAGGCCTAATAGTAATTGATTTTATCGATATGTTAAATTTTTATAATAGGAGAATTGTAGAAAAAAAAATGCGCGAAAGCATTAGAAGAGATAGAGCAAGAATTCAAATAGGTAAAATAAGTAGTTTTGGTCTTTTAGAAATGACGAGACAAAGATTACGGGAGGGATCTATTAAGTGGGAAACTAATTTATCAATGGAGTCTTTTGCTCTAAAAATAATTAAAAAAATTGAAATGTTGGCATTTACAAATAAAATTAAATTTATAAATGTTAATATTCCAGATAAAATTAAGCTTTATATAGACTCTAAACTATCAAAAGAAATTAATTATTTCGAAAATAAATTTAATTATGAAATAGAATTTATAGGGGATCCAGCTCTTATAGTACCAGAGTATAAGATACAACTACTTAATAAAAATAAAAAAATAGTCAATAAAATTGAAAATATAAACAAGATTGATAATTTAAGATTAGATTTAAAAAAAAAAACAACAAAAGTAGTAAAATTAACCGAAGAGAAAAAAGACGATAAAAATAAAAAAAAACCTCTAAAAAGCAAAGTGAGCGTGGGTCGTACTTTATGGGTTAGAAAAAAAAAGGTTAGTTAAATTAAACCCTTTTTAGGCGAACTTGCTGCTCCAAAATAATTCTTTTGCATTCTTCCAGCTAGATACGATTGTCTGCCAGCTATAACCGCATTCTTAAAAGATGTAGCCATTAAAATTGGTTTTTTTGCTTTAGCTATCGCAGTATTGATTAAAACGCCATCACAACCTAACTCCATTGCAATAGCTGCATCTGAAGCTGTGCCAATTCCAGCGTCAACTATTACAGGTACTTTTGACTGTTTAATTATTATAGATAAATTAACTTTATTCTGAATCCCTAAGCCTGAACCAATAGGTGATGCTAATGGCATAATCGCTGACGCTCCTAAATCTTCTAATTTTTTTGCTAACAAAGGATCGTCGCTACAATAAACTAAAACTTGGAAACCTTCTTTGACTAAAACTTTTGTTGATTTTAAAGTTTCTACCATGTTTGGAAATAAAGTTTTTTTGTCTCCAAGCACTTCTAATTTAACCATTTTCCATCCACCCATTTCTCTAGCTAATCTTAAGGTTCTTAAGGCGTCATTTGATGTGAAGCAACCAGCTGTGTTTGGTAAATATATTATTTTCTTAGGGTTTAAATAATCCATTAAGAGAGGTTTTTTTTTATCTAAGATGTTTACTCTTCTTACCGCTACAGTAACCATATCTGCACCTGAAGCTTTGACTGCTGATGCCGTTTCAGCAAAATTTTTGTACTTTCCTGTACCAACTATCAATCTTGATCTTAAAATTTTGTTGCCTATTTTGAGTAAATCTTTTTTTACCACTTAACCTCCACCAATAAAATGAACGACCTCTATTTTATCGTTTTCTTTAATAATTTTTTTTTCATACATATTTTTAGTTATTATTTTTCCGTTTAATTCTATGGCTACTTTTTTATGATCTATTTTATATTTAGTTAATAAGCCAGTTATAGAAAGCTTTTGTTTTACTGAAATTTTACGACCATTTAATTGTATTTTTGCCATATTTGAGTTAAGGATTTATTCTATACCAAAACAATGAAATATAAAATTATTGTTATCAACGGACCTAATCTTAACCTTTTAGGAGAGAGAGAAAAAGAGAAATACGGAGATATTTCCTTAAAAAAGATTGAAACAGAATGTTTGGGTTTTGCAGCCAAAAATAATATAGAACTAACTTTTAGACAATCCAATATTGAGGGTGAAATAGTTGGTCTTATTCAAGAGTGTAGAAATAAATACTCCGGCCTAATTATAAATGCTGCAGGTTATACACATACCTCGGTCTCAATTTTAGATGCATTGATGGTTTTAAAAATTCCTATAATTGAACTGCATATAACAAATATTTACAATAGAGAAGAATTCAGGCATAAATCATTAATTAGCAAAGCTGCTACGGGAATAATTTGTGGTTTTGGGATTGAAGGATATATAATGGCACTTGAGGCAATTAAAAATATTTTAAAAAAATGAAAATTGATAAAAAACTTATAAAAGAACTGGTAGCAAATTTAGATGAATTCAGTTTAACAGAACTTGAATATCAAGATGGAGATAAGAAAATTAAGGTTTCGAAAGCATCAAAATCTAGCACTGAAATTCAAAAACCCAGTAAGGTGACACCAAGCAATAAAGCTGTTTTATCTGATGACGATAGCGGTGTAAGAATTAAATCTCCAATAATTGGTACTGCCTACCTGGCTCCTGAACCAGGTGGAAAAAAATTTATTGAAGTCGGAGATAAAATTAAAAAAGGTCAGACAGTTATGATTGTTGAGGCAATGAAAACGATGAATCATATCCCGTCAACTAATGATGGAGTAGTAAAAGAAGTATTAGTGAAAGACGGCCAACCAGTTGAATTCGGACAGAGTCTAATTCTTTTAAAATAAATAAAATGTTTAAAAAAGTTTTAATAGCTAATCGGGGAGAAATAGCTGTTAGAATTATTAGAGCCTGTAAGGAGTGGGGAGTTTCTACAGTAGCAGTTCACTCTGATGTTGATGCCGATGCGATGCATGTAAGATTGGCTGATGAAAGCGTTTGTATAGGATCGCATCAACCACAAAATAGTTATTTAAATATTTCCTCACTTATGTCAGCAGTTGATTTAACTGGAGCTGAAGCTATTCATCCTGGTTACGGTTTTCTGTCAGAAAATGCAAAATTTTCAGAAATTGTTAATAAACATGGAATAAAATTTATTGGTCCAAGTGCTGAAATAATTTCAAAGATGGGAGATAAGATTGAAGCTAAAAGGATTGCTAAAAAATATGGTTTACCGGTAATTGAAGGTTCTGAGGGAGGAGTAAAGTCCCTATCTGAAGCAAAATCAATATGCAAAGAAATTGGATATCCTGTTTTAATTAAAGCTGCAGGCGGTGGTGGGGGTAAAGGCATGAAAGTCGTTGAAGAAGAAAGTAAGCTGGAAAATTTATTTCTAACTGCAAAATCTGAAGCAAAGAAATTTTTTAATAATGATGAACTCTATATAGAAAAGTATTTTAAACACCCGAGACATATAGAAGTTCAGATTATGTCTGGAAAAAATGGCACTGTACATTTAGGTGAAAGAGACTGTTCAGTTCAAAGAAGGCACCAAAAACTAATTGAAGAAACTCCAAGTCCTGTATTAACGAAAGAACAAAGAAAAGACCTTTTAGAAAAAACTGTAAAAATGGTTGAACAAATAAATTATGAGGGAGCCGGCACAGTTGAATTTATTTACGAAAATGGAAAATTTTATTTTTTAGAGATGAATACCAGAGTTCAAGTTGAACATCCTGTGACTGAAGTCCAAACTGGTATTGATATAGTAAAAGAGCAACTTTGGATTGCTTTTACTGGTGATACTGCTCTTAAACAAAAAGATATTGATCCCAGAGGTCATTCTATAGAGTGTAGAATAAATGCAGAAAATCCTGAATTAGATTTTCAACCCAGTCCGGGGGTTATAAGTGTTTGTCATCAGCCATCAGGTTTTAGAACAAGAGTAGATGGCTCAATCTTTCAGGGCTGTAAAATCACTCCTTATTATGACAGTTTGATAGCAAAAGTTATTTGTAAAGGAAGGAATAGGCAAGAAGCAATTCAAAGAACTTTAAGATCTCTAGATGAATTTGTTATCGAGGGTATCACCACCACAATAGGTCTTCATAAAAAAATTTTAAATCACAAAAAATTTATTGATTCAAATTTTGATACAAACTGGCTTTCAAAAGAAAAATTTTTTTAAACGTTTTCACAACTAACTAACCATAAATCATAGACAGGATGATCTATTGGTCTTAAAGAAGGACTTGTAGAAAATATCCAACCATTAAAAACAAATACTTTCTCATCAGAATTATCAGATGTATCCTTTACTTGAATATAAGCTGTTTCGTATACCTCTTTAGAATCGTTAACTTTTCCACATTTGATTGCTTTTATTTCTAGTAGTCCAAATTTTTTTGTTTCTCCTATCTTGATATTTAATTCAGAAGTTTTAGCTGTAATCTTGTCTAGTCCTAACATATTAACGCTTTTATTTTTTGTAGATGGAATCTTTTTATCCTTTTTTTTCAATTGAGATTCGCTTGTAGATTGATTATTAGAATTGTCATTCTCCACTTCTTCGAAACTAGGTTTAAGCTCTTCTAAATTAAGCAAAGGCACGGTTGAAATCTTATCTTCTGAAAATAAAGTTGAATTGACAAAAAAACTAATGAAAAATATCAAAAGAAATCTAATTTTTCCAAGTTTCATATTTCTTTTTTTGATTTGAGTTTATAATTTTATTAGGTTTATAAGCCTTATCCGTTCCGGTTAAATTTTCTGAGTGTTTTTTCTGCCAGGAATATTTTTTTTGATCATTGTTAGGTGGCTCGTTTATTGTATGGTGCATCCATAGAAACCAGTCCGATGTAATTTTAGAAGCGTCAACATTATCTGAATAAACTACCCACCTGTCATTTTTTTTGTTTTTGTAGTACTTATTGCCATACTCATCTTTGCCTACTAATTTTCCAAAGAATAAAGTTTTCAAAAAGGTTCCAAATGTTTGTCTATACCACCAGGTAAAAATTTGTTTTGGGTTGAGCATGTTAAATTTATAAATCCACACACTTTCTAAGTGTATAATAATATTATAGACACTTACTACATAAAATGTATATCTTCAATAATTAGATTCCTTAAAATTATGAAAAAATTTATAGTAGAAACATTTTATACTTGCACTTTTAAAACTACTCATACTCTAGATGAATTAAACGACAAAGAATTGTCGAAAATTGATAACAGAAAAGATGGAGAAGTAGAGATTATAGATGTCAAATTAAACAATAGAAAAACAAAAAAATTTGGTGAAAAAACTTCTAATGAAAACAATAAAAATGAGAAAATTGATTCTTTTGTTGAAAAAATACCAAATGAGGTTGTTACAAACAAAGCCTCAAAAATCAATCAAAACGATTTAACAGGTAAAATTAAAAATTTATCTAAGGAAAGGTTTAGAATGCCTGATAGAAGAAAAGGCTACATTCAAAAAGCTTCTATAGGAGATCACAAAGTTTATCTTCATACCGGAGAGTATAATGATGGAAAAATTGGAGAAATTTTTATTGATACAAATAAAGAAGGTGAACTAGTTAAAGCTTTAATGAATAATTTTGCGATCGCGATATCCCTTGGATTACAGTATGGAGTTCCTCTTGATGAATTTGTAGATGCTTTTATTGATACTAAGTTTGAACCTTCGGGAAAAGTAGAAGGTAATGATAGAATTTTGAGCGCAACATCAATTTTGGATTACGTTTTTAGAGAACTAGCAATTTCTTATTTAGGTAAAGAAGATTTAGCCCACACACCTTCTATTGCTAATACTGCAAAAGATCCTGATGACAGTGGAGATGATAAATTTTTAAAGATTGTAAAAAATATAACTTCTAAAGGATTTATAAGAAGTAATTATGAGGATAAATTGGTAGATTTAAGTGATATTAGGATTAATTTAAAAACAAAAAATTAGTTTTTCTTATTAATCTTAATACTAAGTAGTTTAAGCTGCTCTTCGTCAATATCTGAAGGTGCCCCCATTAATAGATCCTGAGCGTTTTGCGTAAGAGGAAAAAGTGTTACCTCTCTAATATTTTTTTCATTTGCTAATAACATTACTATACGATCTATTCCAGGGGCCATACCTCCGTGAGGTGGTGCTCCATAAGATAAAGCATTTATCATTCCTGAAAACTTTTTTTTTACCATATCTTTTGTGTAACCAACTTTACTAAAAACTTTAAATAGATATTCAGGAAGATGATTTCTAATAGCTCCAGAAGATAGTTCGTAACCGTTACACACCAAGTCATATTGGTATGCTAAAATTTTTAAAGGGTCAGTTTTATCAAAATCTTTTAAATCTACTTTTGGCATCGAAAATGGATTGTGACTAAAATCAATCTTTTTTTCGTTTTCATCATAATGAAACATGGGAAAATCAATAATCCAGCAGAAATTAAATTTAGTTTCATCTATGAGTTTTAATTCTTGACCGATTTTCTGTCTCGCAATACCTGAAAATTTTAAAGCTTCTTGTGGATTATTACAAACGAAGAAAGCGGAACCCTTCTCATTAAGTTTGCATGTTTTTAACAACTCTGAGATAGCTTTATCTGAAAAAAATTTTGCGATTGGACCTTTCCCTACTACTTTTCCATTTTTTTTTTCAAAATTTATATAGGCCATTCCATTAGCTCCTTCTGAAATAGCCCAGTTGTTTAAGTTGTCAAAGAAACTTCTTGGTTTTGTATCAGTGTTTGAAAGAGGAATGGCTTTAACTATTTGGCCTTTTTTAATGTTTTCTTTAAAAATTTTTAAATCTACATCTTTAGAGGCAAATAATTTTGTTACATCTATTAACTCTATAGGATTTCTTAGGTCAGGTTTATCTGTACCATATTTTTCCATAGAATCTTTATAGGTTATTCTTGGAAAAGGATTTTTATTAACAGTTTTTCCAGCTCCAAATTTTTTAAATAGTTCATAAAAAATTGGTTCAACAACTTTGAATATATCATTTTCTTCTACAAATGACATTTCCATGTCTAGTTGATAATGTTCACCAGGACTTCTATCTGCTCTTCCATCTTCGTCTCTAAAACAAGGTGCTATTTGAAAATATCTATCAAAACCTGAGATCATTATCATTTGTTTAAATTGTTGTGGAGCTTGTGGAAGGGCATAAAATTTTCCTTGGTGCATTCTGCTTGGAACTAAAAAATCTCTGGCTCCTTCAGGACTAGAAGCGGTTAGAATTGGAGTTTGAAACTCTAAAAAATTATTTTCAATCATTTTATTTCTTAAAAATGAAATAACTTTTGATCGCAATTCAATATTTTGATGCATTTCTTTTCTTCTTAAATCAATAAATCTATACTTGAGTCTTATTTCCTCTGGATATTCCTGTTCTCCAAAAACTGGCATAGGTAATTCTTGAGCAGCAGATAGAATTTCAAAATTTTTAATTTTGATTTCAATCGATCCGGTTTTTAAATCTTTATTAATTGTTTCTTCAGATCTTTTGACAACACTCCCTTCAATTAAAAGAACTGACTCAGGTCTAATTTTTTCTAAGGTATTAAAATTTTTATCTTTATTTTCAATAACGCACTGTGTTATCCCAAAATGATCTCGAATATCTAAAAATAATAGATTTCCATGATCTCTTTTTCTGTGAAGCCAACCTGAAATTTTGACATTTTTTCCAATGTCATTTTCACCTAATTCTGAACATGTATGTGTTCTATATTTATTCATTGGTTTAATACTTTTTTTATTAAATTAATATTTATCGATTTGCCAGAAGATAAAGATTCATTGTCGATATCTTTTACAAATTTAAATACTTTTTCATATGATCTTTCAATATTTTTTAATATATATTCTAGAATTTTAGAGTTAATTTCTATTTGCTTATCAGAAAAGGACTTAGTCAAAATTACTCTTAATAATTCATCGGTTGGTAAGTCAATCCCAAAAGTTATAAAACTTTTTAATCTAGAATGTAAATCTTTAAGACTAACCTTTATTTCGCTTATAGGCTTATAAGAATTTATAACTACAAATTTGTCTAGTTGTTTTGAGTGATTTAAAATTGAGTACAAGGTTTTTTCTTCAATATTTTTATTATAATTATCTATGATAATACAATTATAATTTTCCATTTCTGAAATCAAATCTTTTTTAATAGTTGAAGACTCTAAATAAGCTGAGTTCATTTTTTTTTTTAAAATATTAGACAAATGAGTTTTTCCACTACCAGTTGGTCCGTAAATATTTACCCATTTGTCTGGCCAATTAGGCCAACTCTCTATTAGTTTATAAACAGCAAAATTGTTAGATGAAACATAAAAATCTTTTTCAAAGTAAGATGTTTTAAAAGGAAATTTAAAAGTTAACTGACTCATTTTAAATTAATTTTAGTTTCCATTCATTGTTTGAAATAATCACTTTAATTCCTTGATTGTCTAATTTTGACTTTATTTTATTTATTTTTCCTAAATATTTAATTTTAATTTTTGCATAATTTGTACTTAATTCTATTACGCTATAGCTCTCAATTAGATCAATTTTATTTAAAGCTTTCCTCAAATTTAAAAGATCATTATCTTTTTTAATTTCTAAAACTGTATTTAAAAAAGATGGAGTTCTAATATCAATTTGATTTTGCAACTTCCAAATTTCATCAATCTCTTTTTTTACTTCTTTTATTGCGTTATTATATCTTATCTCTTCGCTATTATCCTCACTTGATACTTTGAAATTTTTTATTACCTTGTTTCCTGAAATTGAACCCTTTAAAAATACATCAATTTTATTATTTTTAACCGTTAAAACTAAAAATATATAATCTTTTAAATCATAATTTGAAAGTATCTGCGCAATTGGGAGAGACTCCAAATCATCTTTGTTTGAATTAATAAGTTGAAGATCCTCAAGATTTTCTACTGGTAAAACGTATTTTATAAATTCATTTTCTTCATCAAAATGTTGTTTAGACCAATTATTATAAAAATAATTTTTTGAATATAAAAAAAAATCATTTTTTTTAATTAAAACTGGAAATATAACAACATCTGTCTCAGTAATATCTGCGTATGAAATGCCCTTCACATAAAAAAACCTATTAATTTTTTCTCTATCAAATGAAAGGTTTACTTTAATCTCTTCCTCTTCATAAACCTCTTCATTTTCTATAATTTGATAGGTAGAAACTAACTTTTTAATCTCTCTTAAACTTGTTTTTTCAACTGAAAGTAAATCTTTGTTTATCAAAATCTTTTTTGTTAGTTTTTTAAACCCTTCTTTAAAAGCTTTATTCAGTAATTCTTCTTTGTTTTGATTTGCTATATTTTTAACTACAATATTATCAACATCAAAAATGTTGTTGCTAGAAAAAACGTTTCCAGTCTTAACGAAAAATACTATTATAAAAATATAAAAAATTACTTTATTCATATTTAAATAATTATCATTTAATTAATGGAAAAAACAAAAAATAGTTATAAAAAAAGTGGGGTAAATATCACCCTTGCAAATAGCTTTGTAAAACATATAGCAAACATCTCAAGAAAAAATGTCAAAAAGAAGAATGGTATTCAGAATCAAGAAAATATTGGTGCGTTTGGTTCTACTTTCGATATAAGTTCCATTAAAATTAAAGATCCTCTGATAGTTTCATGTACTGATGGGGTTGGAACTAAACTAGACTTAGCTAATAGATTTAAAAAATTTGATACTATAGGAATAGATCTGGTAGCAATGTGTGTCAATGATCTGATAGTTCAGGGAGCAAAGCCATTATTTTTTCTCGATTATATGGCTATAGATAAAATAATATTAAAAAAGGTAAAATTAATACTCAAAGGAATTACTAAAGGTTGTGATATTTCTGGTTGTAGTCTCATAGGAGGTGAAACTGCAGAAATGCCAGGCATTTATATAAAAAATAATTTTGACTTAGCTGGTTTTGCCGTAGGTATCGTTTCTAAAAAAAAGCTGCTAGTAAAGAAAAAAGTTAAAGATAATAATATAATTCTCGCTATACCTTCAAACGGGATTCACTCAAATGGTTATTCGTTGGTTAGATCAATTTTAAAAAAAAATAAAATTTCGAAAAACTTAAAGAGAGAGTTGTTAAAACCAACAAAAATTTACGTAAATGAAATCTTAAAACTTCATCAAAATAATTTAATAAATTCAGCAGCGCATATTACAGGTGGTGGTTTAATTGAAAATATTATCAGATCAGTTCCTGAGAAATTATCAATTAATATTGATTTATCAAAAATAAAAATTAAAAAAATATTTAAATGGCTTAAAAAAAATAATTTAAGTGACAATGAAATGCTACGAACTTTTAATTGTGGAGTGGGTTTTTGTTTAATTGTAGATAAAAAAAATATAAAAAAAATAAAAAAATATTTTAAAAAAGAATATACGCCTTATGAAATTGGATATATCTCAAAAAATAAAAAGAGAATAAATTTAGAAAAAAATTTGAGATGGTAAAAGTAAATTCTTGTGTTTTTATTTCTGGAGCGGGAACAAACTTAAAAGCACTAATTGGCAGCTCTAGAAATTACAACTTCCCTATACAAATCAAATTAGTTATTTCTAACAAAAAAAATGCACCTGGATTAGCCTTTGCAAAAAAATATTCTATTCCTTTTATGATCATAAATGTAAAAGATTCACTTTTTGAGGTTAAAATACTAAATGAGATTAGAAAAAAAAATATTAATTTAATATGCCTTGCAGGTTATATGAAAGTTCTCTCTAAGACCTTTATTAAAAACTTTAAAGGTAAAATAATTAATATCCATCCATCCTTATTACCGAAATATAAAGGTACAAATACCTTTGAACGAATGCTTGAAAACAATGAAAGCTTAGCAGGCTGTACTGTTCATTATGTTAATGAGAAGCTTGATTCAGGAAAAATAATTTTAAGAAAATCATTTCAAATTTCTAAAAATGAAACTTTAAAAAGTTTAAAAATAAAGACTCAAAAAACAGAGTATAAAGCATTTTCAGAAGCTATTACCAAACTTCACATCAAAAATTAGTCTTTGAAAAAAAAATTGATTTCTTTTGTAGCTGTTTCCTCAGAGTCAGACCCATGAACTGAGTTTTTGTCAATGGATATACCATAGAGTTTCCTTATCGTATCTGCTTCTGCGTTTTTAGGGTCAGTAGCACCCATAATCCTTCTATTTTCCATTATTACATTCTTTCCTTCTAAAATCATTACTACTATAGGCCCAGAAGATAAGTAGGAGCATAATTTATCATAAAAAGGTTTTGATTGGTGAACCTTATAAAATTCTAAAGCTTCTTCTTTATTGATATGGAGTTTTTTTTCGTTAACTATTTTAAGATTATTTTTAATAAATATATTTTTAATCTCCTCGACTAAATTTCTTTCAACCGCATCAGGTTTTATTATGGAGAGAGTTTGTTCCACTTTATTCGTAATTTTCTTCTATTAGTTGATTTAATAATCTTACGCCAAATCCAGTAGCGCCTCCAGAATTTAAAGCACCGCCATATTTTGAAAAAGCCATACCTGCAATATCTAAATGTGCCCATGGAGTTTTATTCAAAATAAATCTTTGTAAAAATTGTGCAGCAGTTGTTGATCCTGCTCCGCCAACATAGTTTATATTTTGCATATCGGCATTTTTAGAATTAATAAGTTTGTCATAATTTTTATGAAGAGGCATTCTCCATAATTTTTCTTCAACTTTTTCACCAGCATTTAAAATTTGTTTAGACAACTTATCATCGTTAGAAAAAAGTCCAGCATATTCTGATCCTAAAGAAACTATGATCGCTCCTGTTAATGTAGCTAAATCTATCATGAATTTTGGTTTAAATTTCTTTTCGGTAAATGTTAATGCGTCTGCTAAAACTAATCGCCCTTCTGCATCTGTATTTAATACTTCTACAGTTTTACCACTGTAAGATTTAACAATATCTCCAGGTCTTTGAGCAACTCCACTTACCATATTTTCTACGAGCCCTACTACGCCCACAGCATTAATTTTTGCTTTTCTTAACGCCAAGTTCTTCATCAAACCGACTACGGCAGCAGAGCCAGCCATATCATATGTCATATCTTCCATAAATCTTGCTGGTTTCAATGAATAACCGCCAGTATCAAAAGTAACTCCTTTTCCAACAAAAGCTAAAGGTTTAGAATTATTTTTTGCTCCGTTCCATTCCATTGTTACAAGATATGATCCTCTAATACTTCCCATGCCTACTCCGAGCAAAGCATGCATTCCAAGTTTTTTTAATTTTTTTTCGTCGTATATATTAACTTTTAAACCATCTTTTCTAAGAGAGCTTAATCTTTTGGCATATTCATCTGGATGCAAAACATTTCCTGGCTCTGAAACTAAATCCCTTGCATAAAAAGTTCCTTCTTCTAAAGCTCTGAATTTTAATTGATTTTGAGTAGATGGTTTATTTTTATTTCCGTCTATATTGATAGAAATAAGTCTTGGTTCTTTTTTTGATTTATATTTTTTAAATTCATAAGATTTTAATTTTAGTCCATGAAGAAAATGACCTAAAAAACTATCATACTTACCTACTATACTGTCAGATAATATAAAGTACTCACTATTCTTTCCATAGTTTATGCGTCCAAAAAATTCTGCTCCTAAATTTTCTATGTCCGAGCTTTTTAAATTATTTTTAATTGATACTAAAACTATCTTTTTTTTTGAATTAACCTCGAAAACAAATATGTTTTTTTTTAAATCACTAGTTTTTAGTAAATCATTTATGTAAGAAAATTCAGAATTTGTAAGGTGTTTTTTCGAACCGCTAATGTTGAATTTGTCATTAGAAAATAAAACTACATTAGTAGATGACTTGTTAATTGTTTTTTTTGAATAGTTTATTTTTATAGACATAGTTTTTTTTGTTACTTTCCAAATTGAGTTGAGAGGTATATATGACCAAATATACAAGAATTCAATGGAAAATTTATCATTTTTAAAACCTAAGATTGAATATTCTTAATAGTTGTTTTAGTATTTATATACATCAAATTATATACATCAAAATTATATGCTTAAAAACAAAATTTATAAATACTTTACATTAGAAATTTTAAAATCATTTTTGACTATTTTATTTGCTTTATCGGCTATTGCCTGGACTGTTAGAGCGGTAAACTTTTTAGATTTAGTGGTTGAAAACGGTCATTCTGTTACAACATATCTCTTTTTTTCCTTACTTAATATCACAAATATAATTACAAAATTTATCCCTCTATCTTTCTTGTTGGCGTTAGTTCTTACTATTTTAAAATTAGAAAAACAAAATGAATTGTTAGTTCTATGGACCTCTGGATTAAGTAAAATAAAATTGGTAAATTTATTTTTTTTTATTTCATTAATAATTCTTTTAATCCAACTATGTTTTGCTACCTATGTAACTCCTTTTTCTCTTAATAAATCTAGAGCATTAATAAGAACTGCAGATTTTAATTCAATGTCAACTGTAATTAAAATTAATGACTTCAGTGACTCATTTAAAGATCTGACTTTTTATGTTGGAAAAAAAAATGATAAAAATGAAATGGAAAATATATTTATAAGGGATGAAAGTCATTATTTTAAAAGTATTGTAGCAGACTCAAAGGATTCAGTTAATATTACGATAATGGCAAAAAAAGGTATTCTAGATGATAAAAAAATAATATTAGAAAGTGGATTAATACAAACTCAAAATAAAAATAAAGAAATTAATAACGTAAACTTTTCTAAAACAACACTTCATTTAGACGCGTTAACCCCAAGAGGAATAATTAAACCAAAATTGCAAGAAACATCTACTCATCAACTTATTAGATGCCTTTTTCAAAAAAATAAATATCCTGATCCTTCTGATCCTTTTTTTGCTAATCAGGCTTTAATTTTTAGTTGTCCAGAAGAAGACTTGAGGAAAGATATTATAAGCACATTATTAAGAAGAATTGGGATGCCAATTTATATACCTTTAATTGCATTAACAGCTTCTTTTATTCTTGTTGCAAATAGAAAGTCTAAAATAAATTTTTTAAAAAAATATTTTTATTTTATTTTTAGTTTTTTAATTTTGGTTCTTGCAGAGCTATTAGTTAGGTTTTCTGGTTTTTCAGAACTACATAGTTTAGTGTACTTACTAGTACCGTTGATCTTAACACCTTTAACTTACCTTTTTTTAAATCAGAAATTTAATTATGAAAAGAGGAAAGTGTAATGAATAAAGTTCTTAATAATTATTTAGTTTTTGGTTTTTTAAAAATAGTAATGAATGTTGTTCTTGTTTTTATATGTTTAGGAATTCTTTTAAACCTGTTTGAAGAAATTGAATTTTTTAAAAATTTAAATGTAGGTTACAATCTACCTTTTTTAATGACAGCTATGTTTATTCCAAACTTGTTGATAAAGTTTCTTCCTTTTGTAATATTTATTGCTGCTATGTGGTATTTTGTATCAATTAAATCTAGTAAAGACCTTTTGACGTTAAAAGTTTTCGGCTTTTCAAATTTAAAAATAATTTTAATTTTAGGTTTTACTGCCTTTGTCTTTGGAGTTTTAGTTATATTTGCAGTAAATCCTATTACTTCTGCAATGATTAAGTATTATGAACAAACTAAAGCTCAATATTCAAAAGATGTAGACCATCTTGTCTCTATCAATAAGAACGGTGTATGGATAAAAGAAAATATTGGAGATAATTTAAGAATTATAACAGCTAAAAAATTAGTAAAGAGTAATTTAAATGATATTACAATTTACGAAATTGATAGTAATAATAAAATTTTAAAGCGAATTGAATCTTCGTATGCAGATATAAAAAAAAATGAATGGGTTCTAGAAAATGCAAAGATATATAACTTCGCGTCAGGTGAAATAGTCACTTTTGATGAAGTAGATTACGTAATAAATTCAGTCTATAACATTGATAAAATAGGCTCTCTTTACAAGAATTTGGACACTATATCATTCTTTGAACTTATTAAGGATTATGATGTTTTAAGAGATAAAGGCTATACTAAAAACATACTAAACGAAAAATTAAATGAATTTTTTTCTCTTCCCTTTTTTTTATTTCTAATGGTAATTTTGGCTTCTATTTTTTCAGTGGGTTCGATAACTAAATCTCAAAACTTATATTATATTTTTATATCTATAATTTCTTGCGTTGTAATTTACTTTTTATCACAAGCCTCTCTTGCTTTAGGCCAAACACAAAGAATTTCTTTAGAGTTAGCTGTTTGGATACCTTTAATTGCCATAGGTTTATTCTGTTCTATTGGAGTGCTACAAATAAATGAAAAATAAATTTCTTTTTTTTATAACTATACTTCTTCTTTTTATCAAAACTGGATTTGTTCATGCAGAAGAATTAAATGTAAGTGCATCAAAAATTCAGCTAGATGATAATTCTAAAATTATTTTTCTTGATGGTAATGTAGTTGCAGTAGATAAAAATAATAATAGATTAACTACTAATACTGCAAAATATAACAAAAAAAATGGAAGATTATTAGCTACTGGGGATACTAAAATTATCACCTCAGAAAATTACCAAGTCTTAGGGTCAAATATTTTATTTGATGACAAAAACAAAATAATAAGCTCGAATGAAAAAAGTAAAATTCTAGATAAAGATGGAAATCAAATTTTTGTTAATTCTTTTAAATATTTAATCGACAAGAATATTTTCTTTTCAAAGGGTCAGATTAAAATAGTTGATATTAACAATAATCAGTACAGATTTTCAGAGATATACATTAATGAAAAAGAAAGGAAAGTAGCAGGTTCAGATGTAAGAGTGTTTTTAAATGATGAAAGTTTAAAAACCAATAAAGACAATGAACCGAGATTTTTTGCAAACAGCATGACTTTATCACCAGAAGAAAACGAAATGTTAAAAGGTGTATTTACATATTGTAAAAATAGAGGAAAAGATAAGTGTCCGCCATGGTCTTTACAGGCTAAAAAAATAAGACACAGTAGCGCAAAAAAAACAATTTATTACGATAATGTAGTTGTAAAAGTTTATGACTTTCCTATATTATTTTTTCCTAAGTTTTGGCATCCTGATCCCTCAGTAAAAAGACAATCTGGGTTTTTAAATCCAACATTAACTTCAAGTTCAACAGTGGGTACTGGAATTTCATTGCCTTATTTCTGGAATATATCAAATGACAAAGATTTAACTTTTAAACCAAAACTTTATGGAAGAGAAAATCCTTTGCTCATAGCTGAATACAGACAAGATTTTAAAAATTCATTCTTAATAGTCGACACCGGATTTACTGAAGGTTATAAAAAAACTACTCACAAAAAAACTGAGGGAAATAGAGCTCACTTTTTCTCAAAATTTACAATGGACTTTTTGGAAAACCCTGACATAACCAGTCGTCTAGAGTTCAATGTTCAAAAAGTTTCAAATAGTACTTACTTAAAAATACATGACGTAAAAACGGAGTTAGTAGATGACGATCAAGATATACTTGAAAGTTATATGTCTTATAACTATCAAGATGACGATGTCTTTTTCGGAGCTCAATTAAGTGCTTTTGAAAATTTAACGGTAAAAAACAACTCAAGATATGAATATGTTTTACCGAGTTTAACATTTGATAAAAATATTTTCTCCAGTGAGAAATTTGGATTTGTAGATTTCTCATCAAATTTGGAAGTTAAAAATTTTGATGTAGATAAAACAACTGAATTTCTTGTAAATGATTTAAACTGGAAATCTAATAGATGGATAAATAATTTAGGGGTTGAAAATCAAATTCTAAGCCAAGTTAAGTTTGTTAATTATAATGCAAGTAATACACCTAAGTACAAATCTGAAGATAAATCACATGAGTTATCTGGTGCTCTAGGTATTTTATCAAAAATTCCATTATATAAAAATGATCTTATTAAAGAGATTAATCATTTATTTACTCCTAAAGTCCTTGTTCGTTACGCTCCAGGGCACATGCGTAGAGTCGAGGGAAGTAGGCTTAAATATACAAATTTATACGAAATTAAAAAAACTGAAGAAATCGATGTTATAGAAAAAGGATTGAGTGCTTCTATAGGATTTGATTACGAAAAAAGTCTATTAAATAAAGACGGTAGTATTGGTAATAAATTTTTTTCATTTTCAGCGGGCCAAGTAATTACAGCCGAGGAAGATCAAGATTTACCAGCGAGCTCTTCTTTGGGAGATCACGTGTCTGACTTGGTTGGTGAGTCTAGCTTAAATATAAATAATAAATTAAGCTTAGACTATAAATTTGCAGTAGATCAGAGCTATAATAGATTAAATTATAATGAAGTTGGAAGCACACTTACCCTAGGGAAAACAAATTTTAATTTAACTTATTTACAAGAAAAAGAGCACATTGGCAATCAAGAGTATGCGGAAGCCATTATGGATGTAGAGCTTGGAGACTCAGGACAACTATCTTTTTCTACTAAGCGTAACTTACTTAAAAGTTCGTCCGAATTTTATAAGTTGAGCTATGACTATATTAACGATTGTCTTAAAGCAGGACTAGTTTTCAGACGTGAATTTTACACTGATAATGATATTGAGCCAGAAGACTCTATCATGTTCAGAATCTCTCTTATACCGCTTGCTAACATAAATGCTCCAGGTATTGGAAGATGAAAAGATTAGTTATTATAAAAGTATTATTGATAATAAGTTTTTTTAATTCTGAACAAGTTCTGTCAAAGATTAATAATAAAATTGTAGCTAATGTAGGGAGTCAAATTATAACTGATTTAGATATTGAGGAAGAAATAAAAACAATGCTTATTCTTAGCCAAAAAAAATTTGACCAAGGAAATATAAACCAGGTTAAAAATATAGCCATGAATGCTTTAATCAAGAGGTCTATAAAAAAAAATGAAATTTTGAAGTACAATGTGGAAGAATATGATGAAAATGGATTAACCAATTATTTAACCCAAGTATCTAAACAATTGAACACTGATAGAGAAGGATTAAAGAATATCTTTGAGAGAAATTTAGTTAATTATGAAATTTTTTTAAACAAATACAGGACTGAGTTGAGGTGGAATAGTTTGATATACAGTCTTTACAAAAATCAATTAAATATTAACACTGTAGAAATAGAAAATGAATTAAAAAAATCTTTAGAGAATAAAATGGAGATTGTTGAGTACGAACTATCAGAAATAGAAGTTTTATTTAATCAGAAAAACTTAAACAAAAATTTAGAAGAGATATATGAAACAATAAAAACAACAAACTTTATAACAGCAGTAAAAAAATATAGCATTTCACCTTCTTCGGACAATGATGGAAAAATGGGAAAATTAAACGAAAAAAGTTTATCCAAACTATATCTAAATGAATTAAAAAAGTTAGATGTTGGAGGTGTCACTAACCCAATTAGATCTGGGGAGTCGGTTGTTATTTTAAAGATAGATAATATTAAAAAATTAGGAAATGAAGAAATTGATCTTGAAAAAATTAAAAAACAAATAGTTCTTAAAAAGAGAGATGAAAAACTTAATTTGTTTTCTAGATCACATTTATCAAGCGTAGAAAATTCAATATTAGTAAAATTCAAATGAATAAAAATATTGCTATAGTGGCCGGAGAACCTAGGAGTATTAATAGCGAAATTATCGCTAAATCCTGGAAAATAATAAAAAAAAACCAAAAAAAAAATATATTTATCATAGGTAACTACGCTTTGATAAAAAAACAATTAAATATTTTAAAAATTAAAATTCCTATAAAAAAAGTTCATAGCATAAAAATTAAGAGATCTCCAAAATTCCTGGAAATATTTGATGTTCCTTTTAAATTTAAAAAACCATTTGAAAAAAAAAACAAAGAAACTTCTAAGTATATTTTAAGATGTTTTGATATAGCTCATGATTTTGCAATAAAGAAGTCGATCAAAGGATTCATAAATTGCTCAATAAATAAAAAAAAGACTTTTGGAAAAAAAAACATTGGAGTAACTGAATTCTTGGCAAAAAAAAATAAGGTAAAAGGCAGTGAAATTATGTTGATTTATAATAAAAAATTATCTGTTGTTCCTTTAACTACACATGTAGATATCAAAAATGTTGCAAAAAAAATAAATTATAGATTTATTAAAAACAAAATAAATAGTTTAAATAGTGGTTATTACTCAATATTTAAAAAAAAACCTAAAATAGCAGTTCTTGGTTTAAATCCTCACAACGGTGAGTCTAGAGCAGACTCTGAGGAAAAAAAAATCATATCTCCAGTAATTAAATTATTTAAAAAAAATAAACAAAAAATTTATGGACCTTTCTCTAGTGATACTTTTTTTGCGAACAATAAAATTTTAAAATATGATGTAATACTAGGTATGTATCATGATCAAGTTCTTACACCTTTTAAAACAATATTTAAATTTGACGCATGTAATATTACTCTCGGTTTGAAGTATTTTAGAGTCTCTCCTGATCACGGAACAGCAGAAGATATAGTTGGTAAAAAAAAAGCTAACCCTTTTAGTTTAATAAGATCAATAGATTTTATTTTAAATATTTAATGAAGGTAAGGCCAAAAAAATCTTTAGGGCAAAATTTTCTTACAGATAAAAATATAATAAAAAAAATTACCCAATCAAGTCAAATAAAAAATCTAAATGTTGTAGAGATTGGCTCAGGAACAGGAAATTTAACGGAAGAAATAATTAAGAATAAACCTAAAAGTTTATTATTAATTGAAAAAGATTTTCAATTATGTGAGATACTTAAAAAAAAAATAAAAAATAAAAATAATATAAAAATTTTAAACAATGATATTCTTAAAATAAACTTTGAGAAAATACTTAAAAAAGATACCGTTATATTTGGCAATCTACCCTATAATATTTCTACTCAAATTTTACTTAAACTGATCAAAATTAGTGTATGGCCACCTGAATATTTTAAACTGATTTTAATGTTCCAAAAAGAGGTGGCTGAAAGAATTTTAGCTAAATATAATACTGCTAACTACGGTAGATTAAGTATTGTTTCTAATTGGAGATTAAAAATTATAGATCATTTTGATGTATCTAAAAATTGTTTTCATCCGAAGCCAAAAGTAAATTCATCTGTAGTTATATTTGAACCAAAAGTGAATAATTCTTATATAATTAAAGATATAATAAATTTAGAAAAAGTTACCCAAATTTTTTTTTCAAATAGAAGAAAAATGATAAATAAAAGCTTTAAAAAATTATTTGGTGACAATCAAAACATAAACAAAATAATTAAGGTAGATCTAACCAATAGACCTAGCAATTTAAAACCTGAGGATTTTTATAGAATGACAGAATATTATGAAAGCGGTCTTAATACTTAATCCTATTCCTTTTTTGAGATTACAATTTTTTCTACTTCTCTAAAACAATCTTCAAGATTGTCATTAATAACGACAAAATCATAATCTGTTTTATGAGCGGAATCACGTTCGTAAGCATCTAGTCTTTCAGCAACTACATGTGGTTTGTCTTGATTCCGTTGAATTAACCTTTTCTTTAATTCTTCTTTACTTGGCGGGAGTATAAATATTTTTAGTAAATTTAGTTCCTTGAATTTTGAAAGTTGCTTAGTACCTTGCCAATCAATATCAAATAAAATGTCATTTTTTTTTTTGACTAAGTCTAAAACTGACTTTTTAGAAGTTCCGTAATAGTTACCAAAAATTTCTGCATATTCATAAAATTCATTTTTTTTAATTAATTTTTTAAATTCATCATGAGATATAAAAAAATAATCTATACCATCAACCTCATTTGGTCTTGGAGTTCTTGTGGTGTGTGAAACTGAAATTTTAAAATTTTGATATTTTTGTTGTAGTTTTTTGCTTATAGTTGTTTTTCCGGCACCCGAAGGAGATGAAAGTATCACCATAATACTATCCCCTTTTTTTTTCATTATCTCTCAACTTAAAATTTACTGCGCAGATTTACTCTCAATAAATTTTATTGCATCACCTACTGTTAAAATTTTTTCAGCTTCACTATCCGATATCTCTGATCCAAATTCTTCCTCGAAAGCCATAACAAGTTCTACCGTATCTAAACTGTCAGCACCAAGATCATCGATAAAGCTAGCTTCATCTGTTACCTTTTCCTCTTCCACTCCTAAGTGGTCTGCAACTATTTTTTTAACTTTTTCACCTATTTCTTTTGACATTAATTCCCTCTTTTGATTTTTGACTTGTTTTCTTATTAAATTATTCATTAAGATTGTCAAGCCATATACATGCCTCCATTAACATGCAAAGTTTCCCCAGTTATATATGATGACTCTTCAGATGATAAAAAAGCTACACAATTAGAGACATCTTCACCTGTTCCCAGTCTTGCCATGGGTATTCTTGATGTTAAAAATAGTTTTACCTTTTCATTTAAATTAGCTGTCATTGAGGTTTCAATAAATCCAGGCGATACACAATTAATAGTAATATTTTTCTTGGCATACTCTATAGCTAAACTTTTTGACATTCCAACAATGCCGGCTTTTGATGCAGAGTAATTTGCTTGTCCTAAATTTCCAGAGTGGCCGACTATAGAAGTTATATTTACAATTCTACCAAACTTTGTTTTAAGCATTTTTTTAATTGAATATTTTGTTAGTAGAAAAGTTGAATTTAAATTGACATCAATTACTCTCTTCCATTCTTCATCCTTCATCCTTAGAGATAGATTGTCTACATTTATTCCAGCGTTATTAACTAGAACATCTAAACCACCTAATTCAAGAGATGCGCTTTCAATGAAATCTTCAATTTTATCATGGTTGGATATATCAAACTTTTTAACTTTAACTTTTGAAAATTTATTTTTAATTTCATCCAATTTGTCAGTTTTTGTTCCTGTAGCTAAAATTGTTCCTTGAAGATCGTTAAACTTTTTTACAAGCGCATTACCAATACCGCCTGTTGCTCCAGTGATTAAAATTTTTTTATCTTTAAAATTCATTTAGAAATATTCTTTATATCTTCAATAGAATTTATACTCAATGACAATCTATTTTTTGTAATTCTTTTTACCAAACCTGATAATACTTTTCCAGGACCAATTTCAATAAATTCATTAATTCCATTATTTTCCATATGTAAAATAGTTTCCCTCCATCTAACCTTAGAATAAATCTGCTCAACCAATAGTTTTTTAATATTTTCTGGTTTGGTTTCTGGTGATGCTGTTACATTTGTAATTATTTCTTTTATTGGCTGGCTAAATTTTATAGAAAAAATTTTATCTTTCATTTCTTCTGCTGCATTTTTCATTAAAGAACAATGAAATGGTGCACTTACAGGTAAAACTATAGATTTTTTTTTATCTTTTTTAAGAATATTTTGAAGATTCTCTATTGATATTTTGTCTCCACTTACAATTATTTGACCATCAGCATTATCATTGGCCACTTCACAAATATTTTCTATTTTAGTTTTTGAAATATAATCTATAATTTCATCTATTCTTAAACCTAAAATTGCTAACATTAAACCTTTTCCAACTGGCACAGCTTTCTGCATTGCTTTTCCTCTTTCGTGTAGTAAAAATAAAGCATCGGTAAATTTTAAAGACTCTGCACATAATAATGCGCTATATTCACCTAAAGAATGTCCTGCAAAATATTTTATATTTTTAATATCAAAATCAAATTCTTCAATTAAGATTTTATAAATTGCATAACTCACAGTTAAAATAGCAGGTTGAGTATTTTCAGTAAGTTTAAGTGAAGTATCTGGACCCTTTAAAATTAAGTCTGAAATTTTAAATTTTAGTTTTTCATCTGCCTCTTTGAAAATATCCTTGGCTTTATCAAAATTATTATAAAATTCTGACCCCATGCCTACAATTTGTGATCCTTGTCCAGGAAATAATATAGCTTTCATTTATTAACAGATTTTCAATTGCATAATTACTATTGAAAAGGTTTATTTATAATAGTATAAGACCGGTCTTTAAGTAAACAAAGAAATAATGTAAGCAAAATGAACTTTTACGAACACACTTTAGTAGCTAAACAGGATTTATCAACCGCTGAACTAGACAATGTTCACAATAAATATAATGATATTATTAATAAATCTGCCGGTGAAGTTATCAAAGTTGAAAAATGGGGTCTTTTAAATTTTGCCAAAAAGATCAAAAGTTATAATAAAGGTTTTTACATACACTATAAGTTTAAAGGAAATAGTAAAACTTTAGATGAGATTAAAAAAAACATATCTATTGATAATTCAATTCTAAGGTATTTGACAATAAAGTATAAAAAATTAGACTTAGATAAAGAATATTTTAATAAAGAAGATAAAATTGATGAAAAGAAAAGGTAAAAAATTTAACAAAAGATCTCAAAATCCTCTTAATAAGCTAAGCTTATTTCAAAAAAGTGACTCTAGATTTAGTAAAAAATGTCCCTTATCAATTAAAGATGCGCCCATTGTAGATTATAAAAATATCAAGTTATTGAAGAGATATATCTCTGATACAGATAAATTGTTACCTTCAAGAATAACATCGGTATCTCAGGGGAAACAAAAAAAGTTGGCTAACGAGATAAAAAAAGCTAAAATTTTAGGATTGTTGTAGTAATGCAAGTTATATTAATGGAAAATATTATTAAGCTAGGAAAAATCGGTGACACCGTAGAAGTTAAAAATGGATATGGAAGAAATTATTTATTAAAAACAGGAAAGGCATTAAGAGCAAGTAAAGAAAATATTGAACTCGTTAATAAAAAGAAAGATGAATTGAATAAAAAAAACAATGAAAGTAAAAAGAAATTTAAGGAAATTGCAGTAAGTATCAACAATAAAAAACTTAATTTTAATAAAGAGGCTAAGGAAAATGGTGAACTGTTTGCCTCTGTTAAGCCTAAAGAGATTTCTTCTGCTTTTTTACAACAATTAAAATCAAATATAAGTCCATCACAAATAGAAATAACACAAGAAATAAATAAATTAGGTACTTACAAAATAAAAATTAATCTTCACTCTGAAGTTTCAACTAACGTTTTAGTTATAGTAAAAAAAACTGACGCAGCTTAAATAGAAAATAGATTTTTCCACAGGTTGAAAAAAAGGTGTGTAACTTTAAGGTTTTCATTTAGTTATCTTTAATTAATATTCTCACTTATGGAGAAAATAAAGGTTGATATTAGAGGTGTTGAAGAAAAAAAATTACCATCTAATATAGAAGCAGAACAAGCTTTGATTGGCTCTGTTCTTGTAAATAATGATATAATAGATGAAATATCTAGTATTGTATCTTCCAATAAATTTTTTGACCCTGCGCATAGAAAAATATTTGAGGTTATTGAAAATCTAAATAATAAGGGAATGATAGCCAATCCTATAACTCTTAAAAATTATTTTGAAAACAATAGTGGTTTGGAAGAAGTTGGTGGAATAGATTATCTTGTAAAATTAACTAGATTTTCGTCATCAGTGAAACAGTCAATTGACTACGCAAAAATTATTCACGAAATGTACGTTAAGAGAGAACTTATTAGCATTTCAGAAAATATTGATGAAGAATCAAGAAATAAAGAGCTAGAAAAAACTGGTGAAGGTATAATTGAAGACGCAGAAAAATCTCTTTTTGACCTAGCTGAAAGAGGAAATTTTTCACAATCATTTTTAAAATTTAATCAAGCTGTTGATCAAACTATTGAGATGGCAACAAAAGCTATGCAAAGCGACAGAGGTATTGTTGGTGTCCCTACAGGATTAACAGATCTCGATGAAAAGTTAGGTGGATTACATACTTCCGACTTAGTTATTATAGCTGGTAGACCCTCAATGGGTAAGACGGCGCTGGCTACTAATATCGCATATTATGCTGCTAAAAAATTAAAGGACGATAACGAAAAATCTTCTGTTGCTTTTTTTTCATTAGAAATGTCTTCTGAACAATTATCTACAAGAATTTTATCAGAACAAGCTAGAATTAAATCTAATGATATACGAAGAGGTATGGCTACTAAAGAAGAGTTAGATAGATATATAGAAACTTCAAGAAATATTTATGATTTGCCACTTTATATAGATGAAACACCAGCTATAGCTATCTCAACATTAAGTAATAGAGCAAGAAGAATTAAAAGATTATTTGGATTAAACCTAATTGTGGTTGATTATATTCAACTAATGCGAACAAATTCAAAAAGGTATGAAGGAAGAGTTCAGGAAATATCAGAAATAACACAAGGTTTAAAAGCATTAGCTAAAGAATTAAAAGTTCCAGTTTTAGCACTATCACAATTATCAAGGGCAGTTGAGCTAAGAGATAGTAAGGTTCCTCAATTATCAGATTTAAGAGAGTCTGGTTCAATAGAGCAAGATGCCGATGTAGTTATGTTTGTTTACAGAGAAGAATATTATTTGGAAAAACTGCAACCAAAAATGAATTCTATGGAATACGCTGAATGGCAATCTAAAATGAATGATATTGTTGGTCAAGCAGAAATCCACATCGGAAAACAACGTCATGGTCCTACTGGAAAAATTCACGTAGAATTTGAAGGTATGTATACTAAGTTCAAAGACTCAACAAAAAAATAGTAAAAAAATTTTTCTTTTGTTTTTAGTATTATAATATATACCTAAAACAATTGCATGCTTAGTAGTATTTATAAAAAAGTCATAATCGATAGTCCCAAAATAAGCCTTGTTTTTATTTCGATTTTAGTAACTTTTTTTTTGTTCTTTGCAAAAAATTTCAATTTAGATGCTTCATCTGATGCACTATTGCTAGAGGGCGATAAAGATCTAAAGTATTTAAGAGAGATAAATGAAAGGTATGGTTCTAAAGATTTTTTAGTATTAACTTATTCACCTGTATCTAGTTTTACTGATGAAGAAACAATAATTAATTTACAGTTTTTTAAATCCAAACTTGAGAAATTATCATGGGTTGAAAGTATAATTACTATAATTGATGTTCCTCTATTAAAAAGTACTGACGAACCTTTAATGGAAAGACTCAAGAATTACAAAACACTATCCTACCCAGACATCGACAAAAAAAGAGGATTTGAAGAAATTTTAAATAGTCCTATTTATAAAGATTATGTAATAAGTCAAGACGGAAAGACTTCAGGAATAGTAGTCTATATCAAAGAAGATAAGAAGCTAAAAGAATATATAAAAATTAAAAATGATTACTTCAATAGAATGCTTGATAAAGAGTTGGGCGACAAGGAAAAAGGGAAATATAAAATTTTTTTGAAAGAATATGAAAAGTATAAAAATGTTTACAACAAAAAAAATCACCAAAATATAAATGAAATAAGAGAGGTTATAAATAAATATGGAGAAAATGCAAAAATCCATCTAGGTGGCATTCCAATGATTGCTGACGACATGATGTCTTATATTAAAAATGATATAGTTGTTTTTGGTATAGGCGTCTTTTTATTTATAGTAGCTACACTTTGGTTTGTGTTTAGAAATATTAAATGGGTAATTATGCCACTTCTCGGCTGTTCTGTTTCTGTGGCCCTTATGATTGGCCTTCTTGGTTTAATTGGATGGAAAGTAACCGTCATATCCTCAAATTTTATCGCATTAATGCTTATACTTAATATGGCAATGAATATTCATTTGACCGTAAGATTTTTGCAATTAAGAAAAGAATTTAATGATCTTGGTAAAAATGAAGCAATATTAGAAACATGTAAAAAAATGTTTATGCCAATTCTTTATACTGTTTTAACAACTATTTGTGCTTTTTTATCTTTAATATTCAGTGGTATTAAACCAATTATAGATTTTGGTTGGATGATGACACTTGGTCTAACAGTATCAATATTAGTAACTTTTTCTTTACTCCCATCTCTTTTAAGTATTTTCGCTAGTGATAGTGACATAAGTATTAAAGATACTGAAAAATCAAAATTGACTAATATTCTTGCCAACTTTTCAAAGAATAATACAAAAATTATTTTTAGTTCAGCCATTATTGTTGTTGTTTTAAGTGTGTTTGGAATATCAAAACTGCAAGTAGAGAACAGCTTCATCAATTATTTTGATAGTGAAACTGAGATTTATAAAGGAATGAAAAAAATTGATGACCAACTAGGAGGCACAACTCCTTTAGATGTTATTATTAAATTTCCTCCAAAAAATAATGATGAAACTGAAGAGGATGAGTTTTCTGAATGGGATGAGGACACGGATGAAAATAGCTCAACTTACTGGTTTACAAGGAATAAAATTGATAGGATTTTACAAGTTCATGATTACTTAGACTCCCTACCTGAAATTGGAAAGGTCTTATCTTTTGGATCAATAATAAGAGTTGCTGAAGATTTGAACAAAAAGAAGTTACAAAGTTTAGAAATTGCCGTTTTGTATAGCAAAATTCCAAATGAGATTAAAAAAGAAATTATTAGTCCGTATATATCAGTTGAGAATAATGAAGCTAGAATAAGCGTAAGAGTAAGAGACTCTTTAAAAGATCTAAGAAGAAATGACTTAATCAATAAAATTGAAAGTGATTTGAATAATAAACTTAAATTAAAGAAAGAGGAATATAAAATAGCCGGAGTTTTAATTTTATTTAACAATCTTCTTCAAAGTTTATTTAAGTCACAAATTTTGACTTTGGGTGTAGTAATGCTGGGTATTTCTATGATGTTTTTTATTCTTTTCAGAAATTTTACTTTATCTATAATTGGCGTAACACCAAATTTTATTGCTGCTTTTTTTATACTAGGTATAATTGGAATGTTAGGTATACCTTTGGACATGATGACGATAACTATTGCTGCTATTACAATAGGTATTGCAGTCGATAATAGCATTCATTACATTTATAGATTTAAGGAAGAGTTTAATAAGATAAAAGATTATAAATTAACTGTTGATCGCTGTCATAGCACTGTAGGTATAGCAATATTAAATACATCCATTACAATAGTTTTTGGTTTTTCAATATTAATTTTATCAAACTTTATTCCAACTATATACTTTGGTATATTTACAGGAATAGCAATGCTACTAGCTTTAATATCTGTTTTAACTCTTTTACCAAAGCTCATATTAGTTTTTAAACCTTTTGGAAATGAATAGTATTTTTGATTTTATAAAAGAGAATATTGTTTTATTTGATATTATATTTTTAACATTCATTATTTATTTTTCAGTACAATGTTTTGCAAAAGGTTTCTTTTTAAGCTTTGTGTCTTTTTTAAAGTGGATTTTAGCTTTAATAATTACAATAATTTTAGTTCCAAAAGTTGAGCCCTTCATCTCTGACTATATAGAAAATCAATTTATATCTGGATTCGGGCTTGGAATAGCTATTTATGTCATCTCTTTATTTATTTTAATATTGATTGGCAAATCACTTGGAAGACTTTTTTCATACACAGGTCTTGGACCTGTTGATAAAACTTTTGGTCTATTCTTCGGAGTTTTTAAGGGTTATGTTTTTGCAGTTTGTGTTTTTACTATTACAAGCTGGTTTTATTCGTATGAGAAATGGGATATATCAATTAACGAAGCTCATTTTTTTAATTTAGTTGAAAGAGGAAGTAAAATGTTAATTGAAGAGTTTCCAAGTCAAGATGATCTTGAAAACACGAAAGAAACAATTGAAAAAATTTAAAATTGATAAATTGAGAGAAGAGTGTGGGGTTTTTGGAGTGTCAGATCATTTAGATGCGTCAACTTTAGTTGCTTTAGGATTGCATGCTTTACAACACCGAGGTCAAGAGGGTTGTGGAATAGTTTCTTTTGATGGTAAAACTTTTCACTCAGAAAAGAGACAGGGTTTAGTTGGTGACCACTTTACTAAAGATGATGCTATTAAGAGATTGCCGGGTAGTTTCGCTATTGGTCATAATAGGTATTCAACGACTGGTGAGACATCTTTAAGGAATATTCAACCATTTTTTGCAGATCTTTTTGGTGGTGGATTAAGTATATCTCATAATGGAAACCTCACAAACGCAATATCCTTAAGAGAAAGTTTAGTAAAAGATGGTGCAATATTTAGAACTACTAGTGATACTGAAACAATAGTTCAACTTATAGCTAAATCCAAAAGAACTAAAATTATTGATAAAATTATTGAAGCATTATTTCAAATACAAGGGGCCTATTCTCTAATTTTATTAACTAACAAAAAATTAATTGGTGTAAGAGATCCATATGGAATTAGACCATTAGTAATTGGAAAATTAAAAGATTCTTATATTTTGGCCTCAGAAACTTGTGCTTTGGATCTAGTAGGTGCAAAATATATAAGAGATGTTGAAAATGGTGAAATAGTAGTTGTAGAAAAGAAAAAACTTACAAGTATAAAGCCCTTTCCAAAATATAAAGCCAGACCGTGTGTTTTTGAATATATTTACTTCGCGAGACCGGACAGTCTTATTAATAACAAATGTGCTTATGAGTATAGAAAAAATTTAGGTACGGAATTAGCAAAAGAATCCGATATTAAAGCAGATTTAGTAATTCCTGTTCCTGACTCTGGTGTTCCAGCTGCATTAGGTTTTGCGCAATTGACTAAAAAAAACTTTGAATTAGGCCTGATAAGAAATCACTATGTTGGTAGAACTTTTATTGAACCTACACAAAATATAAGAGGCTTTGGTGTAAAATTAAAACTAAGCCCAACCAAAACAACTATAAAAGACAAGTCTATAATCTTAGTTGATGACTCAATAGTTAGAGGAACTACATGTCACAAAATTGTAAAAATGCTTTATGATGCAGGCGCAAAAGAGGTGCATGTAAGAATAGCTTGTCCTGAAATAATTTATCCTGACTTTTATGGTATAGATATGCCTACTAAGAAAGAATTATTAGCTTGCAATAGGTCGAACCAAGAAATGTGTGAATATATAAATGCTAAATCGCTTAAATTTTTAAGTATAGATGGTTTGTATAGGGCGCTAGGACATAAAGAAAGAAATAAAAATTACCCCCAGTTTAGTGATCATTATTTTACAGGTGAATACCCAATTGAACCCTCTGACACTCTTGATAAAGGCAAAGTAACACAATTATCTTTGTTAAGTAGCAAGTCTAATACTTAAATATTATTCAAATTTAAAAAGTTGAGATTTTTTATTAAACAAATACATGTTTCCTTCTGAAAAAATGGGTTGACTTCCTAATTTTTTTTTTAAAATTTTATCTAGAGAAATTAAATTTCCATTTTGTGTGTTAAAAGTTAATAAAAAACCTGCATCAGAAAATAAAAATAACTTACCATCTACAATAAGAATTCTTTTAATAAAATCTAAATTTTTATAGTTCGATTTACTTACTTTCTCATTAGAACGTTTTACTATATTAGTTGACCATACAACTTCGCCAGAAATATTATTTATACAAATAAGTAATTTATTATCTGAAATAATGAACATATGTTTATCTGTTAAAATTGGTTTAACTTTACTCGGTATATTTTTTGTCCAGATTATTGATCCGCTTATTGCATCAACGTTAGTTATGGTCTTACCAGTTGAAAAAACGAGGCTATTAGACTTTAAAGATAAAGGAGTCCCAATAAAAAGATCGTTTTTATTTTCTGAAGAAAATGTTTTAAAAGCCTTAAACCAATTAATACCACGTGTTTTATAATTAACTGAATATAATTCTCCATAATTGTTTAAAAAGAAAATATTGTCATTAATCTTGTCTACTAAAATGTTATTTATGAAAGAAGACTTTAATAGCTGAGGAGTAGTTTGAAACTGCCATATTTTTTCTCCATTAAATAAATTAATTGATAATAATTCATTCTCTTGGTTTGATGAAAAAAGTAAATTATCTTTAATTTTTATATTAGATCTGAAAGGAATACCAAAATTTTTTGCCCAAACAATTTGTTGATTTTCCATATTAATTGCATACATATATCCTAAGTTGTCAGCAGCATAAATTATATTATCCTTAATTACTAAATATACTTCTTTTTTGAATTTTTTATGTTTTTTCTTATAAAAATTAAATTCAAAAACTTTTTTGTAAGTTTTTAAAGAAAATACAAAAATTACCCCTTTATTATTAGAAAAAATGATCTTTTGATTATGAATTAATGGTCGAATAAGACGATCCTTAGAATTATTTAATTTAGAAATGCTCAAGATTTTAGAAACCAGTATTTTATTATTTTTATAATTAATATTGGGTATGTTATTGCTTAAATTGAAAAATTCATCTGACCAATTAGAATTTTTGAAATCACTCTCTATATTTATTTTTATATTGTTATTATTTTTTTTTTCTTCATAAAAAACTTTATTTTCAACAAATATGTCAATTAACTCTTCACTTTTTATTTGTTCTTTTTTTTCAACAATGTCTTCAGCATTTTTCCAAATACCTGTTTTGTTATCAAAGGAACAATTTGTAAAAATTAATAAAGAGAATAGAAAAAAAATTAATCTTTTCATTTGATTTAATTTTATCTATTTTGTTTTAAGTAAATTAAAATATTCATTTGATTTCTGCTTTTCACCTTTATTATAGAAGTAATTTCCAAGAACTTTAATTGCTTGTGGCCTCCATACAGAGTCTGAATTAACAATTGGGTTTAAAGTTTTAAGCATATTCTGTTCATCATTGAGACTGCTAAAAAACAAACCTTTTTTAATTAAAATAAGATTTTTATTTTCATCGTCAATTTTTTTATTTGATATTACTTTATTAAATAAATCTAATATTTTTTTTGAGTCTTCTTCTAAATTATTTTCTATAATTAAATATAGTGATAGTGGAGAGTAAAATTTATTTTTATTTTGAATAATTTCTACTAAAATAGTTTTTGCTTCCTCAGTTTGTTTTTTATTAATCAAAATTTTAGCTTTATTAAATTGATCTGAAATAAAAATATTTTTTTTCTTTGTCTGCTCTTGGAAAAAAAATATACTTGCTAAAATTAAAATTAAAAGAACTAAGATGGAGAGAATTAATTTTAAGTTTTGCTTTATTTTAAGAATAACAGTATCAAATAAACTCTTTTCAATTTTTTCACTACTCATAATTAATAACTATTAATGTTTTTTGGAAATCTTTTACTTATTACCTCTCTTCTATATTTTTGAATACCTTTTTCAATTATTTTATTTAATTTCATATATTGTTTTACAAATTTTGGTTTAAAACCACTTAAACCTATCATATCATCTGTAACTAGAATTTGACCATCACAGCAGGATGAGGAGCCTATTCCAATCGTTGGAATCTTAAGAATTTTAGTTATACGCTGAGCAACTCTTTTTTTTATACATTCTAAAACTATAGAAAAAGCACCTGCTTCTTCAATTTTTTTTGCCTCAATAATTAATTTTTTTTCTTCAATCTCAGAACTTCCGGCTACTTTAAATTTTTTTTTGAATTGAGGTGTGTAACCTATATGACCCATTACTGGTATATTAGACTTAACTAATTCTTTAATAATTGAAAAATTTTTATTATTACTCTCAATTTTTACTGCATCACATTTAGTTTTTCTCATTGCTTTCTTTGCATTTTTTTTTGCTAAACGAATATTGTTGTAAGAATTTAAAGGCATATCTATAACACAAAGTGATTTTTTTAATCCTGATTTGACGCTAACCGTATGTTTAATCATCATGTCCAGCGTAACTTTATGAGTATTTTTCATTCCGTATAAAACATTAGCTAAAGAGTCGCCTACTAAAACTATGTCACAGTACTTATCTAATATTTCGGAGAAATTTTTAGAATATGCAGTAAGACAAACTAATTTTGATTTGTTTTTCTTTTTAAGAATTCTTTGTATTTTTGATTTCATTATTCCAGTTCTATCGTACTTGGCGGCTTAGAAGTTATATCATAAACAACTCTATTTATACCTCTTACACTATTAATAATTTTATTAGATATTTCATCTAAAAAGTCTTTTGGCAGGTTAAAATAATCAGCGGTCATACCATCTTTTGAAGTTACCGCTCTTAAAAGACATGTAAATTCATAGGTTCTGGAGTCACCCATTACACCAACAGTTTTTATAGGAAGTAGCGCTGCATAAGCTTGCCAAATTTTTTTATATAAATTTTTTTTGATTAATTCATTTATAAATATATTGTCTGCCTCTTGAAGAATTTTTACTTTCTTAGGGCTTACTTTTCCTAAAATTCTAATTGCTAAACCTGGGCCTGGAAATGGGTGCTTATTAAGAATTGGATCTACTAGGCCTAATGATTTTCCTAATTTTCTTACTTCATCTTTAAAAAGTTCCTTCAAAGGCTCGATTAAATTTAATCTCATGTTTTTTGGAAGACCTCCAACATTATGATGAGATTTAATCTTAGAAGTTTTACTTCCCGTAGCTGATCTGCTCTCAATAATGTCAGGATAAAGAGTTCCTTGAGCAAGAAACTTGACATTTTTAATTTTTTTAGCCTCTTTCTCAAAAATTTTAATGAATAAATTCCCAATAATTTTTCTTTTCTTTTCTGGGTCGTAAATATTTTTTAGTTTTTTAAAATATAGGTCAGAAGCTTTTATTAGCTTAATGTTTAATTTATATTTACTTTTTAAAATCTTATATGTGTATCGAAATTCATTTTTTCTCAAGAGTCCTGTATCGACCATAATACATTTAAGATTGTTTTTAATTGCTTTGTGAATAAGAATCGCCACCACACTACTATCTACACCGCCTGAAAGAGCACAAATAACTTTTTCCTTTTTAACTTTCTCTTTAATAGCTTTAATAATTCTCCCTTTTTCATAATTCATTTTCCACATTTTTTTTGCTTTACATATTGAAAAAATAAAGTTTTTAATTAAGACTTCACCATTATCAGTATGGGTTACCTCGGGATGAAATTGAATACCAAATAATTTTTTTTTTTTATTTTCAATTATGGTTAAAGCAGAATCTTTCGTTGAAGCTATTTTGTTAAAACCTTTAGGTATCTTATAAACAATATCCTGATGGCTCATCCATACTTTTGTTTTATTTTTTTTAAAAAAATTTTTCGTTAATAATGAATTTTTATTTTTTTTCAAAATAGCTCTTCCAAATTCTCTTTTTTTGTTCCCGGATTTAACTTTTCCCCCAAAACTTTTTGCTATTAATTGCAAACCGTAACAAATTCCTAAAATAGGAATATTTTTTGAGAAAATTTGCATTGGAATTTTTGGAAATAACTTTTTAGTCACTGTTGCCGGGCCACCAGATAAAATTAGCCCCTTTATTTTTTTAAATGATCTAATTTTCTTTAATTGGTTTAACGTTAAAACCTCAGAAAATACACCTATTTCTCTTACTCTTCTCGCAATTAATTTAGTTACCTGAGATCCAAAGTCTATAATAATAATTTTTTCTTTATTGATGTCATTCATTTACTGCTTCTGAGAAGATTTAAGTTTTTCTTGCAGTTCTTTTTTTGAGGAGCAAAGTTTAGTACAAACTATACCGAAGGTTTTGATTAATTCCTCTGTCTTTGTGAAATCAGACTTTTTAATACTTAAAATGGTAAGATTATATATTGCCTCTTCATTTTTAGGATTTAGCAAGATTACAGTGTTTAAATTATTTTCTTCTAAATCATTATTTTCCTCTTTATTAAAAATTTTAGCTAAATATAAATATGACTCCTCACTTTTAGGATTAAAAACAATATCTTTCTCAAATTCTATTCTTGCTTTTTTGTAATTTTCATTTTTAAAAAGCTGTTTACCTTCTTTTAAATGATTGGTATCTGCGTTTAAATTTGTACAAAAATTTATTATGACAAAAAATATAATTATTCTTTTAAGATTAATTTTCATAGCTTATAGTTAGATCCGTCATTTATCATTTCTACACTATGTACCATGCTTTCATAAAAACCAGCTTTTGTAATCTTTAAAAATTTGGCTTTACTTGGTATATTTTCTAAATTTTTAGCTCCAATATATCCCATTGATGATCTTAAACCTCCTTGCAATTGATAAATAATTTTTTCTACTGGACCTTTGTATAAAACTCTGCCCTCAATTCCCTCTGCCACAAACTTTGACTTGTCTCTATAGTTTTTTTGAAAATATCTATTTGATGATCCCGATGACATAGCGCCAATAGATCCCATTCCTCTGTATGACTTATAAAATTTATTTTTATACCTAAATTTTTTGCCTGGACTTTCTTCAGTGCCAGCAAATATAGAACCCATCATAATAGCATCAGCACCTGCAGCTAGAGCTTTAATTATATCCCCAGAAAATTTTATACCTCCATCTGATATAATCTTTATCTTTTTATCTTTAAGTTCTTTCTTCACATACATAATAGCACTTAATTGTGGAACACCTATTCCAGCGACTAGTCTTGTTGTACAAATAGAACCGGGGCCTATGCCGACTTTCAAGATATCTGCACCCTCTTCATAAAGTTGTCTTGCTGCTTCACCTGAGGCTATATTTCCTACACAAATAGATTTGTTTAAACTTATTCTTTTAATTTTTGAAAGTGTATTTAAAACTTTTTTGCTATGTCCGTGCGCTGTATCAATTACTAGCAAATCAACTCCATTATCAATTAAAGATCTAGCTCTTTCTAGATCGTCCTCGCTGGTACCAATCGCAGCTCCAACTTTTAGATTGAGCTTTTTAACTTTGTTTACTTCTTTGCTTTGGGTCTTTAAATCTAAATTTCTATGAATAATACCTAACCCTCCATTTCTAGACATAGCTATAGCCATCTTTGACTCTGTAACTGTATCCATTGCTGATGAAAGAAAAGGTACTTTCAATTTTATAGATTTAGTTAGACTAAAATTTAAATTTACTTCAGAAGGAAGGATAGATGAGTATCTAGGCACTAACAAAACATCATCAAAGGTAAGTGCTTCTTTTATTCGTCCCATATAAACTTATATACAATTTTAAAAAATTATAAAGTATTTAAATAGGCGCAATGTATATAAGTCTCTTTTGATTCGCCCCTACTAGACTCAGGTTTAAAAAAATTAACTTTTTTAAATTTTTTTTCTGCTTTTTTTTTAACTTTTAAAAAATCTTCTCCCATAAATAACTTGGATATTACTTTGCCTTCAGGTTTGATAATTTTTACTGAAAAATCAATAACTTCCTCACATAAGAGGTTAGTTCTTATGCAATCAAGGCTTTTATTTCCTGTAGTATCCGCGGCCATATCAGAAATAACTACATCAACCTTTTCAGGGAGAATTTCTAATAATTTTCTTTGAATTTTAGAATCAAAAAAATCATTTTGGTAAAATTTTACTTTATCAATTTTTTCCATTGGTTTTTTATCAATAGCAATAATCTTCCCGTTTTTAATGATTTCAGATGCAACTTGAGACCAACCTCCGGGGCTTGAACCTATATCAATTAAAGAAGTTCTTTTTGATATAAATTTAAATTTTTTATTAAGCTCTATTAGTTTAAAGGCTGACCTAGAGCGATAACCTAGTACTTTTGATTTTTTAAAAAATTGATCTCTGTGTTGTTTTATTATCCAGCTTTTTGAACTTTGATTTTTTTTCATTACAAAATATCTTCATGTTCATCCTCAACAAAGTTTTTAGAAGAGCTATTTTTTTTATAGAAATACGCTCCTAACGGAATAAGAAGAAAATAAATTATACCTAGAATAGCAAGAGTTTCAAAAGTATAAAAAATTAAAGAAATAGCAGTAATTCCTATGCCTAAAAAAAGAAATATTGTTAGTTTTCTTTGTATAGCAATTTTCTTAAAAGAAAATGTTGGAATCTTACTTATTAATAAGATTGAAATAAGAACAGATAAATATGGAGTTAAGTTTTTTACTTCATATCCAATATTAAAACTTGATAACTCAAAAATCAACGGCATTAAAACTAAAATACCTCCTGCTGGGGATGGTATTCCCTCAAAATAATTTACCTTCCACTCTTCTTCTTTTTGAATTTTTGTTAAATTAAATCTTGCAAGTCTTAAAACACAACATACTGAAAATATTAATGTTATCGCCCATCCAATTTTACCATAATTTTTTAACTCCCAAAAAAATAAGATGAAGGCTGGAGCTATACCAAAACTTACAAAGTCTGTTAAAGAATCTAATTCTTTGCCAAATTCAGATGTTCCATCAATCAATCTTGCAATTCTTCCATCTAAACCATCTAGTAAAGCTGCAAAGAGCAAAAAGATGACTGATAGACCATAATTTCCATCCAAAGCAAACTTAATAGAACTTATTCCTAAACATACACCAATTAAAGTAAGAGCATTCGGCAATAAATGTCTTCTTTTTTTTGGCGAAACTATCTTAAAAGCTTTTTTTTCCATTTAAACTTCAGCTATTAAACTTTCTCCTGCTACTACATTCTGTCCTATTTTCACTAGGGGCTTCCTGTTATTAAAATAAATGTCAACTCTACTCCCAAATCTTATCATTCCTATTCTTTCACCTTGGCTTAATTCTTGATTTTTTTTAACTTCACATACTATTCTCCTAGCAATAAGTCCTGCTATTTGAACAATAATAATTTCATCTCCCTTATCTTTTGATTTAATCTTATAATAATTTCTCTCATTTTCTTCACTTGCTTTATCTAAAGAAGCATTTAAAAATTTACCTGGTTTATAAAAAATATCTTCGATAGTTCCTGAAGTTGGAGTTCGATTAACATGACAGTCAAATACGTTCATAAAAATACTTACTTTGGTATAAGACTTATTTTCTAAATTAAGTTCTGGAGGTCCTGAGACTTCAGAAATGTATGTGATTAAACCATCAGCAGGACTCACTAAAAATCTATTATCATTTATTGAAACTCTGTCTGGGTCTCTAAAAAAATAATAAACCCAAATCGTTATAATAATAAGGAATAAACCTAGTCCTTTAGATATAAACAGAGCAAAAAAAGTGATAAGAATTGATATCGCTAAGAACTTATGACCTTCTTTATGTATTTTTGGAAAAATGTTATTAATCATATTTTTAAGTTTGATAATTTTTCATTAATATGTATAAAAAATTTACTTTATCAAATTATATTTTAATAAGATTTTATGAGCAAAATTAAGGTAAAAAACCCAATAGTTGAACTAGACGGTGATGAAATGACCAGAATTATTTGGTCTTTTATAAAAGATAAGCTTATTAAGCCTTATTTAGAAATAGACCTTAAATATCATGATTTGGGTATGGAAAGTAGAGACAGAACAAATGATCAAATCACGGTCGATGCAGCAAAAGCAATTCAAAAATACGGCGCAGGGGTAAAATGTGCAACAATAACCCCAGATGAAGCGCGTGTGAAAGAATTTAATTTAAAAAAGATGTGGAGATCTCCTAACGGTACTATAAGAAATATTGTAGGTGGTACAATTTTTAGAGAGCCTATAATATGTAAAAATGTGCCTCGTTTAGTACCTCATTGGACTGATAGCGTTATAGTCGGAAGACATGCTTTTGGAGATCAGTATAAAGCAACAGATTTTAAAGTTCCTGGTAAGGGCAAAGTCTCGGTTAAATGGGAGTCAGAAAACGGAAAAGAAAAAATAGAACACGAAGTTTTTAATTTTGATGGACCTGGTGTAGCGCTTTCTATGTATAATTTAGATAATTCGATTAAAGATTTTGCTAGTGCATGTTTGAATTATGGTTTGATGAGAAAATGGCCTGTTTATTTTTCTACTAAAAATACAATTTTAAAAGCTTACGACGGAAGGTTTAAAGATATTTTTGAAGAGGTTTTTCAGAAGAATTTTAAAAAGAAATTTGAAGAAGCGGGTATTACTTACGAACATAGATTAATAGATGATATGGTAGCTTGTGCTATGAAATGGAGTGGAAAATACATTTGGGCGTGTAAAAATTATGACGGAGATGTTCAGTCTGACACTGTTGCTCAAGGATATGGTTCTTTAGGATTAATGACAAGTGTGCTTAGAACACCAGATGGAAAAGTAGCAGAAGCAGAGGCTGCTCATGGAACAGTAACAAGACATTACAGACAACACCAAGCTGGAAAAGAAACTTCTACAAATCCAATAGCTTCTATCTTTGCATGGACAAGAGGTTTATCTCATAGGGGAAATCTTGATGGAAACAAAGAATTAATAAAATTTTCAGAGTCTCTTGAAAAAGTTTGCATAGAGACAGTTGAAAGTGGATCCATGACTAAAGACCTAGCAATATTAATAAGCAAAGGTCAAAAGTTTTTAACCACAAATCAATTTTTAGAAGCGATAGACTCTAATCTGAGGAAAAAACTTAATTAATTTCTTTTAATATTTTATTAAAAGCATCATCAATTTTATTTTTATCTTCTCCACCTGCTTGAGCAAAATCTTTTCTACCCCCTCCTCCTTTGCCTCCTAAAACCTCTGAAGCAATCTTGACTAATTTTACTGCATCAAATTTCGATGTTAAATCAGATGTGATACCAATGGCTACACCAACTTTACCCTCAAAGTTACAAAATGCTACAATGATACCTTTTTTAATATCTTTTTTTCCCTGGTCTATAACTTGTCTAAGGGCATAAGTTGGAAAATCTTTGATTTTTTGCAGTCTTATATTTATACCATTTTTTACTTTATCATTTATTGTGTTTAATTCTTTATCTAACAATATTAGTTTAACAGTTTCATCTTTTAATTTTTTGGTCAAAATCTTAATTTTTTCCTCATTTGTTAAATTGTTGCTAATATTTGGTTTTACTTTAATTTTTTTAAATTCTTTCATTAGACGATCTAATTCATCCAAAGATTTTTTTGTTGCCTGTGTCTCATTCAATTTTTTATTTTCTAAAAATTTTTCTAATTGTGAGGCTCTTAGAGCCTCTACTCTTCTTACTCCGGATGCGATTGAGGATTGACTAATCACTCTAAACTTTCCAACCTCTTTTGTATTTTTGACATGTGTTCCGCCACATAACTCTGTAGAAAAGAAACCATTATTTTCTTTTCCCATAAATACCACTCTGACTTCTTCCCCATACTTTTCTCCAAAAAGTGCTAAAGCTCCCATATTTACAGCCTCTTTAGGTGTCATTATTCTTGTTTGTACTTCTGTTGAGCCCTCAACAATCTCATTAACAATTTTATTAATTTTGGACATTTCCTCCTCAGCAATAGGTTTGTTATGACTAAAATCAAATCTTAATCTTTCTGGAGACACTAATGATCCTTTTTGAGTTACATGTTTGCCTAAAATTCTTCTTAAAGACTCATGTAGTAGATGGGTTGCTGAATGATTAGCTTTAGAACTGTTTCTTTTTTTAATATCTATTTCTAGATTGACGCTTTGCCCTAATTTTATTGACCCTTTTTCAATCTTTCCGGTATGTACAAAAAGATCTCCCATTTTTTTTTGAGTATCAGATATATTAATTTTACAACCAGAATTAAAAATAATACCTCTATCTCCAACTTGACCGCCTGACTCTCCATAAAAAGGAGTTTGATTAGTTATAATTTCAATGTCATCTCCAGTGGTAGCTTTATCGACGAATTTATTATCTTTAGAAATTTTTAATACTATTCCTTCTGCTTTATCAAATTCATAACCTAAAAACTCCGTTGGACTTAACTCTTCTCTAATTTTAAACCATTTTTCTTCAACTGATTTATCTCCAGAGCCTTTCCAATTAGCTCTAGCTAAAGTTTTACTTTTTTCCATTTCTTTTTCAAAAGCAGCATTGTCAACTGCAATATTCTTAGTTCTTAAAATATCTGCGGTTAGGTCTAAAGGAAAACCATAAGTATCATATAATTTAAAAGCAATTGATCCTGGTAATATTTTGTTTTTAACTTTATTTAAATTTTCATCTAAGATTTTCATTCCTCTCTCAAGCAAAGAAGAGAATTTCTCTTCTTCGTTTTTTAAAGTTTCAACTATTAAATCTTTTCCTGTTTCTAATTCAGGGTAACTTTTTTTCATTTCATCAAGCAAAACATCAAAAAGTTTATAAAAAACAGGCGACTTGCTTCCTAATGAATGAGCGTGTCTCATTCCTCTTCTCATAATTCTTCTTAAAACATATCCTCGGCCTTCATTGGATGGTAAAATTCCTTCAGCGATCAAGAAACTACTGGCTCTCAAGTGATCAGATATCACTCTATGACTAGCGATTGTTTTGTCATTGATTGGTGTTTTGATAATTTCTGAGGAGGCAGATATAATTTTTTTAAAATGATCAATATTATAATTATCATGTGTACCTTGAAGAACTGCAGTCATTCTTTCAAGACCCATTCCAGTGTCTACTGAAGGTTTAGGTAAATTAATTCTTTTTTCTTTTGAAACCTGTTCATACTGCATGAATACAAGATTCCATATTTCTATAAATCTGTCACCGTCCTGATCAGCGCTCCCGGGGGGACCTCCTTTAAGTTTATCTCCATGATCGTAAAATATTTCTGAACACGGTCCACATGGGCCTGTATCTCCCATAGACCAAAAATTATCTGATGTTGAAATTTTTATTATTTTATTCTCATTCAAACCAGCAATTTTTTTCCACAATTTAAAAGATTCATCATCCTCATGAAAAACAGTAACTGACAATTTATCTTTTGGTAATTCAAAATCTTTTGTAAGCAATTTCCAAGCATGGTCTATAGCTTGTTCTTTAAAATAATCTCCAAATGAAAAATTTCCTAACATTTCAAAAAATGTATGATGACGAGGAGTATAACCAACATTTTCTAAGTCATTATGTTTTCCACCTGCTCTTACACATTTCTGAGATGTTGTTGCTTTTTTATAAGGTCTTTTTTCTAGCCCGGTAAAAACATTTTTGAATTGAACCATTCCTGAGTTAGTGAACATCAGGGTGGGATCATTGTTAGGAACTAAGTTACTCGAGTCTACAATCTCGTGGTTATTTTTTTTAAAATAACTTAGAAATTTTTTCCTTATATCAGTCAACAAAAATTGGCTCATATAATATTAAATACAGATATTTATGAAGTTGTCTATAAAGAGATTAGTTGGTTTTTTTCTGAGCGTTATCAACAACCACGCAGATTTCTGATTTAGTAAGAAACCTCTTTCCAGTTCCATTATCTAGGGAAAACATGCCTCCAATGCCTTTTACAGCATCTATAGTGAGATCTGTGTGTTTCCATTTTTCATATTGTTCTTCATTAATATAAAACGGAGTTCCATCTATGTCTCCTAATTTTACATCGCTATTTCCAACCATATATTCTTTTGCAGGAAAACACATTGGAGCACTACCATCACAACAACCTCCAGATTGATGAAATAAAAGATCTTCACCATGAACTTCTTTAAGTTCACTGAGTAATTTTTTTGCTGATAACGTGGCTGATACTTTCATTTTTATATTTCGGCCCATGATTTAGAATCATGGGCCATTATATATTATTGGTTAAAAGAAGCCCAATTTTTTCTCACTATAAGACACGTGTAAATTTTTAACTTGTCTGTAATGATTTAACATCATTTTGTGAGTTTCTCTTCCAATACCAGATTGCTTGTATCCGCCAAATGCAGCATGAGCTGGATAAGCATGGTAACAGTTTGTCCAAACTCTACCTGCTTGTATCTCTCTTCCCATTCTGTAGGCAAGATTACCATTTCTAGTCCAAACACCTGCGCCTAAACCATAAAGAGTATCATTAGCAATTTCTAATGCTTCTGCTTCATCTTTAAACTTAGTAACCGAAACTACTGGCCCAAAGATTTCTTCTTGGAATATTCGCATTTTGTTATTACCTTCAAAAATAGTTGGTTGGATATAATTTCCTTTTTCCAAACCACTGTTTAATTTAGCTACACTTCCTCCAGTTAGAACTTTGGCACCTTCTTTCTTACCTAGATCTAGATAAGATTTAATCTTTTCCATTTGTTCTAATGAAGCTTGTGCTCCAATCATAGTTTCCATTTTTAAAGGATTGTCTTGTTTAACTGCTTTTGTTCTAGCAATCGCCTTTTTCATGAACTTGTCATAAATAGACTCTTGAATTAACACTCTGCTCGGACAAGTACATACCTCTCCTTGGTTAAGTGTGAACATAGCAAAACCTTCAAGACATTTATCAAAGAAGTCGTCATCTTTATCCATAACATCTTCAAAGAAAATGTTAGGAGATTTTCCGCCTAATTCTAAAGTTATTGGAATTAAGTTTTGAGATGCGTACTGCATGATTAAACGTCCAGTAGTAGTTTCACCTGTGAAGGCTATCTTCTTTATTCTTTTCGAAGAAGCTAAAGGCTTACCTGCTTCAAGACCGTAACCGCTGACTACGTTTACAACACCTTTTGGCAATAAATCACCAATCAGTTCCATCAATATCATAATAGAAGCTGGTGTTTGTTCTGCTGGCTTCAATACTACACAGTTTCCTGCTGCTAGTGCTGGAGCCAATTTCCATGTAGCCATAAGTAGTGGAAAGTTCCAAGGTATAATTTGTCCAACTACACCTAGTGGTTCAGGTATATGATAAGAATATTCGCTATTACTTATCTCTGCTACAGAACCTTCTTCCGCTCTTATTACTCCTGCAAAGTATCTCCAATGATCAACTACCAATGGTAGATCTGCAGCCATACATTCTCTGATTGGCTTTCCATTATCTATACATTCTGCTGTTGCTAACAGATTAAGATTTTGCTCGATTTTATCAGCAATTTTATTGAGAATATTTGATCTCTCCCCAATAGAAGTCTTTCCCCACGATGGAAAAGCTGCATGCGCTGCGTCTAAAGCAAAATCAACATCTTTCTCATTCGAACGTGGCACTTTACAGATAACTTCATTTGTGATCGGAGTGGTATTGTCAAAATACTTTCCTGATTTAGGTTCTACAAATTTTCCGTTTATGTAGTTTCCATACTTGGCTTTAAATGGAAATTTAACCTTTAAATGAGATGTATCTATAGAAGATGACACTTTCGAGCTTTTTGATTGTTGTGTGCTCATTGTCCCTCCTTGTTTATATTTGTATTAAAAACCCTGTGCGACCCTTTGTACAGAGTTATTTGAAATATTTTTAAAAAAACAATTACTGATTGAATAAATCAATTTGAAGTTGTCTAGTTTCATGGGAAACGGGAGAATATAATCTCCCGTTTAAACAAAGATGTTTATTCGTCTTTTTCAGTTTTTTCTTTTGGTGATGGGTTACCTTCAAGTTCTTTTGATATTGCGGCAGCTTTATCTCTAATAATTTTTTCAATTTCACCAGCAACTTTTGGATTTTGTTCTAAATAAATTTTAGAGTTTTCTCTTCCTTGACCAATCTTTTCACCTTTGTAAGCATACCAGGCACCTGATTTTTCTACGACTCCTGCTTTAGCTCCTAGGTCTACAAGCTCGCCAGTTTTACTAATGCCTTTGCCATACATTAAATCAAATTCTACAACTTTAAATGGAGGAGCAACTTTGTTTTTAATTACTTTTACTCTAGTAGAGTTTCCTATAATTTGATCTTTATCTTTTATAGCTCCTATTCTTCTAATATCCATTCTGACAGAAGAATAAAATTTAAGTGCATTTCCACCTGAAGTTGTTTCAGGATTTCCAAACATCACTCCAATTTTCATTCTAATTTGGTTTATAAAAACTACCATCGTATTAGATTTTGATACTGAGCCTGTTATTTTTCTTAAGGCTTGACTCATTAATCTTGACTGTAAACCAACATGGTGGTCTCCCATTTCTCCTTCTAATTCAGCTTTTGGAGTTAATGCTGCCACTGAGTCCACTACTAAAACTGATATTGAACCAGATTTAATTAAAGTGTCAGCTATTTCTAATGCTTGCTCGCCCGTATCCGGTTGAGAAATTAAAAGCTCATCTGTTTTAACTCCTAATTTTTTAGCATAAATTGGATCCATCGCATGTTCAGCATCAACGAAAGCACATGTGCCTCCAGCTTTTTGTGCTTCTGCAACTACTTGAAGGGCTAAAGTTGTTTTTCCAGATGACTCTGGACCATAAATTTCAATAATTCTTCCTTTTGGCAAACCTCCTATCCCTAAAGCTAGATCTAAGCTTAGCGAACCTGTCGAAATTGCCTCAATATCTAAAGCCTGTTGTTGACCAAGTCTCATAACTGAGCCTTTACCAAAGTTTTGATCTATTTGACTAATAGCTGCATCTAGAGACTTCTTTTTTTCCTTTAATTCTTGGTCTTTTTTACTATCTGACTTAACTACTTTTAAACTGTTTTTATTCATTTTTTATCCTTTTTTTTTGTTACGAATCGATAATATAAATGTACACATTTTGTTCTTTTTATCAAGTTATTAAATTTTTGAAGAAAATAAAGGTATATTTAGCTTATTTTATATTATCTAGAGACAAACTGCCAATAGCGACCATTAGCTTTAATTTTGAGGTTATAAGATCTCGCTCAGCTTTTGCATTATCTATTCGAGCATTTAGTAAAAGACTTCTAGACTGAATGACTTCCAGAGTTGTTCTGGTATTTCCAGAGTCATATTCTAACGTTATACCCTCATTAGCTATTTCTGCAGCTCTAACTTGAGCTTCAGTGGCTATTAAAACACTTTCTGCAGATTGATATGAAGACCAGGCATTAGTGGTAGAGGACTTAACCTGATTTGCAGTGTCCTGTAAAATTAAATTACTTTTTTCTCTTTTAAACTTAGATTTTTTTAAAGATGCAACATTCTCACCACCTTTTATAATTGGCCACGTTACAGTGGCTTTTACAGACTCTTCATTAATATCATCGACTGTAGAACTATAATCGTTACTTTTTGAACGGGAATAATTAATAGAAGCAGAAGGTGATAGTTTAGCTCTTTCAATACTAACTTCCCGCTCAGCAATCTCATAATCAAGTTTAGCAATGATTAATTTAGGGTTATTTTCTTCAGATAATTTTAATACATCTTTTAGATTTGTTGGCAAATTTATTGTTAAATTAAAGTCTTCATCTATTGTCTCGGGAGCGCTCACTCTAATTACTCTTTCAAAATTCGTTTTAGAATTTAAAAATTCATTTTCAGCTACAATAGAATTTGCACTAGCTCCTGCTAAAGAAGATTCCGATTGAGCTAAATCAGTAAGTGTAATTTCACCTCTTTGTAATCTTGCTTTGTCAGATTCAACTTGTCTCTCAAGAAGATCAACATTAGCTAAATTAAAATCTTTCTTTTTTACTTTATAAATCAAATCATAGTATGCAGTTACTGCCTCTAAGATAATTTCTTGTTCAATTTTTTTTAATTTAGAATTAGCTTGTTCAACTTCTAGTCTAGACTTTTTCATAGAGTTATAACCTTCAAAGCCTGTAAAAATTTTTTGATCAACTGAAATAGATTTTTTTGATGTATTTCTGCTTATATCAGAAAGACCTGAACCAGTTTGATCGGTTCGTTTTGTAGAGTGTTTGCTGTCTTGAGAACCTGTAACTGTTACATTTGGTAAAAATTCACTTCGAGAAATATTTACATTTTCTTTTGTAGATTTTAAGTTTTCTCTTTCTGCGTTTAATTTTGGATTATTTTTATATGCAGACTCTATAAAAAACATGAGATCATTAGCTGAATTAGCATGAGCAAAATTAAAAAAAACAATTATAAATAATAAAAAAAACTTCATATTAATACAATTTCATATCAGTAAATTTATGATTTGAATCAATTTTTAAAACAACATCAAAATTTTTTCTGAAATCGTTAAGCATTTGGCGTGTTATTCGCTCATAATACATAATAAATTCTTTTATTTGATCCTTTGTCATTATTTTTTTTCCTCTAGATTTTAATTTCAATTTTTTTTCTTGAAGTAGTCTCCATTTAAAAACATACTTAAAATTTGGAACTTTAAGATAAATTTTTTTATCAATTAGTTTAAAAACTGATTTATAATTTTTTTTAAGTTGATTATTCACTTCTTTTCTCCAAATTAAGTTCTTATCATTTTTTTTCTCTAATTTGTTAACGGGATTTAATAATTGTATACTATTTTGTGGTTTAGCAGAAATACACCAGCCTTCAAATATGACAATTTGTGGTTTTTTGACTATTTTCTTCCAACTTTTTTTGCCTAATCTATCATCTATAGATTTATCAAATTTAGGCAGATAAAAAGGTTTAAATTTCTTTGATAGTAATTTTTTTAAAGTTTGTTTCATTAAATGAGTATCGTGAGTTCCGGGAACTCCTCTAGTTAAAAAAAGTTTATGTTTTTTTTGACTCATAGCCATTCTGTCTTTTCTAATTTTATAAAAATCGTCTATAGAAAAACAAACTGTATGAAGTTTAAATTTATTATCTAAAATAGTCTTGAGAATCATACTAACCGTTGTTTTGCCAGTTCCCTGAGCGCCAGATAATCCAATTATTATAGTTTTGTCTTTTGAAAGGTAAGTTTTATAAATTAAGTCACATATAGGCAAATAGAAAGCTTTGAGTTGTCCAATTTTATCATAAAACTTTTCTCCAAAATTTTCTTGTTTTTTAATAAAAGCTAAATATTTTTTTTTTACTTTAAAGAAACTAGACTTTGTTTCTTGCATTATTTTTTATCTAAAGGATGATTTTGACCGTCGGCTACGCTTACGTTTTCAAATTTAAAAGTATCGAGACCGTCAATACATCCAACATTGAACCCAGTCATAGCTGGATTAATTCTTGGATTATGATGAGTATAAATTCCGCAAGTTGAACAAAAGTAATGTTTTGCAACTTTTGAATGAAATTGATAAAGTTTTAATTTGTCACTTCCTTTTGTTATTTTAAAATCATCATTTTTAACCATAGACATTATGGTACCTTTTCTTTTGCAAATAGAACAATTGCATCTGATAATTTTTTCCAAATTATCAATATTTATTTCAGCTTCTACTCCTCCGCAATGACAGGTTAATTTTTTCATATTTCTCCTTATAAACTATTTTAAAGTCGTCTAGTAATACATATCCACAGTATATCTATATCTTGTTTGGATGTTCACGTTTTGATTCACTTTTGATTCCAATATAGACTCACTTTACAACCTACTATTGTATAGACTTTCAGTGCTTCCAATTTTTTTCTCGCAGTTTCTAAACTCTTCAGAATTTTCTCGTTTAGATATTAAAAATACTAAAATATTGAAAATTATTAGCAGTAATTGAAAAATATAAGTAATTATTGAAGGTGAAAAGAGATTTAAAATTAATAGAAAAAATATAGACCTGAATAAAACTTGATATTTAAATACCGCTAAAATTGATAAAGAATGAATAATTAAATTTATAAATGACATTTTTGATGGCTGAACATACCTTTTACCTCTAATGCAAGGAATGTATTCTAAATGTTTTACAAATTTTTTCACTGTACCTGAAAAATTTAACCAAAGACTCTCTTTTGTTGAAATCAAGTTTACATCATTTTTACTTAAACATGTGAAATGTCCAAAATTCATATTATGTCCTGTAAAGATAAATGTAATTAATTTATGAAAATTATATAAAATTGTAAAAATTAAACCTTCAGATCTTTTTATTCTTTTTGCAACAACAGAAGTGTTATTAACTTTTTTAACCTTCTCTACAAATAATTTAATTTCTTCAGGACGGTCCTCACCATCACCATCCATCACAATTAAGTAGTCGAAGTTATTTTTTTTGGATAAAAATTTGATACCTGTAGCGTTACTACGAGTATGACCTTGATTTGTTTTCATATTTATAACTTCAATAGATTCAATATTTTTAAATTTAAATTCTTTTTTTCCTAAGTTTTCATTTGAACCATCGTTAACTATAAGGACAGAAAAATTTTCTCCTAATTGCTTTATTTCCTCATCAAGTCTATCTAGTAATTTTAAAACAGAAGGCCAATCGTTGTAGCAAGGTATTAGAATTTGAAAATTTTTCATTTACTTCCAATCATACATATTCCAGTAGGGTTTATTGTGCCGAATATTCCTGGGCATAGTTTTTTTAAAACCTTTGGATTACCAACATAAATGACGCCACCTTTTAAATCTATATCTTTGGCATTATCAAGATTGCTAAACCATTTTGGTCTTGAGCGTAAGTGATAAGATAAGTTTCCACCAAACCATTCATCTCCTACCACAATAGAAATCTTATTTGAAAAATTTTTATCCCATCTTTGTTGAACTAGGCGTGCGATTTCTTTGCCTGGGTAATCAGTTCTTTTATTTGTTTCTGAAATTGAAATATACAAATAAGTAAACGGTGAAAGAATAAATAAAATCATAAAAATGACTAAAAACTTTTTAAAATTTTTAAACTTTATATTTTTTTTAAGAAGATAAACAAAAAAAACACCATAAAATAAATAAAATGGTGTCATCCACATGGTTCTTATTTTAATACCCATAATCACTGCTGTTGAAAAAACTAAAAGTAGAGGAATTAAATTTATCACTAATAAAAAAAGTAATTTTTTATCATTAATGTTTAACTTTGTTTTTAAATTTGAAATTATAGAATAGAGTAATATAAAAAATGGCACCAATATTCCAATTTGTTTTCCAACAAAAATAAGTGGATGTTTTAAATGATTAAATAAATTCGGATCTCCTAATCCTGTTCTGCTCAAGCCATAACTTAATGTAGCAAAATTATTCTCTGTTAACCAAATTAGGTGAGGAAAAATTAAAATTGCGAAGGGTAAAATTGATATTAAAAATTTAAAATTAATTTTCTTTTTGAAAATAAGATAAAGTAAATAAAGTGATATAGCGCCAATTAAATATATAAATGTATATTTTGATAAAACACCAAGTGCAGTAAATACTCCTAAAAGTAACCAATCTGAGGTTTTATTTTCCTTTATCCCTTTCCAAAAATACAAGACTGTTAATGCCCAAAATGGTAACAGGCAAATGTTGACGTTAAACTCTGGTGAAGTAAAATTGTAAAAATAGATAGCTTCTAAAAGCAGAACTGAGATTAAACAATATTTTTTATCATTAAAAAAATATTCAGAAAACTTCCATATAATAAAAAATGAAAAGACTACAAATATTTGGCTTAAAAGATAATAGCCCCAATCTTGATTTCCGAATATTTGATAAAATATATTTAATATTAAAGCAATAAACGGAGGGTGTTTTTCAAAACCCCAGTCAAGATTACTTGCCCAAGCCAAATGTTCAATAGTGTCAAGTGGCAGATTTTGATTTGATATTGAGGGAATTACTGTCCACACTACCGCATGTGCTGCTAAAAAATATATAAATAAACTATTAATATTTTTTTTAATCATTTAGATATAAATTAATACAATTTAAAGCCTATTGACACGTATAAAATCAGACATATACTCGCGACTTTTACAAATGAGAAAAAAGAGTAAACCCTATATACCAAGCACAAAAGAGAAATATATGTGCGCAAAGCACAAAAAGTATTTCACAAGCGAATTGCTACGTTGGAAGAAAGATATAATCAAATCAAACAATTTAGGTAATATTTTAAATTCTTCTGACGATAACGTTTCATCAGCTGATGTTGTGGATCAAGCCTCATCATATACAGATAAGTCAGTAGAGATGAGAGCGTTAAATAGGAGTAGAAAACTTGTAGAGAAGATTGACTCGGCGTTAAGAAGAATTAAAGATGGGACATACGGATATTGCGAGGAGACTTCTGAACCAATAGGTCTTAAAAGACTTATGGCTAGACCTATAGCTACTCTTTCAATAGAGGCTCAAGAAAAACATGAGCGAGATGAAAAAATTTATGTTGATGATTAAGGTTTGGGTATTTTTTCGTCCCCATTTAATAGGTCAAATCCTTTAATAACTGCTTTCCTATTAGAAATTTCATCATACCACCTAGATAGATATTTAAAATTTTTTAAACCAATATCGTGCCATTCATGTCTGGCGATCCAAGGGAAAGTTGCGATATCAGCTATAGAATAATCTCCAGCCAAAAATTTACTTTTTTGTAGTCTGTCGTCTAAATCTTTATAAATTATTTCTGCTATTTTAAAGTATCTTTTTTCACCCCAGTCACTTTTTCCAGGATTATAATGATGGAATTGATGATGCTGACCCAACATAGGACCTACATAAGCCATTTGTCCCATCAGCCATTGATTTATTAAATGTTTATTTTTTTCTGGGTAAAATTTTCCACTTTTTTCTCCTAAATAAATTAGTATTGCTCCTGACTCAAATAGAGAGATTTGATTATCATGATCTATAATAACTGGGATCTTGCTAAATGGACTTATTGATCTAAATTCAGGATTAAACTGCTCATCTTTATTAATATTAATTTTTTTTATTTTATACTTAAAACCTATTTCTTCTAACATGATTGTAATTTTTTTGCCATTTGGAGTATTGGCAGTCAAAACTTCAATCATTTTTTTATACCAAGCCTGCCCTGAATTTCTTTTGAAGATGTAGTAAATTGAAATCTGTATTTTTCATTTGGTCTAGCACGCTTAAAACATTCAACAGATGCTAATGCTGCCTCATGAAACCCTGATAAGATTAGCTTAAGTTTGCCTGGATAATTACAAATATCTCCTATTGCAAATATACCGGGTTTATTAGTCTGAAAGTTTTCTGTATTAACATCGATAGTTTTTCTAGTCATGTTAAGACCCCACTCTGCTATTGGGCCCAATTGCATAATTAATCCAAAGAAAATAAGTATTATATTAGTCTCAATTTTTTCAATTTTTCCATCATCATTTTTAATAGATATCGAGTTTAAAGACTCTCCTTCATTTACTGAGTTTATTTGAAATGGGGTTTTGATAGATAGTTTACTTTCTTTTTTTAATTTTTCTAATTGTTGTAAAGTATGGGGTGTTCCTCTGAACTCATTCCTTCTATGAATTAAAGTTACTTTTGAGGTTTTAGAAAGCTCTAAAGACCAGTCTAAAGCAGAGTCCCCACCGCCAAAAATTGCAATTTTTTTATTCTTAAATAACTCTTTATTGCTTATTGAATAAAAAACATTTTTACCTTCAAATCTCTCTAATTCTTTTAATGGTAATTTTCTTGGTTCGAATGACCCCACTCCACCTGCAATAATTATGTTTGGAGTTAAAAATTCTTTATCCTTATTTGTTCTCACTTTCCATTTGCCGTTCTCTTCTTTTATCTCTTGAACTCTCTCATTGAAATGAAAGTTAGTTTTAAACGGCTTAACTTGCTTTAATAAATCATCTGTCAAAGATTTACCATTGCACTCACTTACAGCAGGTATGTCATAAATTGGCTTATCCGGATAAAGCTCTATACACTGCCCTCCCGCTTTATCAAGATTGTCAATAACTTCTACTTTTAAACCTTTAATGCCAAGTTGATGAATAGCAAAAAGACCTACGGGTCCTGCTCCAATTATTACTACATCAGTTTTTATCATTAATTTTGCTGCTTTGGAGTTGTCACTACTAAACCGCTTATTTCATCAGAAACAGTTATTTGACAACTCAATCTACTATTTTTTTTTGGTTCGAAGGCCATGTCTAACATATCTTTTTCTCCATCATTAATTTTTGGTAGTTTATTAAACCAATCTTCTTGGACATAAACATGGCAAGTTGCGCATGCCATAGCTCCACCACAATCTGCAGTGATACCAGATATGTCATTTTGAATAGCTCCCTCCATAACAGTAAGACCATTCTCTACGTCTATTTCTCTCTTTTCACCTGAGCGATCTATATAAATAATTTTAGCCATTGAATGAATATAAGTGCAAAAAAAAATAGGGCAAGTGGTTAAACTCGCCCTATTTCAATAGATTAAATCTAATTATCTAGATGATAATCTTGTGTTCTGCATAGCAGCAGCCCAAATTACTAGACCGAATGCTAATTTGTTAACAAAGTCTGCTAAGTTATAAATTAAGTTTAGCATACCATTGTCAACACCGCCTGCTAGGTAACCGAAAACGTAACCTAAAGGATATATTGCCCATCCGATAGTTACGATTACTCTCAAAGCGCCAAACGCAGTTGTCATTGCTTTGTTTCCAGACTTAGCAGCAATAGTACCTGCTTCTCCAGAAAATATTTCAAATAAGATGTAAATCCATCCAGCCATTCCGATTACAAATCCAAGAAATGGTTGAATAGCACCAGTCTCACCTAAATATCCACCGATAAGCATTACTAATGAAGCTACTAATAGTTTCCAGAACAATGATGTTGGAACTTTTTTAACAGCAGCTAAAATTAAATAGAACTCTACGATTTGAAGTGGAACAGTAATTAACCAATCAATATATCTGTATACTGTTGGACTATCTCCTGTCGCAACCCAAATGTCTCTCATATAACAGTAGTGAACAAAAGCAACGAATTGTATTAAACCTGCAACTGTTATTGATGTTCTCCAAGAAGCAGCAACTGTTCCTCTTTCAATAAAGAAGAATACAGCTCCAGCCAACAATCCTATTGTTACTAGCCAAAATGAAATTCCTACATAGTCATCTACAGCTAAAGTTGTTGTACTCGCTCCTAAAAACGCGTTAGCAGTACCCGTAAGACCCAAAAAGGCCAAGGCCGCTATTGCGATCATACTTAGTTTTTTCATGAAACCTCCCTCGTATGTTAGTTTCTTTTTTAGTTTAAATTTAAACTACCCAGTAAACAAATCGCGGTCCATTTACTGAATAACTTTGAGGGACCATAATAAAAAAGGGTGCGACAGTGAAGCCTTTTTTTACTAAAAAATTGTTGTTTTTATTGGCTTTTTGTTTTTTTTTTGGGGATAATTGTGAAATACTACTAATAAATTAACATTTTTGGGAGAAGTGATTTGGGCGAGAAATATAAGGAAATTTACGATTCTTCGATAAATAATAAAGAAAAATTTTGGAAAGAAGTTTCTGAAGATGTGTTTTGGTACGAGAAACCAAAAAAAATATTGAATTCTAACAAGCCTCCTTTTTACAAATGGTTTGAAGATGGTGTAACGAACACTTGTTACAATGCATTAGATATACATATCGACAATGGTAGGGGTGAAAAAATTGCAATTATCTATGATAGCCCAATTACTGGAACGAAAAAAAAATTTACTTATAAAGAACTTAGAGAGAGGGTGTCTCTTTTTGCTGGCGCTTTAAAAAATCAAGGGGTTAACAAAGGGGACCGTGTTATTATCTATATGCCAATGATCCCGGAGGCTGTAATTGCTATGCTTGCTTGCGGTAGAATTGGTGCAGTTCACTCTGTTGTCTTTGGAGGATTTGCAGCAAATGAACTTGCTAGTCGAATAGATGACTCAAAAGCAAAACTAATTGTATCAGCGTCCTGTGGTTATGAACCAGGAAGAACAGTTAATTATAAACCGCTAGTTAATAAAGCTTTGGAGCTTTCTAAACACAAGCCTAATAAATGTATAATATTTCAACGAGAAAAAGATAAAGCGGAATTAGACTCCAAAATGGATATTACATGGGATGAGGCGCTTAAGGAAGCTAAAGAAACAGATTGTGAAAAAATGAAGTCTAATGATTACGCTTATATACTTTATACATCTGGAACTACTGGAACACCCAAAGGAATAGTGAGAGATATAGGTGGGCATATTGTAGCTTTAAAGTGGACAATGAAAAATGTTTATAACATTAATCAAGATGATGTTTGGTGGTCAGCAAGTGATATAGGTTGGATAGTAGGTCACTCATATATTGTTTATGCTCCACTGTTTTATGGTTGCACAACAATTTTATTTGAAGGTAAGCCTGTAGGAACTCCTGATGCAGGCGTTTTTTGGAGAATAATTTCAGAACATAAAGTAAAATCTTTATTTACTGCTCCTACAGCTATAAGAGCAATTAAAAAAGAAGATCCTGAGGGGAAATTTTTTAAAAAATATGACTTATCTAAATTTGACACCTTGTTTCTAGCTGGAGAACGTGCTGATCCAGACACAATTAAATGGTTTGAAAAACTTTCTAATGCTCCAGTTATAGATCACTGGTGGCAAACAGAAACAAGCTGGGCAATTAGTGCTAATTGTGCAGGGATAGAAAAGTTTCCAATTAAATATGGTTCAGCATTTAAACCAGTTCCTGGTTATGATTTAAAAGTTGTTAATAGCGAAGGTAAAGAAAATAAACCAGGGCAAATGGGTGACATTGTGGTTAAATTACCTTTGCCTCCGGGAACTTTCCCAACTTTATGGAATGCAGATGAGAGATACAAAAAAGTTTATATGTCAACGTATGAAGGTTATTACCAAACTTATGATGCAGGTCATATTGATGAGGATGGTTACGTTTGGATTATGTCTAGAACAGATGATATCATAAACGTAGCTGGTCATAGATTGTCAACTGGAGCTATAGAAGAAGTTTTAGCTGAGCATAAAAATGTTGCAGAATGTGCTGTCGTAGGAATTGCTGATAAATTAAAAGGTCAACTTCCTATAGGTTTGATTGCTTTGAAAGCTGGGGTTGATAGAGACAATAGTGAAATTACTAAAGAATGTGTGGCTTTAGTTAGAGAAAAAGTGGGACCAGTTGCTGCTTTTAAATTAGCTATTGTAGTTAAAAGATTACCAAAAACGAGATCAGGAAAAGTTTTAAGAGGAACGGTTAGAAAAATTGCAGATGGAGAAACATATAAAGTACCTCCAACAATAGATGATCCTGCAATTTTAGACGAAATTAAAAAAGACCTTAAAGATAATAATATTTTGAAAAGATCATAATATTCTAAAAATTAAACGTTTTCTAACAATCGAGCGAAATTTGCTTTTCATAAAAATGAAGTATTGAGTTTATTTTAAGTTTTTATATTTGACAATTAATGTATAAGAAGCACAAAATATGACTAATAATATTCGAAATATCACTATTATTGCCCACGTTGATCATGGAAAAACAACTATGATTGACTCATTAATGAAGCAGAGCGGGTCTTTTAGAGAAAATGAAGTAGTAGAAGAAAGATTAATGGACTCTGGCGAATTAGAAAAAGAAAGAGGAATTACAATTTTAGCAAAACCTGCTTCAATTAATTGGAAAGGATCGAGAATAAATATTATAGATACGCCTGGCCATAGAGATTTTGCTGCTGAAGTTGAGCGAGTGTTAAGCATGGCCGATGGTGCTCTTTTACTTATTGACTCTGCTGAAGGGGTTATGCCTCAAACAAAATTTGTTTTAGCTAAAGCTCTTAAACAGGGACTTAAACCAATTGTTATAATTAACAAGTTAGATAAGTCTGACCAACGAGCTGAAGAAGTTTTGAATGAAACTTTTGATTTATTTGTAAGTTTAGATGCAAATGAGGATCAATTAGATTTTCCAGTATTATATGCAAGCGGAAGGTCTGGATGGGCTTGTAAAGAAGTTAATGGACCTAGAGAAAATCTTCATCCATTACTTGATTTAATTTTAAAACATATTCAACCAAAGGAGTTAGATGTCAATAAACCCTTTGCAATGCTGTGTACCCTTTTGTACGCAGATAGTTTTTTAGGTAGAAGTTTAGTTGGAAAAATATCTCAAGGAAGTGCAAAAGCCAATCAGCAAATTAAAGCAATAAATCTTAAGGGTGAAAAAGTTGATGAAGGTAGATTGACCAAAATTTTTAGGTATGAAGGAACAAAAAAGGTGCCAATTGAAATTGGTCAAGCTGGAGATATTGTTGTAATAGCTGGATTAGAAAAAGCTAATGTAGCGGACACTATTTGTGATCTTGAAATAAATAAACCGATCCTAGCAACGCCTATCGATCCGCCTACTATGTCTATTAAGATAACGGTAAATAGCTCTCCGCTTGCGGGTACAGAGGGTAAAAAACTAACAAGCACTCAAATTAGAGATCGTTTGATCTTAGAGGCACAAAATAATGTTGGTATCACTTTTTCTGAAAATGAGAACAAAGATTCATTTGAAATTAGCGGCAGAGGAGAATTAATGCTTGAAATTTTACTTACCCAAATGAGACGTGAAGGTTTTGAAATGACTGTAAGCCCTCCAAAAGTGTTATTTAAAATAGATAAAAATCAAAATAAATTAGAACCTTTAGAGGAAATTACTTTAGATTTAGATGAAGAATATTGTTCAAAAGTGATTGACTCAATGAATAGGAGAAAAGGTAAGCTAATTGATCTTAAGGATACTGGTAAAAATAAAAAAAGATTAATTTTTCATTCTCCCACAAGAGGTTTAATGGGTTATACGAGTAGATTTTTAACTTTAACAAAAGGGACAGGCGTTATTAATAGAATATTTCATTCTTACGGAAAATATGAAGGTGAAATGTTAGGTAGGAGAAATGGTGTATTAATTTCTATGGTAAATGGAAAAGCTGTAGCTTTTGCAATCTTTAACTTGCAGTCAAGAGGTGAAATGTTTGTTACTCATAATGACCCTGTTTATACTGGAATGATAGTGGGGCTTGCACCTAAAGCTGGGGATTTACAAATAAATGTAATGAAAGGTAAAAAATTAACTAACATGAGAACTCAAGGAACTGACGAAAATGTTGTACTAACTCCAGTGAGAAAAATGTCGATTGCAGAGCAATTAAGTATATTGAATCCAGATGAGGCTTTAGAAATTACTCCGAAATCTTGTAGATTAAGAAAGGCCATACTTGATCCTCATGAGAGAAAAAAAAGTGAGAAAACTTCTGGAACTGTTAATTAAGGAAAAGTAATTTAAAATTTTAGCGGCATCCCTTGTGCCTTTGATATAATCTTGTTATTTTCCATAACAATTTTACCATTAACAATCGTTGCTATAGGAAATCCTTTAACCTTATAGTTATTAAAAGGCGTCCATCCACATTTACTTGCTATCATGTCATTCTTAATAATTTGCTCTTTTTTCATATCGATAATTGTAATATCGGCATCGTATTCTTCTTTTAAGTAACCTTTGTTTTTAATCCCAAAAATTTTGCAAGGATTTTCACACATAAGTTTTATTAGCATTTCTAAAGAAAGGTTTTCTTTACTTACATGATCTAACATTATTGGTAAAATAGTTTGAACACCTGGCATACCAGATGGAGAATTTGGATATTTTTTGTCTTTGTTTGCTTTCAAGTGAGGTGCATGGTCAGAACCCAAAACATCTACAATAGATTTCTTAACTGCTACCCAAAGTTTATCGTAATGATCTTTACTTCTTAATGGAGGGTTCATCTGGGCCAAGGAACCTAATTTATCGTAGCAATCAGGTGCGTACATAGTTAAATGTTGTGGAGTTATTTCAAAAGTAACATTTTTTTTATGCATAGCTAAAAAATCAACTTCTTCTTTAGTTGAAACGTGAAGAACGTGAATTCTTTTATTATATCTCTCAGCTATTTTAACTACTCTACGAGTTGAGGACATTGCGCACTCAGCATTTCTCCATTCTGGATGGGACTTGACATCGCCTTCTTTAATAAATTTTTTTCTCAATTTTAAAATTTCTTCATCTTCTGAATGAATAGAAACTATTCTATCACTTTTAGATATAACTTTTTCTATATCAGACTCTTTATCAACTAATAATTTTCCTGTAGAGGACCCAGCAAAAAGTTTAACTCCACAGCAACCATCTAAATTTTTAAGTTTTGAAAGTTGATCTGAATTTTCTGGTGTTGCCCCAAAGTAAAACGCATAATTTGAATGCATTCTATTCTTAGCTAATTTAATTTTTTTATCAAACTCTGCCAGAGTTGATGTTGGCGGATTGGTATTGGGCATTTCAAATACAGAAGTGATACCTCCTAATACTGCAGCCTTACTTCCGCTTTCTAAATCTTCAGTGTCTGTTGAACCAGGCTCTCTGAAGTGTACTTGAGTGTCTATAACCCCTGGTAATACGATTTTATTTGAAGCGTCAAAAACTTTTGCTGAGTTTAGATCGATCTTACCAATTTTTTTTATTTTGTTTCCCGATAAACCAATATCAATATTTTTAAGTTTTCCTTCGATAAAACAGGATCCATTTTTTATGATGAGACTAAAATTGCCAGACATAATTTACTAATTATATTATACAGTATAAACTAGAAATATGGAAAAAGATCAAATATTTAAACTTAACGACAGAGGTGTGCTTTATATTAGCGGTGAAGATGCTAAGGAATTTTTGCAGAATATTGTAACTAATGACATGAATAAAGTTACCAACAACTCTAGTTGTTTTTCATCTTTATTAACACCACAAGGCAAATACCTTTTTGATTTTATTATAGTGAAACATAAGCAAGGCTATCTTTTAGATTGTGAAAAAAATCAAATTGAAAATTTATTTGAAAGACTTAATTTTTACAAATTAAGCTCAAATATTGAAATATTAAATTTAAGTAACGAATTTACTTTGGCAGTTTTGAGTAAAGAGAAATTTCTTGCTCTTGATGGTGCAAAAAGTGAAGAAGGAAATACCCTGAAGTTCCTTGAAGATCCTATCTTTTTAGATCCACGATCAAAAGAATTAGGTGCTCGAATTTTAATGAATTTAGAAAAATTAGAAATAGCTTTAAAAAAATTAAATTTAAAATCTGTTAACTCAAGTAAATATTATAGCCTTAGTCACAAACTAGGTATTGCTCAAATTAATACTGAAAAACTTAAAAATAAAATATTTGGTATCGAATGTAATTTTGAAGAGTTAAATGCTATAGATTTCAAAAAAGGTTGTTATGTTGGACAAGAAAATACTTCAAGAATGAAGTTAAGAAATAAAGTTAGAAGAAGATTACTTCCAATAACAACAAATAATAAAGTCTCGATTGATAGTGAAATTTTATTCGAAGATCAAAGGGTCGGTAAAGTGTTAATCGATACACCCTACCCGTTTGCTCTTATTAAACTTTTTGATCCTGAGTTTACGCAGTTTTCAGATAAAGATTTGATAAACGGTGGTTTAAAACTCAAACTACTCAAACCAACCTTTTTTAGATCTTAGCAATCATCTATACATAACAAAGTTTTTTATATATAGGAGTCAAAATGAAGATTGTAAAATCTGATATTGAAATAGCAAGAGCTGCCAAAATGAAACCGATCGCTGAGGTGCTCTCGAAAGTAAAAATTTCAGATGATCCCTTCGCCTTTAGTCCTATGGGAAGACATATAGCTAAATTAAATTTAGAATACATAGAAAAATTAAAAAGTAGAAATAGTAACTTAATTTTAGTCACTGCTATAACACCAACTCCTGCTGGAGAGGGCAAAACTACAACATCAGTTGGATTAAGTGATGCTTTAAATAAAATTGGCAAACAGTCTATAGTATGCTTAAGAGAACCAAGTTTAGGTCCCTCCTTTGGAATGAAAGGTGGAGCTGCTGGCGGCGGATATGCTCAAGTTGTACCTATGGAGCAAATCAATTTACATTTCACTGGTGATTTTCACGCAATAACATCTGCTCATAATCTTTTATCAGCACTAATAGACAACCATATCTACTGGGGTAATAAATTAGATATAGATCCAGAAAAAATAATGTGGAAACGAGTTGTTGACTTAAATGATCGAGCGCTTAGATCGATAAAGATTAATCTTGGTAAATTAAAAAATAATATACCTAGAGAAGACAGCTTCGATATTACCGTAGCTTCAGAAGTAATGGCAATATTTTGTTTATCAAATAATTTAAAAGATTTAGAGGAAAAAATAGGAAATATTACAATTGCATATTCAAAGGATAAAAAACCTATTTACGCAAAAGACTTAAATGCCCATGGGCCTATGACTGTACTATTAAGGGAGGCGATAAGACCTAACGCTGTTCAAACTCTTGAAAATAATCTTGCTATTATACACGGAGGGCCATTTGCAAATATTGCTCATGGATGTAATTCGATACTTGCAACAAAGACAGCTTTAAAACTGTCTGATTATGTTGTCACTGAAGCAGGCTTTGGTGCAGATCTAGGAGCTGAAAAATTTTTAAATATTAAGTGTAGAGAAGCAAATATCAAACCAGATTGTGTTGTATTAGTTGCAACTATAAGAGCATTAAAAATGCATGGTGGAATTGAAAAAGATGAACTTAAAAAAGAAAATTTAGATGCTCTCAAAAAAGGTCTTCCCAACCTAGAGAGACACATAAATAATATTAAAAAATTTGGTTTAGAAGTTGTTGTAGGTGTAAACCATTTTATTACGGATACTGAAAAAGAAATTAAAATTATAGAAGATTATTGCAATAAAATGAAAGTGAAATTTAGTGTTTGCACTCATTGGTCTCATGGAAGTGAAGGAGCTAAAAACTTGGCTAATAATGTTGTGGAAATTTGTAATAAAAATAATAAAAATAATTTTAAACATTTGTATACAAATGAAACTCCTATTTTAAAAAAAATTGAAGCTATAGCAAAAGAGCTTTATGGAGCTAATGCCATAGAATGTGACGATAAAATAAGAAAGCAAATTGATGAAATAGAAAAGGCTGGATTTATTAAATTTCCAGTATGTATTGCTAAAACACAATATAGTTTTTCAACAGATCCCAAATTAAAAGGTGCTCCATCTGGTCATACTCTAACTGTAAGAGAAGTGAGATTATCGACTGGTGCTAAGTTCATTGTTGTAATATGCGGATCAATCATGACTATGCCAGGATTGCCTAAAACTCCGGCTGCAGACAATATTAAACTAAATAAAAAAGGTGAAATCGAAGGTCTTTTTTAAAAAATTATTTACTCATTGTAAAAGCAATAGATAAAACGATAGTCCACAAAACTAAATAATAAATTAAATAACCTTTAGGAGTATAAGGAGTTTTTTTAAGCCTAGTTTTTTTGCTTTTTATAGGTTTTGATATTTCCATATTCACTACATACGTCAATAATTTGTATTTACAATGCGATAATTTGGTCATGTGATTTGACTCTTGATCTAAAATCAATTTAACTATTACTATGCCTGGAAAACTAGTTAGCAGGATGTCAGAAAGAGGGTGTCACACTTTAAATGAGACAGACACAATTAAAAAAGCCAGCCAAGAACTTAGTGAGAAAAAAATTGGCTGTATGCCAGTTTTAGATAAAAACAAAAGTGTTATTGGTATTATTTCTGAAAGAGATCTCTCTCAATTTATTTATAAAGAAAGGTTCAATTTAAATATTTCAATTTCTCAAATTATGTCAAAAAATCTTATAACGTGTGACTTAAATACTTCTGTAACAGAATTAATGGACGAAATGACTGAAAAGAAAATTAGACATATTTTGATAATGGAAAACAAAAAACTTTTAGGAATTGTATCTATAGGGGATGTCGTGAACCATTTGATAGCAAAAGTAAAAGAAGAGAATAAAAATTTAAGAGATTATATCAATAGCTATTAATTGAAACATTGCGCTTTTTTTTATTAAAAAATCTTTTTTTGAAACGCTTTTTCTTTCCATAAAACTTTTTTTTAAAATCAAAAGATCTGCTGTTTTTTTCACTTTTGTTCTCATGATGCCTAACCTGATTATCTCTTCTTTTCTTAGTAAATCTATTTTTATTTCTTCTATCTCGTCTATCGAAACTACGCCCACCTCTTTTTCTCCTTCGTCTAGAATCTCTACCTGGTTCTGCTCTGAAATTTGGGTCTATCAATCTTTGAATAGCATTCCATTTTGCCCGATCTTCGTTTCCGATAAAACTTAATGCAGAACCTTCAGCTCCTGCTCTGGCTGTTCTTCCAATTCTATGTATAAAATCTTCAGGCACCTGGGGTAAATCAAAATTAATAACATGTTTTATTGCGGGTATATCTAAACCGCGACTTGCTACGTCTGTTCCTACCAATATTCTAAAGTGATTATTTCTAAATGCTTTTATAACTCGATCTCTTTTGTTTTGTCTTAAATTTCCGTGAATTGCATCTGCATCATGATCATCGTACTTTAATCTTTTAACCATTTTTTCAGCATTTCGTCTGGTCTTAACAAATATCAAAATAGAACCTTGTCTGGTGTAAATTTCTTTGATTAATTGATTGTATTTATCTCCATCATTTACACGAAGTACTTCTTGTTTAATTTTTTCAATTGGAGTTGATGTAGAGCCAACTGAAATTCTAACAGGTTGATTTAAATATTTTTCAGCTAGCCTTAAAATATTGCCTGGCAATGTGGCTGAAAATAATAAAGTTTGATGTTTTTTAGGAACTGTTTCAAGGACTTGATTAATTTGAGGTGTAAAACCCATATCTAACATTCTATCTGACTCATCCAGTACTAAAAAAGATGTATTATTTAGTCTTAAAGTTTTACGCTTAAGATGGTCGTTAATTCTCCCAGGTGTACCAACAATCAGCCTTGGATTTCTTCGCATTTGTTTTAATTGTTTTTGCATCGAGTCGCCGCCGATTAATAGAGCTGTTCTAATATTTCCCCTTCCAATTAAGTTATTTATAGTTTGCATAACTTGTGTTGCAAGTTCTCTAGTTGGCGTCATTACTAACGCAGTTTCTTTTTTTGTTTTGAGTAGATAGTTTACTAAAGGAATGCCAAAAGCTCCTGTTTTTCCAGTTCCAGTTTGTGCAGTCCCTAAAATGTCTTTGCCTTCTAATGCAATAGGAATAGCTTTAGCTTGAATAGGTGTTGGAGCTTTAAAATTAATTTTAGCTAAAGACTCAAAAAGAGTTTCTTCTAATTTAAGAGATAAAAAATTTTCCATAATAGATTAATGCCTATACCTTTAATTGAAAACTAACAACACAGTCGTTTTATCTACGTTTTTGGTGCGGTCGGAGAGACTCGAACTCTCATGGGAAAACCCACACGGCCCTCAACCGTGCCTGTCTACCAATTTCAGCACGACCGCATAAATAATGCGACAATAAAGGAATGACAAATTTACTTCAAGTTGGTAAACTGATCTTAGTATGTCTGCTTATCAAAAATTAGATAACAATATGTCTGAGATTTACAAAAAAATCTCAAAGGTCGTTCCAGAAATTGAATGGAAATATCATGCTCCATTAATTGAAAAAATTAATAAACTTAAAAAAGAAAAAAATGCTGTAATACTTGCGCATAATTACCAAACACCTGAGATCTATCACGGTGTGGCTGATATTGCTGCTGACTCTCTTGCTTTAGCAGTAGAAGCAGCAAAAACGACAGCGGATATAATTGTTCTTTGCGGAGTGCATTTTATGGCTGAAACAGCTAAATTAATGAATCCAGAAAAAAAAGTATTAATACCAGATATGCAAGCGGGTTGTTCGCTCTCCGCTTCTATAACAGGTGAGGATGTAGTTATGCTTAAAGAAAAATATCCTGGAGTACCGGTTGTTTCTTATGTAAATACATCAGCTGATGTAAAAGCAGAGTCTGATGTTTGTTGCACATCTGCAAACGCAGTAAAAGTTGTAGAGTCTCTTGATTCAGAAAAAGTAATCTTCTTACCAGATCATTATCTTGCTAACTACGTTCAAAAAAATACAAAAGTAAAAATAATATCATGGCAAGGAACTTGCATAGTGCATGAAAAATTTACAGCAAAAGAAGTTGAAGATATAAAAAAACAAAATCCTGAAATAAAAGTTATTGCACATCCTGAGTGTCCACCAGATGTTATAAGTGCATCTGATTTTGCTGGTTCAACTTCGAATATGGTCAAGTATGTCAAAGAAAATCAGCCAAAAAAAGTTTTATTAGTAACAGAATGTTCAATGAGTGATAACATTCAAGTTGAAAACCCAAATGTTGAATTTGTGAAACCTTGCAACCTCTGCCCTTATATGAAGAAGATTACTCTTAAAAAAATATACGATTGCCTTAAAAATGAAACTAATGAAATTAAAATTGGTCATAACATAGCTGCAAGAGCAAGAAGATCTGTAAAAAGAATGGCTGAAATTGGCAGATAATTTTAGTGCAAAATATAAATCAGAAATACATCAGAACAATTGTTAAGCAAGCCCTTTTAGAAGATCTAAGACCTAAAGGCGATATAACTACAAAACTTCTTAAAAATAAAAATGAAAAATCTGTAGCTAATATAATTTCAAAACAAAGCGGAGTTATAGCCGGTATTGATTTTTGTAAACATGCCTTTTTACTGCTTGATAAAAAAGCAAGATTTAAAAAGAAAGTAAAAGATGGATCAAAAATACAGAAGGGTAAAACTATTGCAATTGTATCAGCAAAAATTAAATCTATTTTGGCTGCTGAAAGAACTGCTCTTAATTTTCTCAATCACGCATCAGGTATAGCAACTCTTACCAATCAATTTGTAAAAAAGTGTAATAATAAAACAAAAGTATGCTGTACTAGAAAAACTATTCCTAATCTAAGGCTTCTAGAAAAATATGCTGTTAAAAAAGGCGGAGGATTTAATCACAGGTTCAATCTAAGTGATGAATTTCTAATAAAAGATAATCATATTTACGCTGAAAAAAATTTAAGAAAACTTATAAAAAAGGCTAATAAATCCAAAAAAATAGTTACTGTTGAAATAGAAAATATAAAACAATTAAAAATGGTTTTAGGTTTAAAATTTAAAAGAATACTTTTCGACAATATGAATGTTAAAACTTTAAGAAAATGTTTAAAGCTTTGCAAAAATGATTATGAAACTGAATATTCTGGAAATGTTAATCTTAAAAATATCAAAAAAATATCTAAAACTAATATCAATAGAATATCTGTTGGTTCGCTTACTCACAGTTCAAAAGCTTTTGACGCAAGTTTAAATTTAAAATTATCTTCTTAATTGTGCTTGAGCTGCAGCAAGTCTAGCAACAGGAACCCTGTACGGTGAGCAAGAAACATAATTTAATCCTAATTTAGAACAAAACTCTATACTTTTAGGATCTCCTCCGTGTTCTCCGCAAATTCCTAATTTTAATTTTTTGTTTTGTTTTCTTCCTCTATTTGATGCAATTTCTACAAGTTCGCCTACACCATTTTCATCAATACTAACAAACGGATCTTTATCAAAAATCTTATGATCCACATAATCGTTCAAAAATTTTCCTGAGTCATCTCTGCTAATACCAAGTGTAGTTTGAGTTAAATCATTTGTGCCAAAGCTGAAGAAATCTGCATGTTTAGATATGGCCTTTGCTTGTAACGCGGCCCTTGGTAACTCAATCATGGTACCAACAATATATTCAATTTTTACCTTGTTTTTATTTTGCACATCTTTAGCTATCCTGTTTACTAGATCTCTTAATATTTTTAATTCTAAGTCAGTCGAAACAAGAGGAATCATAATTTCAGCTATAGCAGATTTGGATTTTTCTTTTTTACATTCAACTAGGGCCTCAAAAATAGCTCTACATTGCATTTCGTATATTTCTGGAAAAGAAATACCAAGTCTACACCCTCTATGGCCTAACATTGGATTTTGCTCATGAAGTTCTGCTATTCTATCTTTAATCTCTTTGGCTCCCAAATTTAATGATCTTGCTACTTCTTCAACATCTTTCTCCGATTTAGGTAAAAACTCATGTAAAGGAGGATCGAGTAGTCTTACCGTAACAGGTAATCCATGCATGGTTTTAAATATTTCTTTAAAATCATTTTTTTGATGTGGCATGAGTTTGTCTAAAGCATTATTCCTGTCACTAATAGATTTTGATAATATCATTTGTCTCACTGACAAAATTCTCTCTTCGTCAAAAAACATATGTTCAGTTCTGCATAAGCCAATGCCCTCGGCTCCGAATTCTCTTGCAATTTTAGTATCTTTTGCTGTTTCAGCATTAGTTCTAACTTTTAATTTTCTAAACTGATCCGCCCATTTCATTATTGTTGAAAAATAGCCAGAAATTTCGGGTTTAACTGTTGGTACAGTTCCAAGCATAACTTTTCCACTTCCGCCATCAATTGTTATAATTTCTCCCTCTTTAACTATTTCACTACCTGCTTTAAATTGTTTGGTTTCATAATCAATACTGATATCTCCTGAACCAGAGACACAAGGACGTCCCATTCCACGAGCTACTACTGCTGCATGGCTTGTCATGCCGCCTCTCGCGGTAAGAATGCCTTTTGCGGCATGCATTCCATGTATATCCTCTGGAGAAGTTTCAACTCTAACTAAAATTGTGTCCTCCATCATTCCATTTAATTTTTCTGCCTCCTCTGCAGAAAAAACAACTTTTCCACTGGCTGCTCCTGGTGAAGCTGGCAAACCTGAGGCTATAATTTTTTTATCTACTTTTTCGTCTAGTGTTGGATGAAGAAGAGTGTCCAGTGTATTTGGGTCAATTCTAAGAATAGCTTCTTTTTTTGAAATTAATTTTTCTTTTACCATATCAACAGCAATTTTAATTGCTGCTTTAGCAGTTCGTTTTCCAGACCTAGTCTGTAACATCCAAAGTTTATTGTTTTCAACCGTAAATTCAATATCTTGCATGTCTCTATAATGTTTTTCTAATTTGATAAATATATGTTTAAGTTGCTGATAAACTTTCGGCATAGCTTCTTCCATCGATAAAGCTTTAGAGCCAGACTCTTTCTTGGCTTTTTTTGTTATATGCTGAGGTGTTCTAGTTCCTGCTACTACGTCTTCTCCTTGAGCATTTATTAAATATTCTCCGAAAAAAGCTTTTTCACCTGTTGAAGGATTTCTCGTAAATGCAACTCCGGTAGAACAGTCTTCTCCCATATTGCCAAAAACCATTGTTTGAACATTTACTGCCGTTCCCCAATGGTCAGGAATTTGATTCAGTTTTCTGTAAGTTTTAGCCCTTTGGCTGTTCCAAGATAAAAATACAGCGCTTATAGCACCGTAAAGCTGTTTTTTGACATCTTGTGGAAAATCAATTTTTTTTTCTCTTTTAATTAACTCTTTAAAATTTTTTATCAAACCATCCCAATCACTCTCGTCTAATTCTGTATCAGAAAGAACGCCTTTGGTAAGTTTATAATTTTCGATCAACTCTTCAAATAGATGGCTGCCTATACCTAAAACTACATTGCTATACATTTGGATGAATCTCCGATAGCTGTCTTTTGCAAATCTTCCATTTGATGTGCTTTTTGAGAGAGCTTGAACAGTTTTGTCGTTTAAACCAAGATTTAAAATAGTGTCCATCATGCCAGGCATTGAGATTCTAGCACCCGATCTAACCGAAATTAAAAGGGGATTTTTTAAATCTCCAAATTTCTTTTTAGATTTTTTTTCAATACTCTTTAATTCTTTTTCAATGTCTTTTAAGATTTTTGAAGGTAATTTTTTTTTATTTTTGTAAAAAATTTCACAAACTTCGGTTGAGATAACAAAACCAGGGGGTACGGGCAACCCCAATTTACCCATTTCAGCAAGATTTGTTCCCTTTCCTCCTAGAATATTTCTTTTATTTTTTAACTTTTTAATTTTTTTGTCATCAAAGCTGAAAACTACTTTGTTCATTACGCGCCCTCTAATTTTGAAAAATCTATAAAACTATTAAATGTTTTACAAAACATTTTTAATAATTCTAAACGATTATTTTTAATATCATGATTCTCATCATTTACCACAACATTATCAAAAAAATTGTCGGTATAACTTTTTATTTCAGCTAGTTGAATTAGTAGATTTTCATAGTTTTTATCATCTTCTTGAACGGTAAAAGCCCTTCGTATTTCATTAATTTTTTCAAAAAGACTTTTTTCTTCATCTTTTCTAAAAAGCACTGCATCTGGTTTACCTAAAATTTCTTTTTTTTCATTATCTAATATATTTGAAGCTCTTTTATAAGAGTAAATTGCATTTTTTCCAATATCCTTATTAATATATCTGTTCATAAGAACACTTTTTTTAAGAAGGTCTAAATAATTATCTCCTGTATGTGAGCTTATAGAAGCTTCAATTATATCATTTTTAATATTTTTTTCTTTTAATATATTTCTCATTCTTTCTTTAAAAAAATTTAATATTTCTCTTTCGGTGTTTTCATTTTCTATTTTTACTCCTTGATCTTTAAACAATGTAATTGAATAATTTATAAGATCTTTAAGTTTCATATTCAATTTATTTTCAACTAAAATTCTAAGTAAACCAATAGCTGATCTTCTAAGAGCAAATGGGTCTTTTGAACTTGTTGGAGTTTCATTAATGGAAAAAAATCCTACTAAAGTATCTAATCTGTCTACTACAGATATTGAATAGCTTATTGGTTTTTTTGGAACTGTGGAAGTTAGTCCAATTGGGAGATAATGCTCACTTATTGAATTAGCAATATCTTCCTCAAATCCCTGTGATAGAGCAAAATACTTTCCCATAGTTCCTTGTAACTCAGGATATTCACCAACTAGGTCTGAGCATAAATCAGACTTTGAAATTGAGGCTGCTACTTCTATTTTTTCTTTGTTAATATTTAATTGATCCGAAACCATTGAGGCTAATTTCCTAAGCCTTTGTGTCTTATCGTAAATTGTTCCAAGCTTATCATAAAATGTAATAGTCTTTAGTTTCCCAATCTGTTTTATTAAATTTTTGGATTTATCTTTATCCCAAAAAAATTTGGCATCAGACAGTCTGGCTTCAACAACCCTTTTATTTCCTTTTTTTATTAAATTTTTTTTGTCAGACTTGTTAGCCACAATTAAAAAACTATTTGTTAGTCTGTCTGCGTTGTCAAAAAGAGGAAAATATTTCTGTTGATTTTCTAATGTAGAGATAATTATTTCTTGAGGAATTTTTAAATAGTCTTTATTAAATTCCTCAACTAAAATGTTTGGATTATCAACTATATTAATAACTTCCTCTAAAAGTCTATTGTTAAAAAACTCTTTGAAACCTTTAGATTTACATATGGCCTCAAATCTATTTATTATTTTTGTTTTTCTCTCATCTTGGTCAAGTATAATTTCATTGCTTTTAAGAAAACTTTGATACTCGAAAAAGCTTTTAACTTTTTTATACTTAATGACTATATCTTGCTCAACAAGAACTGTTTCAGTAGATCTTAGGTGTCCGTAATTAAACTGTAGAAGTTTTTTGTTATAAATTGCTAATATAGATCTTAAAGGTCTTCCCCATATTAAATTAGTATCCGACCATTTCATTGATTTTTTCCAGTTTAACGAGGAGATGGAGTTCAATATAACTTTAATTAATATATCTTTAGCCAATACTTCTTGTGCTTTAGTTTTAACAAAATAAAAATTTCCTTTGTCTGTTTCTTTCTCAAAAACCTCTTTTTTAGTGACATTATGAGCCATTATAAATCTGTTCAAAATATCATCTAAAACACCAACTTTTGGTCCTCTGATTTCTTTTGATAAAATCTTTAATTTGTCTGGTAGTCCTTTAATATAAATGGTTAGACGAGTAGGACATGAATAATCAAATATTGTCTCATATTTTAGACTTTCTTCTTCAAGAGATTTTTGTATTTTTAATTTTAGTTCTTTTCTTGCAGCTATTTGTAAGTTTGAAGGTATCTCTTCGCTATAAAGCTCAAGTAGAAATTCAGACATAAACTAAACTTGTGTATTTAACCACATTGCACCGCAACCCTTTGCAAGCTCTCTAATCCTGTTAATGTATCCTGTTCTTTCTGCAACACCGATGACTCCTCTTGCGTCTAATAAATTGAACAGATGACTTGCTTTTAAGCACTGATCATATGCTGGTAAAGCAAGTTTTTTTTCAAGAAGCGAGGAGCATTCTTTCTCTACTATTTCAAAATTTTTCAATAGATTTTCTGTATTTGCGAATTCGAAATTATATGCTGAAAATTCTTTCTCAGCTTGCATAAAGACTTCTTTATATTTTACTCCTTCATTATTCCAATCTAAATCAAAAACATTATCTTTACCTTGAACAAACATGCACAATCTTTCTAATCCATAAGTGAGTTCTACTGGTACAGGTTTACACTCTAATCCTGTCATTTGTTGGAAGTATGTGAACTGCGTTATTTCCATACCATCACACCAAACTTCCCAGCCCAGACCCGCTGCTCCTAATGTGGGGCTTTCCCAATCATCTTCAACAAACCTTATATCGTGATTTTTTACATCTATGCCTATCGCTGATAAACTTTTAAGGTAAGTTTGTTTTATATTTTTTGGAGATGGTTTAATAATCACTTGATACTGATAATAATGCTGAAGTCTGTTTGGATTTTTGCCATATCTTCCATCAGTGGGTCTTCTAGAGGGTTGAACATAAGCAGCTTTCCATGGCTTGCTACCTAAAGATCTTAATGTAGTTGCTGGATGAAATGTTCCTGCTCCAACTTCAATATCGTAAGGTTGTAAAATGACACATCCGTACTTCCCCCAAAATTTTTGAAGGTTCATAATAATATCTTGAAATGATAAAGATTTTTTATTTTTTTCAATTTTTTTCTTTTTTTTTGGCATTTACAAACCAAACTTTTGCCACATAGCTCTTTCCTCTAAAACATTTGCTAAATTATCGATCTGATTTTCAATAATAGATGATGAAAGTTTTCTAGCGATAAAGCCTTTGGGTTTTTCGAATCTTTTAATCACAACATCTTTGCCAAATTTTTCTCTAAGGATTTGTTCTGCATTGCCTATCCCATCAATTAATCCTAACTTTAGAGCCGTTTCACCTGACCAGAATTCCCCTGTAAATATATTATTTTTTTCAGGATCTTTTAATTTTTTTCCCCTACTTTTTTCAACTATTTTTATAAAATGACCATGTAATTCAAGTTGAAGTTTTTTTATTCTTTGAACGTCCTCTTCCTTCTCCTCGACAAAAGGGTCTAGCGTGCTTTTATTTTTTCCAGCAGTATATATTCTTCTTTCTACCCCGATTTTTTTAATCATTTCCTTAAACCCAAAAGAAGCCGATATTACTCCTATTGAGCCTATGATAGAGCTTGCATTAGCATAAATTTCGTCACCAGCACATGCAATAAAATATCCTCCAGATGCCGCAACATCTTCAGCAAAAATAATAACATTAGTTTTATTCTCATCTGCTAATTGTCTTATATAGCTATAAATCAAGTGAGATTGAACTGGAGATCCCCCTGGTGAATTAATTGAAATAGCTACATGCTTTGGCTTTTTAAATGAAAAAGCTTTTCGTAAGAGTTCCTGCTGACCAGAGAGGTCCATGCCCTGTTTAAACCTGCCTGCAGAGCCAATTATACCACTTAGTCTTATGTGAGGTATCACTTTCTTTTTTTTGAAAATCCAAAACATATTTTATGATTAAAACTAAATACTTATATCAGTACTAGATTTAAATTTTAATAATTTTATTCGCTACTTCTAGTTGAATTAAAGGTGCGTCACTTGTGGTTAAATTAAAAAATTTATTGTTAAAAAAATCAATTAGAATGGAAAAGTATGGGATCAGTAATACCTTTAAAAAAATCTGTTAACACAGCCTATTTAGATTTAAAAAATTTGGTTGCGAACAAGCTATCAGAAGTTGAAAATTTGATTGAAATAAAGCTCAAAAGCAAAGTTGATCTTATTAACAAAATGAGTAGCCATCATTTTACTTCGGGCGGTAAAAGAATAAGAGCATTACTTACTTTGGGCTCAGCTAGACTTGCTGGATACAGCTTAGGTAACAGAGATGTTAATTTAGCTGCATGCGTTGAATTGATACACTCAGCTACATTACTTCACGACGACGTTATTGATGAAAGTTTAATTAGAAGAGGTTTAAAAACTCCAAATTCCATCTGGGGTAATCAGTCTTCAATATTAGTTGGTGACTATTTGTTGAGTAGATGTTTTGAAATTATGGTTGATGATGGTGATCTTGAAATTCTAAAACTATTATCATCCACTTCAGCAAAAATTGCTCAGGGAGAAGTTTTGCAACTTCAACATAAGGGGGAAGCTGACCTTTTAGAAGAAACTTATTTAAAAATAATAAATTTAAAAACTGCATCTTTGTTCGCTGCTGCAACAAGGACAGGTGCTTGCCTTGCTGGAAGCAATGAAAAAGAAAAAGATGCATTAGAATCGTATGGAAAAAATCTTGGTCTAGCTTTTCAAATAGCTGATGATGCCTTAGATTATTACTCGAAAGAAATTATTTTTGGCAAGGAAATAGGTAAAGATTTTTATGAAGGAAAAATTACATTTCCCCTTATCATAATTTTTCAAAGAGCTAATCATGAAGAAAGAAATTTTCTTTTAGAAATAATAAAAAAAGAAAAAAGAAATGAAGATGATTTTAGTGAAACTTTATCTTTAATAAATAAATATAAAGCTGTTCAAGAAAGTCTTAAAAGAGCAGAATATTTTGTAAATGTTTCTCGAGACGCTCTAGGAATATTTGGTGATAACCAAGAAAAAACAGTTTTGCAAAATCTTACTGAGTTTAGTTTAAATAGATCTTTTTAAGGATATAAAAGTTCTTTAATCCACTTGCCACTTTTAATTTTATAATTTAGCCTTTCGTGCACTCTACCCTCGGCGTCAAGCCAAAATTCTATTTCGCTTGGCAAAACTCTCCAACCAGACCAATATGGGGGTCTTGGAACATTATTTTTATCTGAATATTTTTTTTCAAATTCATTAATTTTTTTTAAAAAGTTTTCACGTTTATCTAATACTTTAGATTGAGAAGATGCCCAAGCTCCTATTCTATTTTTGTAAGGTCTTGAATTAAAATATTCATCAGCTTCTTTATTGGTAACTTGTTCAACTTTGCCACTTATTCTTACTTGCCTTCTAAGACTTTTCCAATGAAAGCACATCGATGCTTTTTGGTTATTTTTAATTTCCTTACTTTTTTTACTTTCAAAATTTGTATAAAAAACAAATCCTTTGTCAGTTATGCCTTTCAATAAAACCATTCTTACACTAGGTTGATTTGTATTGTCTGAGGTTGCCAATGCTAATGCATTTGGATCGTTAATTTCATTATCTTTGGCCTTTGCGAACCATTTTTTGAACAAATCTATCGGATTTTCTAGATCTTCAAAGCAACTATCTAGACCAAGTGAATTTTTGCCATTTTTTTGATTCATAATTTCTATAAAATAATTTATACATTAAATAATTATGTCTTTTAATACTTTTGGTAAAATATTTCGATTTACTACGTGGGGAGAGTCACATGGTCCTTCAATTGGTTGTGTAATTGATGGTTGTCCACCAAATATAGCTATATCTGAAAACGATATACAAAAAGAAATGAATAAGAGAAGGCCTGGTGCTTCAAAATTTACAAGTCAGAGAAAAGAAGCAGATAAGGTAATTATATTGTCTGGTGTTTTTCAAGGTAAAAGTACGGGGACTCCTATATCGCTGATTATTCATAACGAGGATAAAAGATCTAGAGATTATGAGTCTATTAAAGAAAAATTTAGACCTGGTCATGCAGATTATACATATTTCAAAAAATATGGAATAAGAGATTTTAGAGGGGGTGGCAGACAGTCAGCAAGAGAGACTGCTTGCCGAGTTGCAGCTGGTTCTATAGCTAAAATTGTATTAAAAAAAATTTTAGGTAAAAAATTTAATATCATAGGTGCTGTGACACAGTTAGGTTTAATGTCATGTGAAAAAGAAAACTGGAGCGACAAAGAAATTAGAAAAAACCCGTTTTTTTGTCCAGATAAAAAATCTGTAAAACTTTGGGAAAAATACTTGATAGCAGTTCGAAAATCAGGTTCGTCTTGTGGGGCCTTAATTGAGTTAAGAGCTTCTGGTGTACCTGTTGGTCTTGGTGCTCCAATATATTCAAAACTAGATGCTGATATCGCCTCAGCTTTAATGAGTATAAACGCTGTTAAAGGTGTTAACATTGGATCTGGAATGAGTTCTGCATTTTTAAGTGGTGAAGAAAATTCAGATGAAATGAGATCTAAATCAGGAAAAGTAAAATTTAAATCCAATAATGCCGGTGGTATTCTTGGAGGAATATCTTCTGGACAAAATATTATTGCGTCTTTTGCTGTAAAGCCTACTTCATCAATTTTGAGTAATAGAGAAACGGTAAATAAAAAAGGAAAAAATACTAATATTTCAGTTAAAGGTCGTCATGACCCTTGCGTAGGAATTAGAGCGGTCCCTATTGGTGAGGCTATGTTGGCTTGTGTTCTTTTGGATCATTACCTAATGAACAAAGCTCAATGTGGTTAATTGGAGTTTTTGTTTTTATTTTGTGCGATCACTACATTAGAATTAAGAGCATTTTCAATCGTACCGACTATTGAGTCGCTATCTAAACCAGCTTTTTCATACATTTTTTTTGGATCATCTTGATCAATAAACTGATCAGGTAAAATCATTGCTCTAAACTTTAACCCTTTATCAAAAACACCTCTATTAGATAATAATTGCATTACATGAGATCCAAAACCGCCAACAGAACCTTCTTCGATAGAAACTACAACTTCATGATTGGCTGCTATTTCCATTATTAGTTTTTCATCTATAGGCTTTGCAAATCTAGCATCAACAATTGTAACTTTAATTCCTTTTGAGGACAAAACTTCGAAAGCTTTTAAGCATTCTTGTAATCTTCCGCCAAAACTAAGTATTGCTGCCTGTTTACCTTCTGTAATAACTTTACCTTTTCCTATTTCAAGTGTTTCATCAATACCAGGAAGTGTGATGCCAACACCATTTCCTCTCGGATATCTGAAGGCTGAAGGTCTATCATTAATATTAACTGAAGTGTTGATCATTCGAACGAGCTCAGCTTCATCGCTAGCGGCCATTACTACAAAATTTGGTAAAGTAGACAAGTAAGTAATGTCAAAAGATCCTGCATGCGTTGGTCCATCTGCACCAACTAGACCAGCTCTATCAATTGCAAATCTTACTGGAAGGGACTGAATAGCTACATCATGTACTACTTGATCGTAAGCTCTTTGAAGAAAAGTTGAATATATTGCCGCAAAAGGCTTATATCCCTCTGTAGCTAATCCAGCAGCAAATGTAACACCATGTTGCTCCGCTATTCCTACATCAAACATTCTGTCAGGAAATTTTTTTTCAAACAAATCGAGTCCAGTACCAGATGGCATAGCCCCAGTTATTCCAATAATTTTCGTGTCTTTTTCGGCGTGTTTTATTAGGGTATTGGCAAAAACTTTTGTATAAGAGGCAGCATTTGATTTTTTCTTAGCTTGCTCACCAGTAATTACATTAAATTTTGATACTCCATGATATTTATCTCCAGATTGTTCAGCAGGCTCATATCCTTTGCCTTTTTTAGTTATAGCGTGGATTAGTATAGGTCCATCATATTTTGTATCTTTTATGTTATCTAAAATAGTGACCATGTTATCGACATCGTGACCGTCTATTGGTCCAATATAATAAAATCCCAACTCACTAAATAAAGTTCCGCCAGTAAACATGCTTCGTAACATATCTTCCGCTTTTCCAGCGCGTTTTGAAAATCTTTTCGAAAATGCAGACAAAATTAATTTTATAGTTTCTCGAAAGCTAAAATAAATTTTTCCGGATAAAAGTCTTGCTAAATATTTACTCATAGCTCCAACTGGACGAGCTATAGACATATCATTATCATTAAGTATTACTATAAGCCTGGACTTCATTGCACCTGCGTTATTCATAGCTTCGTAAGCCATTCCAGCGCTCATTGCGCCGTCGCCTATAACAGCAATAACATTATTGCTGTCATTAGATAATTTTTTTGCAGTAGCCATACCCAAAGTCGAAGAGATTGAAGTAGAACTATGTGCTGCTCCGAAAGGATCATATTCGCTTTCTGATCTTTTTGTAAAACCAGATAAACCACCTCCTTGACGAAGAGTTCTGATTTTATCCTTTCTGCCAGTAATAATTTTGTGTGGGTAGCATTGATGACCTACATCCCAAACTAACTTATCTTGGGGGGTATTAAAAACATAATGTAAAGCAACTGTAAGCTCAACGACTCCAAGACCCGCACCTAAGTGACCCCCTGTTTCAGAAACAACTTCAATTAATTCATTTCTTAATTCATTCGAAATTTGTTTCAAATCCTTTTTTTCAAACTTCCTTAGGTCTGAAGGGTAATTAATTTTATCTAGTAATTTTTTATTCATCAAAAGTTTCTATTTATTATAAACTCAACTGTCTTAATTAAGTTATTTGCTTTTTTTCCATGTTTAAAAAGTCTTCTTAATATATCTGTTTTAAGTTTATTTGCAAAAATTTCTGCTTTTTTGTAACCAATAAGGTTAATTAAAGTAGATTTACCCTTTTTTTTATCTTTTTTAATTGGTTTTCCAATAATTTTTTTTGATCCTTTAACGTCAAGAAAATCATCTGCTAATTGAAATAATAAACCTATATCTTCACCCAAACTGCTTAGTTCTCTTTTTATTCTATTATTTCTTTTTGCAATTACTCCGGCAGAATAACAGCAGAAGTTAAATAATTTACCAGTCTTTTTTCTTTGCATATCTAAAATTTCTTTAAAACTTTTTCTCTTTTTTTCAAAACTAAGATCCAGTTGCTGTCCACCAGCTATTCCTGAATGACCAGAGCATAGAGCTAAAGATTTAATTAATTCTATTTTTGATTTGTTGTCTATTTTATATTTCTTGTCAGCTATTATTTCAAAAGCCAGAGTAAGTAATGAGTTGCCGGCTAAAACTGCTGTTGACTCTCCAAACTTTATATGGGCTGATGGCTTTCCTCTTCTAATGTTGTCATTATCCATACATGGTAGATCGTCGTGAATTAGCGAATAACTATGTATGCATTCAACAGCTGCACATAAAGCAATAAGCTTACTAGTATTTAAGTTAAACATTTTACCAGTATTAATTATAACTGAGGATCTTATTTTCTTCCCTCCCGATAAAACGCCATACTTCATTGGATGGATTAGAAATGTTTTTTTTTGTTGATTTAAATATTTTTTAATAAAATTGTCAGTTTTATTCGCATTTATATTAAAACTATTTTTTTGCATCTCTATTTTTTTTTATCTTTCTATTTTTGATTTTTTTAGTCATAGCAGATATGTCTTTAAATTTTGATTTAAACAAATTGTCTATATGATGATTTAGTTCAACTAATCTTTTATACTGATCCATAGATTTATCTAAATCAATATCATTTTTTTCTAATTTGCTAAGAATATCATTAATTTCATTTTTAGCTTCTTTTAATGATTTACTTTTGATGTCACCTGGAATATTTTTTGTTTTCATAAAAATATAATAATCTTAATATGAAAAATATCTATTCAAATATATATAAAAATTCAAAGAAAAATTTAAATAAAGCAAAAAATCTTTTAATGAAAAACCATATAGTTGCATTGCCAACTGAGACTGTCTATGGCTTAGCTGGCAATGCCTATAAAAAAGGTGTGGTAAAAAAAATATTTAATTTAAAAAAAAGACCAAAAAAAAACCCTCTTATAATTCATTATGATAGTTTAAATGAACTTAAAGAAGATGCGTATATTAATTCGAGTTTCTTAAAGTTGTATTATAAATTTTCCCCAGGTCCATTAACCTATATTTTAAAAAAAAAAAAGAATTCAAAAATTTGTACATATGCTAATGCAAATTTAGATACAATAGCCGTTAGGTTTCCAAAACATAAAGATATTAAAAAATTGATGAAAAAAATAAATTTTCCTCTTGCGATTCCCAGCGCGAATATATCATCAAAAATAAGTCCCGTCTCTGCAATTGACGTGGTTGAAGAGTTTGGTAATAAAATTAAATTTGTATTAGATGGTGGGCGCTCAAAGATTGGATTGGAGTCAACTGTTGTAAAAGTATCTAATGAAATAAAAATTATAAGACCGGGTTTGATTTCAAAGAAAGATATTGAGAGATTTTTAAAAAAAAAAGTGGCATTCTCAAAACAAATAAAAAAAATTATTTCACCTGGTTTGCTTAAAAAGCACTATTCTCCAGGTATACCTATGAAGCTTAATTGTAAAAACCGAGAAGATAAAGCCGCATTTATAGTTTTTGGAAAAAAGTATAATAAGAATAAAAATGTATTTAATTTAAGTAAAAAAGGAAGTTTAAGAGAGGCTGGAAAAAATTTGTACAAAACATTCAGAAAGATAAAAAGATTAAAATATAAAAAAATTAATGTTGCAAGAATTCCCAATAAAGATTTTGGTATAGCGATAAATGATAGACTTAAAAAAGCATCTAATTAAATGTTTATCCAAATAAAAAATCTTTCTAAAAAATTTAATAATAATCTAGCAGTAAATAATATAAGCTTTGATATTAAAAAAAATCAAACAGTCGGATTGTTGGGGCCTAATGGGTGCGGAAAGACGACCTCAATTGGTATGATGCTAGGATTAATTAAACCATCTGAGGGGGAAATTATTATAGATAATAAAAATATAAACAAAGAAAAAAGAGACGGTATTTTGTCTAAAATTAATTTTGCATCTCCTTATATTGAACTTCCAAAAAAATTAACCGTAAAACAAAACCTAGAAATTTACGGAAGATTATATGGTGTAAAAAACTTAAGTGAGAGAATAAACGAATTATCAATTGATCTTAATTTAAAACAGTTTTTAAAAAAAAAAACTGGGGAGTTATCTTCAGGGCAAAAAAATAGAGTTTCACTTGCGAAATCTTTAATTAATAAACCAGAAATACTTTTTTTAGATGAACCAACAGCAAGTTTGGACCCAGATATAGGTGACTATATTAGAGGATATATTCAGTCGTATAAGTTAAAAAATCAGGTGACTATTTTATTAGCTTCGCACAATATGAATGAAGTTGAGAGACTTTGTGACAACATTATCATGATGAAAAAAGGAGTTATTATAGACCGAGGAACTTGTGCGGAAATAATTAAAAAGCATGGAAGAAATAATTTAGAGGAAACTTTTTTAAAGCTTGCGAGAAGTTAATATGAATTTTTTAAAAATTTACGCTTTGGGACTTAGACATATTTACTTAATAAGTAACTCATTGCCAAGAATAATAGATTTGATTTATTGGCCTACTGTTCAAATTTTTTTATGGGGCTTTATATCAAAATTTTTCACTGTTGGTTCTACTTATTATAGTGATGCTGTTGGAATAATTTTAACGGCAGCGATTCTTTATGATTTTTTATTTAGAGCCAGTATTAGTTACAATATTATGTTTTTAGAGGAAATTTGGAGTAGAAATTTTACAAATTTATTTATTGCGCCAATCAAAATAAGTGAAATAATTACAGCTTTAACAATTACTGCGGTTTTAAGAACTTTAATTGGTTTAATGCCTGCCGCTGCTTTGGCTATACCTTTATTCGGTGTATCAATATTTAAATTAGGGGTGCCTTTAGTTTTTTTGTTATTATCTTTATACATTTTTGGTGTGAGTTTAGGGCTATTAGTAACATCTGGATTAATTAGATTTGGTCCATCATTTGAAAATATTGCATGGGCAAGCTTATTTTTCTTGGCGCCTTTAGGCTGCATTTATTATCCAATAGAAATATTGCCTGAAGCCCTTCAACTTGTTGCTAAAGCCCTTCCTTTAGTTCATATATTTGAAGAAATGCGAAATATACTAATTAATAATTCCATTGATTGGTTTCAAATAATCAAATCAATTACAATTTCATTAATTTATTTTATACTAGGTGTAATCGTTTTTTATATGTCTTATTTTGGAGCAAGAATAAGAGGAACTTTAATTAACATGGGTGAATAATTATGGAAGAAAAAAGAGAGAAAATGAAAAAGTTTGAAAGTCCTCCTAAGGTTTTAAAAAACTTTTTTAATAAGGAAGAAATAAATGATTTTTTAGATCTATATAAGAAATTACCTACTACTGTTCACAATAAAAAGCAAAATGTTATTAAGAAGAGATGGTTACAAGGTTACAGTGAAAAGCTTGAAAAATTATTTTCTGATAGATTAAAAAGTGAAATAGGAGAATTCAAAATGGATAATCTTCAAGACGATAATGGAAAAGATATTTATGGTCTCATTCAGGAGAGCTATTCACCAATCGGCCTTCATGTAGATGCTGGTTTTAACCCAGAAAATTTAGTTTATAAGCAAACTTTAATTCCTTTAACTCCAGTTGGTAGCACCGTTATTTTTAAAAATAGATTTTATGGAGGTTCAACGTCTTTTACCTTAGATAAAGAAGAACTTAAGAAAAAAAATTTAAGTTATGGACAAAATAAAAGGTCTTCTGAACACATAAATCTATACGGTGAAAAACCATTTGATAAAAAGATTCATGAAAAATATTTAACTCACGAAAATATAGAAAACTTAAAAGGTCTTGAAGTAGAGTTTATTTACGAATGGGAAGTGGGTTCTATGTTAATTTTTGATAGATCACATTTACATTGTTCTTCATCTGTTATCGAGGGAAAAAAGATTGGAATAGCCACATTTACAAAAAAGTAATATAAGACTTAAAGATAGATATTTTATTTGATGTATGGCAATTTTTGATTGTTTTCAATATTTTAATGAAGAGCACATAGCTGACCTAAGGTTCAATATTTTAAATGAGTCTGTTGATTTTTTTGTAATTGTAGAGTCTACAGTAAATCATCAAGGGAAAGCTAAGAAGTTACATTTCGATATAAGTAAATACAAAAAGTTTTCGAAAAAAATTAAATATATTGTTGTTAACGACACGCCGGAAAATATTAAAAAGCCACATACAGGAGGAGAATCTTTGGTTGAACAACATCAAAGAAATTCCATAATGAAAGGTTTAAGTAAAGCAAGCGACAACGACCTTATAATCCTTTCTGACGTTGATGAAATACCAAACCTTAATAAATTAAATTTGTTCGATAAAAAAAATTACGCTGTGTTCTCTCAAAAAATGTTTATGTATAAATTAAATCTTTTAAATATTAATGAAAATAATTGGCATGGATCGAGAATTTGTTTAAAAAAAAAACTTAAATCTCCACAATGGCTAAGGGATCTAAAATTTAAAAAATATCCTTTTTGGAGGATAGACAAGCCACGTAATATTCAAATAATACAAAATGGAGGATGGCATTTTGCTTATCTTCAAACTCCTAAAAATATATCAAAAAAAATAAAGTCTTTTGCCCATGGTGAATATCATAAAGAACACCTGGTTGATGAAAAAAATATTCAATCAAAAATCAAAAAAGGTGAAGATGTTTTTGAAAGAGGATACGAAATAAAAAAGGTTGAATTAGATACAAGTTTTCCTAAGTTTATTTTAGATAACAGGGAAAATTTAAAAAATTGGATATTATAAACTGTGGTGCGCCCGGAAGGATTTGAACCCTCAACCTTCTGATCCGAAGTCAGACGCTCTATCCAGTTGAGCTACGAACGCAAATGAATATAATTTAAATATAAATGAGTAATAACACAATAAAATTTTTTCCCAAGGAAGAAGACGTAGGTAAAAGACTAGATATAATACTTTCTGAAAAAATTAATACCTATACTAGATCTAACTTAAAAAAATTCATTAAAACGAAAAAAGTTAAAGTAAATAACCTTATAGTAACTTCGCCATCTAAAAAAGTTAAGTTAAATGAGTATATTACCTTAAAAATTGAAGGTGATAAAAATGAGGAAATAAAAGCAAAGAAAATAAAAATTGATGTTGTGTATGAAGACAAAGATATAGTTATAATCAACAAACCGTCTGGTTTAGTAGTTCATCCAGGTGCCGGTAATTACTCTAATACATTAGTTAATGGTTTAATGTATAAATATAAAAAAAAGTTATCTGACCTTAATGGCAACTTAAGGCCTGGTATAGTTCACAGAATAGATAAGGAAACTAGTGGCTTGTTAGTAGTTGCAAAAAATAATTTAGCTCACTCTAATATAGGAAAGCAATTTAGCGAGCACAAAATAAAAAGGAAATACATAGCTCTAGTATGGGGAGTATTAAGACCTTTAAATGGAAAAATTGAAACTCTAATTTCTAGAAGTAGAAAAAATCGTCAACTAATGGCTGTTAGTGAATTTAAAGGAAAGAAAGCAATTACTAATTATTTTACAAAAAAAATATTTTCTATCAAAGATATTCCTAAAATAAGTTTAATAGAATGTAAACTTCTGACAGGAAGAACTCACCAAATAAGAGTCCATATGTCTTATAAAGGAAACTCATTATTAGGTGATAAAAAATACGGAAAGAAAAATATAAAATTCAAAAAAATTAATAAAGATTTTGAAAAGAAATTAAATGATCTTAACAGGCAGGCGCTTCATGCAAAAAGCTTAGGCTTCCTCCACCCAAAAAATAATGAATTAGTGAATTTTGAATCTGAATTACCAAATGATTTCAAAAAAATGTTGAATTTATTAAACAAATTAAGTAATTGAAAATTTTTTCAATAATATATAAATAGACGTCAAATGAGCACAAAATCAAATATATCAAATTTACCCATTCCTTCAGTACGGGGTCTGTCTCTTTATCTAGCTCAAATAAAAAAATTTCCTATGCTGGATGCCGAAGAAGAGTACATGCTGGCAAAAAACTGGAAAGAAAGAGGTAATCTCAAAGCTGCTCATAAATTAGTTACTAGCCATTTAAGACTAGTAGCAAAAATTGCAATGGGGTATAGAGGTTATGGCTTACCAGTTGGGGAATTAATATCAGAGGGAAATATAGGATTGATGCAAGCAGTTAAAAAATTTGATCCTGACAAAGGATTTAGATTGGCTACTTACGCAATGTGGTGGATCAAAGCTGCCATACAAGAATATGTTTTAAGGTCATGGAGTTTAGTAAAAATGGGAACTACATCAGCTCAAAAAAAACTTTTCTTTAATCTAAAAAAACTTAAAAGCCAAATAGCTCCTAATCAAGAGGGAGATTTAAGAAAAGAGCAAGTAGATGAAATATCAAAAAGTTTGAATGTTAAATCTGATGAAGTAATAAACATGAATAGAAGAATGATGTCCCAAGAAAAATCTCTTAATGACCCTATGAAAGATGGAGACAAAACTGAATGGCAGGATTGGCTAGTTGATGAAAGTATGGATCAAGAATTATTTACCTCTCAAAAACAAGAGTTAAATGATAAAAAAGATTTGCTATATGACTCAATAAAGATTCTTGATGAAAGAGAGAGAAAAATTTTAGAAGCTAGAAGATTATCGGAAAACCCGAAAACTTTAGAAGAACTAAGTAAAAAATTTAAAATTAGTAGAGAGCGTATACGACAAATTGAAACTAAAGCTTTTGAAAAGCTTCAAAAGGCTATGCTCAATTCAGATAAATCTAAAAATTTATTACCTAAAAACTAATCTTTAAAAGGATTCTCCAAAAGAATTGTGTCCTCTCTCTCTGGACTTGTTGATACACTTGAAATTTTAGCTCCAACAAAATCCTCCACAGCATGAATATATTTTTTAGCATTGTCTGGAAGATCTTTTAAATTTCTAATACCTTTTGTTGATTTTTTCCACCCAGGAAAAGTTTTATAAATTGGCTTAACTTTTAATTGTTCATCTACTGCTGCTGGTAAGTAGTCTATTTGCTTTCCTGCAATTTCATATTTAACACACATTTGAATTTCATCTAACTCATCTAAGACATCTAGTTTAGTAAGCGCTATACCGTTAATGCCAGAAATCTTTATCGTCTGTCTCACAAGAACTCCGTCAAACCAGCCGCATCTTCTTTTTCGACTAGTAACTGTACCAAATTCTTTTCCTCTAGTGCCTAATAGTTCACCAATTTTGTCTTTTAGTTCAGTTGGAAAAGGTCCCTCTCCAACTCTAGTGGTATATGCTTTTGTTATTCCTAAAACATAATTTATAGTATTTGGACCACAACCTGTACCAGTTGAAGCTGCAGATGCTACAGTATTAGAAGATGTTACGAATGGATAAGTTCCATGATCTACATCTAAAAGGATACCTTGAGCTCCTTCAAATAATATTTTTTTTTTTTTTGATTTAAATTCATCCAGTTTTTTCCAAACTGGTTGAGAAAATTTTAAAATTTCAGGAGCTATTTTTAATAAATCTTTCTTTAATTGATCTTTCTGAAAAATTTTTTTACCTAAGCCTTTTCTTATTGCATTGTGATGAATAAGAACAGTCTCCAATCTATGATCTAAATTATTTTCTGATGACAAGTCCATTACGCGTATAGACCTTCTGCCAATTTTATCCTCATAAGCCGGACCAATACCTCTTCTAGTAGTTCCAATTTTTGCCTTACCAGCTGAATCTTCTCTTATTTCATCCATTTCTTTATGGAAGGGAAGAATTAAGTTTGCAGATTCTGACAGTATTAAATTTTTTTCATCGACATTCACTCCCTTTGATTTTATTTCTTTAATTTCATCAAGAAGAGCCCAAGGATCCACTACAACGCCATTTCCAATTACTGAAACTTTATTTTTTCTAACTATTCCTGAGGGTAGCAATCTTAGTTTATAGGTAACTCCATCTATAACCAATGTATGACCAGCATTATGCCCCCCTTGAAAACGAACGACAATATCCGCCTCACTTGAGAGCCAATCTACAATCTTTCCTTTTCCTTCATCTCCCCATTGTGAACCCACTACTACAACATTTTTCATTATTTATAATTCCTTTTTATTTTGATTGAGCTCAGATGATTAATTGGTCCTTGGCCCTTTCCGTAATTTAGATTAGATCTTATAGATTGATTAACATATTTGATTCCTAGCTCACAGGACTTATTTAAAGTTTTTCCACACCCCAAAAAGGTTGCAATCGCACTTGATAAAGTACACCCAGTACCATGAGTATTTTTAGTTTTAATTTTTTTATTTTTAAAGATTCGTAATTCTTGATTATTCAAAAATACATCACTCATAATTTTTGAATTTCTGTGACCGCCTTTAATTAAGATATTTTTTACCCCAAGTTTAAGCAAAATGTTGGCTGCATAAATCATATCTTCAACATTATTAATTTTTATTTTTGTTAAAACTTCAGCTTCAGGAATATTAGGAGTTATTAATTGGGTTCTTGCAATTAACTTTTCTCTTAAAGTTCTGATTGCTTTATCATTTATAAGTTTAAAACCTCCCTTAGCAACCATAACTGGGTCTAAAACAATTTTTTTGTTCTTAACTTTTTTTAGTGCTTTTATAACCGAAAAGATAATTGCAGATGAATTAAGCATACCAATTTTTATAGCATCAGGCTTTATGTCTTTGCATGTGAATAGAATTTGTTTTTCAACTTCTTTAGGCTGTGTAGAAACAACAGAACTTACTCCTGTTGTATTTTGAGCAGTAATAGCAGTAACAGCAGTCATTGCGTAACCTCCTAATGCTGTGACTGTTTTTATGTCTGCTTGAATTCCTGCACCTCCAGATGAGTCTGATCCTGCAATTATTAAAATTTTTGATCTTGGTATCAATTTATTTTATCGATCTCGTGATTATTTTTATACATTTTGAAATTAAATTCTTATCATATGACTCCGCCATAATCCTAATTTTTGGTTCAGTTCCAGATTTTCTAACCAAAATTCTTCCTTTTTTTCCCATAAACTTATTAGCATTTTTAATTGCATTTTTACATTTGGATTTCTTTATAATCTCTTTATCTTTTACAACTATGTTCTCCAATGTTTGAGGAAGTGGTTTAAAAATATTTAAAAGTTTACTGGCCTTAATACCTTTCCTTAAAGAAAATAAAACCTCTAAAGCCACAAGTAAACCGTCTCCAGTTGTTGCAAATTTACCCAAAATTATATGACCAGACTGTTCACCACCTAGATTAAAATTTAATTTTTTCATCTTTTCTTTAACATATCTGTCTCCTACTTTAGATCTTGAAAATCTTATTTTTTCACTCTTTAAAAATTTTTCTAAACCATAATTGGACATTAACGTTCCTACTACACCACCTTTCAAAATTTTTTTGGATTTCCATCTGCGTGCTAACATTGCAATAATCTGGTCGCCATCTATGATTTTACCTTTTTCATCACACATGATTATTCTATCTGCATCCCCATCAAAAGAAATTCCAACATTTGCTTTAAATTTTTTAACGGCAGTTTTAATTTTAGATGGATAAGTTGATCCGCACTTTTCGTTAATATTAAAACCATCAGGTTTTACACCAATAGAAATAACCTTTGCCCCGAGCCCTTTAAGGAGTTTAGGAGCAGCTTTGTAACAAGCTCCATTAGCGCAATCTAAAACAATTTTAGTTCCTTTTAGGTTAAAATTCTTAGGAAAATTACTTTTTAATATTTTAATATATCTATCGTTTCCATCTTCTAGCCTTTTAACTCTACCTAATAAATTAGGATTTGTAAGTTGTTTCTTGTTTTTTGCATCAACTAGTTTTTCAATTTTTTTTTCTATTTGATCTGATAATTTCAAGCCGTCTGGACCAAATAATTTCAGACCATTATCATAATAAGGATTATGAGATGCAGTGATCATTATACCCATGTTAGCTCTCATAGATTTTGTTAGCATAGCAAGTCCATTAGTTGGTAAAGGCCCTAGTGTAAAAACATGCATGCCACCAGAAACAAGCCCAGATACTAACGCGGGTTCTAACGTATAACCTGATAACCTGGTATCTTTAGCAATGATTGCAATTTGTTTTGTTCTTTTTTGATTTTTAAAGAATGTACCAGAAGCTAAACCAAATTTAAAAAATTTTTCTCCAGTTATATTGCCCTGGTTTACAGTTCCACGGATTCCGTCTGTTCCAAAATATTTATTTTTCATTAATTTGAGAAATTAGATAATATTTTTTTAAACACTAAAATACCCTGTTTTACCTCATTAACATTATGCACTCTAAAAATTTGCACTCCCTGAGATAATAAAAAAAGAACAGATGCTAAAGTGCCTCCAATTCTATCTCTACTATCATATTTACCAGATATTTGACTGATAAATCTTTTTCTAGAAGTTCCTATTAAAATAGGAAAGCCAAGACTATGAAACAAAGATATCTTAGAAATTAAAGTCAAATTATGTTTCAAAATTTTACCAAAGCCTATACCTGGATCCAAAATTACTTTCTTGTCATTAACTTTTTGAATTCGCTCTTCAAAAAAGTCATAAATATCTAAAAGTACACTTTTATATTTTGGGTTTTTTTGCATAGTATTTGGTGTTCCTTTCATGTGGTGAATAACTTTTGGAATACTATATTTTTTTAATCTAGAAAGAGATTGAGTATCGTAATTAAAACCCGAAACATCATTAATCAAATCTACTTTATATTTAATTCCTTGAATCATAATGTCTGATTTTCTTGTATCTACAGATAAAGTTGTATTTTTAAATTTTTTTTTAAAATTTTTTATTACATAGCTTATTCTTCTCCATTCTTCTTTTGTTGGCACAGTTTTTGAGCCTGGCCTAGTCGACTCCCCACCTACATCAATTATCTTTGCTCCAGAATTTATCATTTTTAGAATTTGGCTTTGAGATTTTTTTTTACTATTAAATTTACCTCCATCCGAAAAACTGTCTGGAGTTAAATTTAAAATACCCATAATTGAAGTATCTATAAAATTTATATTTTTTAAGAAATTTTTTCTCTTTGCTATAATTTTTTTTAAATCTATCTTAACTCTTTTTTTGCAAAAAGAACTAAGTGAGTTAATATTTTTAAAGTATATAAACTTTGAAAAAATTTTATTTTTTTTTCTAGTAAAAATTTCTAATTTATCAAAAGCAATGTTGTTATTGCCACATAGAGGTAGTGCTAGTTTTTTTTTGATTAATTTTTTTGCATTAATACCATAATGAAAATTACACGCTCTAGTGTAATATTTGATCATTTAACGCTTTTTAAACTGCGGGTTTGGGTTTAAGACCTAATGAATCTAAAGCAGAGGACTCCTTTTTGTCATCCTCATTATCGTCTTTAAATGATCTAGATGGCTTTATATCTTTTAGTATCAAGTCTCTTATTTCGTCGCCAGATAAAGTTTCATAAACCAATAGAGCTTTAGCCAGCTTGTGAAGGTCATCAATTTTCTCGGTAAGAACACTTTTTGCTCTCTCATAACCTTTTTCAACTATTTTTTTCACTTCTGCATCTACTTTTTTTGCAGTCTCTTCAGACATATTTTGTTGTTTTGTGACAGATCTACCTAAAAATACTTCTTCTTCATTTTCTCCGTATGCTATTGGACCTAATTCTTTGCTCATTCCATATTTTGTAACCATATTTTTTGCCATTTTTGTAACCATGTCGATATCTGAAGAAGCGCCAGATGTTACTTTGTCATGTCCAAAAATAATTTCCTCTGCTATTCTTCCGCCCATAGCAACTGCTATATCTGAGTACATTTTTTCTCTAGTAATCGATAACTGATCTCTTTCAGGTAATCTCATTACCATTCCTAAAGCTCTACCTCTTGGAATTATAGTTGCCTTATGTATTGGATCAGAAGCCTTTTCGTTAATAGCTACAATTGCATGACCACCTTCATGGTAAGCTGTTAATTTCTTCTCGTCTTCAGTCATTACCATTGATCTTCTCTCAGCTCCCATCATAACTTTATCTTTTGCTTCCTCAACATCAGACATAGTCACAACTCTTTTGTTTTTTCTAGCAGCTAAAAGAGCTGACTCATTTATCAAATTAGCTAGATCTGCACCTGAGAAACCTGGGGTACCTCTAGCTATAGTTCTTAATTTTACATCTGGACCAGTGCTAATTTTTTTAATATGAACTTTAAGAATTGCTTCTCTACCAACAATATCAGGATTTGGAACAACTACCTGTCTATCAAATCTACCTGGTCTTAATAAAGCGGGATCTAAAACGTCAGGCCTGTTAGTTGCAGCTATCAAAATAATTCCTTCATTGGTATCAAAACCGTCCATTTCAACTAAAAGTTGGTTAAGAGTTTGTTCTCTCTCATCGTTACCGCCGCCTAAACCAGCACCTCTACTTCTTCCTACCGCATCAATTTCATCTACAAAAATTATACAAGGTGCGTGTTTTTTTCCTTGTTCAAACATATCTCTTACTCTAGAAGCTCCAACACCAACAAACATTTCTACAAAGTCCGAACCAGATATTGAAAAGAATGGGACATTTGCTTCTCCAGCAATTGCTCTAGCCAACAAAGTTTTTCCTGTTCCAGGTGGTCCAATTAATAATGCACCCTTCGGAATTTTTCCTCCAAGTCTGCTAAATTTTTTAGGATCTTTTAAAAACTCTACTATTTCCTCTACTTCTTGCTTTGCTTCTTCCACACCTGCAACATCATTAAAAGTAACTTTTCCATGTGCCTCTGTAAGTAATTTTGCTTTAGATCTTCCAAATCCCATAGCGCCACCTTTGCCTCCCTGCATTTGACGCATAAAGAAAACCCATACCCCAATTAATAATAACATTGGGAACCAAGATAAAAGTATTCCAAGAAGTGAAGGCATTTTATCTTCTACGGGGGTAGCTACTATGCTAACACCTTTCTCAGATAACCTTTCAACTAAGTTTGGATAATTAGGTGAGTATGTGGTGAATGTTGAGCCATCTGACAAAACACCCTTAATATTATTCCCTTGAATTTCGATCTCAACAACTCTTCCTGAATCTACTTCAGTTAAAAACTCAGAAAAAGGAACTTTGCTAGATGTTTCGCTTACTCTACTATTGGGGTTTTGAAACATGTTGAATAGACCAATCGAAAGTAGAACGATTATTGCCCACATTATTAAGTTTTTTAAATTCATATATGTATAAATAGGTATTTTTTACAATTTAACAAGTATTAATAAATCAAATTTCTTTTGTAAATGAGGTAAATTTGTCCATTTCTTAAGCTATTTTTGTTTTTATTGAATTTATTTTTAATCATGCCTCTTTTGTAATAATTAACAAATTACCTACCTTTTTTAAAAGACAACCTCCTAGAGTAAACTTGTTTCTTGTTTTAAACTCTATTTCATTAATTAAATTCATAACTTTTTTAGATCTTGGTGGATAGTAAGACTTAGAAAAAGTTTTAATTTCATTTCCCAAAACTTTCAACTTAATTTCATCAGGCTCTAAAAATAAATTTTTTAAATTGATCAATGTTTGTTTTTTTTTAGTTTTCACACATGTTTGCTTTACTTTTTCTAAATAATTATTCAGTGTATCTTTGGTAGAGGCAATATTATTAATAGATCTAATAATTTGCTCGTGTTTAATTCCACTTTTTTCTAATTGACTTTTTAAATGTCTTATTTTTGTTCTTAAATATTTTTTATCTTTATTAGTTGGGTCTTTAATAGTTCTACCAAAATTCTTCTTTGCTATATATACCAGGTCTTTTTTTTTGAAGTTTAGTAAAGGTCTAAATAAACTAATTTTTTTATCTATTTTCGTTATTGCGCTCATAGAAGAAAGCCCTTGAACCCCACTTCCTCGAGACAATCTTATTAAAAAAGTTTCAATTTGATCATCGCTATGATGGCCAGTTAAAATATATTTAATACTTCTTTTTTTGCAAAATTGAGTAAGTAATTTGTACCTTTCATTTCTTGCTTGAGCTTGAATATTTTTTTTTATTTTTGTTTTAATTTTGATTATGTTTAAAAAAATTTTTTGCTTTTTTAAAATTTTTTTGACCAAAATTGCCTCTTTATCTGATTTTTTTCGTATACCGTGATCTACTAAAACAAAATAAACGCTTGTTCGCTTTTCTTTTTTATAGATTTTACTTAAAGCTGTTAATGCTAAACTGTCAGGCCCCCCTGAAACAGCAACTAAAAAAGGTTTTCTCTTAATATTTTTTTCTAAATTTTTTTTGAAAGTTGAGTAAATATTAAAAATTTTTTTATTCGTTAAGAAATTTTTACTAACTAGCACATTTGAATTTTTTTTGCTCATATTGAGCTTTTTGTAGCACAGACTTGCTCGCTTTTGGATATTGTTTTTTTATTCCAATAATCATTGAACAGCCTTGGTCCTTTTCACCAAGTTGAACCATAGTGATACCAAGTTTCAAAAGATTATCTGGTGCTTTTTTACTTTTTGGATAATTTTGATATCCATCTAAATATGCTGTTGCAGCATCTGAGTATAGTTGTCTAATTCTAAAAGTTTCACCATACCAATATTGAGCACTTCCTGCTAATTCGTGATCTTTATTTTTGTCTATAAATTCTTTTAATGCATATTCTGCAGTTTCATAGTCACCTATTTTCATAAAACTTACTGCAAAATCATATTGCTCTTTTGGAGGTTTGTTTGGTAGGAGTGACTCTTTTTTTTCAGCCTCTTGCGTTATAACTGTTCCTGCAGTTTCTATTGATTGAGTCTCTTGGGTTTTGGGTAAACTTGAACTTTGATATCCAGGAGCGGCACCAAAATCTTGCGGTTTATCTGTTCCAGGTAAATTAGCTTTTTTTTTATTTTTTTTATTAGAAATTTTATTTTTGTTTACAGTTGAAGTTGTTTGTTCTGTCTCTAAATCTCTAAATCTAAGCTGTGCATCTGATTGGATTTTTGTAACTCGACTTGACAGTTTGTCCAACTTAAAATTAACTTCTTCAAATCTATTTGTTAGATCTCTGAACTGAGATTCTATTTCATTTAGTTTTAATAAGTGTTTTGTTAAAATATCTTCATTAAGACTATTTGTAGAAGTGTTTGAAGTGTTTAGGGTAATATCTGAACTTTTATAAACTGCCTTTTCTAAAGTTTTTAAATCCTCGGTAATAATTGTTATTTGATCAGCTATATCTTGAATTTTTTCTTCTGTTGCAAATAAGTTGCTAGTGATAAGTAAAGTTAGTGCAAACGTCGTCGCAAATACTTTTTCACAAATATATTTAATAACACTCATTATGATTCTTTTTGTAGTTATACAAAATGGCAAAAAAAAGACCCCTCGTTTTACCGAAGGGTCTAATTTCTTTAATAATTATAATATTAATTTACTTTTACTGTTACTGATCTTCTATTTTGAGACCACGCTAAAGGCGTAGAAGCCGTGTTAACAGGCTTTTCTTTACCGTAACTTATAACAGAAATTCTTTTTCCTGAAATACCGTAAGTCATTAAATAGTCTTTAGCAGCGTTAGCTCTTCTTTCGCCAAGCGCTAAGTTAAACTCTCTAGTACCTCTTTCATCTGCATGACCTTCTACGGTAACATTCAGACTTTTATTCTTTCTTAAAAATTTTGCTTGCTTTCTTAAAGTCTCTCTTGCAGCTGTTGTTAAGTTTGATTTATTAGTTGCAAAAAACACTCTATCAGGAACTCCAGATGCTAAATATTTAATTGTAGCCTTTCCTGTGTAAACGTCGCCAGACATATCTCCTGACTTCTTCTTGATCGCACAAGCGTTCAAGGCCAATGTCGCGAAAATAACTATTAGTATACTTTTTAAATTCTTGTTTAATATCATAATTTCCCCTTAAGGTTTAAAGTTGTTGGAATAAAACAAATTATAGAAGATTATTCAAGTTAAAATTACATAATAAATACCTCACTTTGATAGCAATGAAGACCATGATGGGTCAGAAGCGTCAGTTTCTGTCTTAATTTTCCTTTCATTATAACCGGTGATATCAATAGACCATAATTTAGCAGAATGACCTTCTCCTTTGCTGTTGGATTTAGTTTCTCTGTAAAATATTAGTACTCTTCCATTAGGAGACCAAGAAGGTGCTTCTTGATAATAATTTTCAGTTAATAATCTTTCACCAGTTCCATCTGCTCTCATTACGCCGATATAAAATCTTCCTTTTCTAACTTTAGTAAAAGCTATTAAATCTCCTCTTGGTGACCATACCGGTGTTCCATACAAACCTTTTCCAAAAGTTATTCTTTTTACATCGCTGCCATCGCTTTTCATTACATAAATTTGCTGTAAACCACTTCTATCTGAGTTGAAACAAATATATTTCCCATCTGGAGAATAAGAGGGAGATGTGTCTATAGAAGTATCTTCAGTTATTCTTTCTACAACTCTAGTTTCTAAATCCATTGTGTAAATGTCAGAATTTCCATCTTTTGCAAAACTCATAATAATTTTTTTTCCATCTGGGGAAAATCTTGGTGCAAAAGTCATACCTGGAAAATTTCCAACAACCTCTTGAACTCCAGTTTCTATATCTAATAAATAAACTCTAGGTAAATTCCTAAAATAAGATAGGTAAGTAACTAATTGATTTGTAGGATTAAATCTTGGAGTTAAAACTAGTTCATTTCCTAAAGTTAAGTATTTAGTCTTTGCGCCGTCCTGATCCATTATAGCTAGTTTTTTTATTCTGTTATTTTTTGGCCCCTCCTCAGAAACATATATTATTCTAGTATCAAAATAACCCTCTTCTCCAGTAAGTCTCTCATAGATTTTATCTGAAATAATATGTGCCACTCTTCTCCAGTTTGATGGAGTGGTTGTAAAAGCTAAAGCAATCATTTCTTTCGAAGCTGTTAAGTCCCAAAGCCTAAATTCAATTTTTAATTTTTCATCTTTTATTAATAGTTTTCCAGTTACTAATGCTTGAGCTTTAATTAGTCTCCAATCCTCAAATCTTGGTTTTAAATGAGCAATATCTGGTTTTTGAACAAACGCATCTTTTTTTAAAGGATTAAAAAGACCGGTAGACTTAAAGTTTTTTTCCACGATTTCAGAAATTTTTTCACCTAGCTCTTTTACTTTTATATTTGATCCTGTCTTCGAGTTAGGATCAACATGAAGTGGTGAAACTGCTATTGGTAAAGGATCAAGATTTCCTCTAGTGATATCTACCTCTATTAAACTAAAAGCCTTATTAGTTTGGGTCAAAAAAAATAATAAAATCAGTATTACTCTAATCATAAATTAACCCTTAATCATTTCTGTTGGATCAAAATTTAACTGCATTTCCTTCCATTTTTCATAACCAGTTGGCGGAACTTTAAGTGGTTGGCAAATTCTTATAGCTCGTAAAGCGCTTTCTGCCAATATTTTATAAAATTTCTGTCCAGGTGTATTCATCCTTTCGTGATCTAATATTTCTGACTTCAAAATAGTTCCATCTTTTTTTAACTTTAATTTTATTCTTACTAAAAGATTCTCATCATAAGGTAGACCAAGTGGAACGCTCCAACAACCAAAAATCTGAGCTCTTAGCGCGTCTTCTTGTGAAAGGGTAAGTCCTGTTGCAAAAGAATTTTTTACGCTGCTTTGTGTAACTTTGCTGGAGTCCTTTTTGGTTAAAGCTTGTTCCTCTTTAGCTTTGTCAATTAAAGCTGCTATTTGATTTGTATCTATAATTTCCTTTTTTTCAAATTCAGAGGACTGTCTTATTTCTGGCTTGACCTCCTCAGGATTTTGTTTTTTTTCAACCCTTTTTTGCTTCTCTTTATTTTCATCTGGCATAGGAATTCTATCTAATTTCTCTTTTTCTTTTAATGAAGGAGGTGCCTGCTCTGAAACAACTCTTTTTTCCTCTTCTTTAACTTTTTCAATTACTTTTCTTGCTTTAGGAGCAAAAGGAATACTGGTTTTATCAGTAATTTCTATTAGCTCTACTGAAACTATAGGAGGCAAATCAATTGGCTCTCTTAACATGAAAGGGAGACTTAAAATGGTTAATAAAATTATTAAGACATGAAACGAAATTGAGTAAATTAAACTTTTTATCATTTAACATTTAACTTTTATAAGGTTCCGATATTAATGCTACTTTAGAAAAACCAGCTCCTGATAGTGTTCCCATTATTTCTAGAACCCTACCATAATTTATTGTTTTATCACCCCTTACATAAATTCTAGTGTCAGTCCTATTTTTTGCTATAGCAAGTAATTTTGGAACAATCTTTTTAAATTGAACTTGATGTTCTTGTATAAAAATCTCTCCTTTTGAATTTATACTTATTGTTAAAGGCTCTTGATCATCTGGCAGTGAGTCAGCTGAAGATTCGGGTAAATCAACTTGCACTCCAACAGTTAGCAAGGGTGCCGTAACCATAAAAATAATTAACAGAACTAACATTACATCAACGAAAGGTGTTACGTTGATTTCGCTCATTGGTTCATTTTTACGATTTATTTTAAATGCCATAAATTACATTATTGATAAAAATCTTTTACAGAAATTATCAACTCTAGCTATGTATCTTTTTGAGTCACTATTAAATTTATTATAGGCTATTACAGCTGGTATCGCAGCTAACAAGCCTAGCGCTGTTGCAAATAATGCCTCAGCTATACCTGGTGCAACAATAGCTAAACTTGTATTACGGGATATGGCGATTGATTGGAAGGAATTCATTATTCCCCATACCGTTCCAAACAAACCAATGAAAGGGGCTGTTGCACCTACAGTCGCTAAAAAAGTAAAATGTTTCTCAATATTTTTTATTTGATTGTCAGTAGAAATTTCAAGAACTCTCTCAACTCTAGCCGCTTGAACTGCAGATGATTTTGATCTTGTTTTTCCAACTTCGACCATTGCGGATTGGAAAATTAAAGTGATAGGATCTTCCGTTTTAGCAGGAAGTGTTTTACTAAAACTTTCAGCTGATTTTGACTTCCAAAATTTATTTTCAAAATCAGATGAGGAAGCATTAATTTTTTTAAATAATCTGTATTTATCAAAAATCAATGCCCAGGAGTATATTGAACTGGCAATAAGAATAATTATAACCGACTTGACAATAAAATCTGCTCTTAAAAAGAGTTGCCATAGTGAAAAATCGCTCGCTCCACCTAAACCAACTACTTGTGATGCAATATCTTGTTCCATTTTGGATCATTACTTTTAGAATGTGTCATGAATTTGACAGTTTTAATGTTAATTTTTTTTAAATTTGCTTTATTTTAGGTCTTCTTTAAACCTAGTCTCACTGTAAAATCTTGCTATTAGTATGGCATCTGACTTATTGACATCTTTCTTTTTGGACAGTTGATCTGAAATAGATGGATACATTTCTATAGCTTTGGTTCTGCTAGCATCTTTTGAGGAATTTATTAAATCAAAATGCTTTTTCCATTTTGCCGGACGAACGAAAAAGATTGGTAAATTTAGAGCTGCACATATGCCTTTTATTGCCCCGAAAGTTTGTCCAAAATTAAACATGCTGGTTACCCCTTGTCCTGGCATAGCATTAACCTGTTCAACAACAACCACAGTATCGACTTCATCCTGAAAGTTGTCTTTTAGAAGTTTCACGAGTTGTGCGCTATTTAATTGTCGCTTATTTTTTTTTCCATCAGTCATAACCGGAACATCATGTATTTGAATAACCTTATTATTTTGTAGAACTGCTATTGCACCATTTAAACCAGGATCTATACCAATTATTTTCATAAACTTGCTAAATCAATATTGACATTAATAAATATTTTTTGAACATCGTCAACTTCATCTAAACTTTCTATAATCTCCAAAATTTTTTTTTGTTGATCTTTTGTTAATTCTAAATTGACATGTGGTTTCCATTCTATACCAGAATAGATTAAGTTACCTGAAATCTTTTCAATGGCATTTTTAACTTTATAAAAGTCCTCTTTTTCTGACAAAATCTCATGAAACTTATCACCACTTCGACAGTCTTTTGCTCCTGCGTTAATGGCTATTTCTAAAATTTTTTCATCAGAAAAAGTATCTTTTGTTAAATGCATTACTCCACAAGAGAAAAACATGTGTGAGGTTGATCCAGTCTCTCCCAGTCTGCCGCCACTTTTTTGTAAAATCGCTCTGATACTACCTGCGGATCTATTTTTATTATCTGTTAAAGTTTCTATTATAAAAGCTACATTAAAAGGACCAAAACCCTCATATCTCAAATTTTCAAAATTTTCACTTAAATTCATTTCTGATTTTTTGATAGCTCTAGTTATGTTATCTTTAGGCATATTAAATTGCTTTGCAGTCTGAATAGCTGTTCTTAACCTGGGATTAGTATCTGGATCTTTGGCGCCTAATTTTGCAGCAACAGTAATTTCTCTAGATAGTTTTGAAAAAATTCTAGATCTTTCTTTGTCTTGTCTACCTTTTTTATGTTTAATGCCCGCCCAATGTGAATGTCCAGCCATTTGTTATACTCTTTGTTGTAAGGAGCCACCTAAAATAATTGGCTCTACTTTTTTGGCTAAACCAGTTTTATCATCGGCTACAACCATTAAGCCACAGATAGTTGCTTCTCCAGATGCGGGAAAATGTTGTTTACTTGAAGGGTCTTTTAAAAATTTTTTTAAAGAATTTTCTCTGTTCATGCCAATGACAGATTCATAAACACCGCACATTCCTAGATCTGTTTGATAAGCAGTTCCCTTTTCCATAACTCTATGATCTGATGTTGGAACGTGCGTGTGAGTTCCAACAACTGTTGTTACTTTACCGTCAAATAAATATCCCATTGCCATTTTTTCACTAGTTATCTCGCCATGCATATCAACAACTATAAAATCTGCTTCCTTTTTTAGTCTCAAGGTTTCAATAAATTTTTTTCCCGCTTCAAAAGCATCTTCACATTTTCTCATAAAAACATTTCCCATTAAATTAATAACTGCAACTTTTTTGTTATTTTTTGATTTAAAAATTCCATGACCTTTCCCTGGAGAACCTTTTATTAAATTTTCAGGTCTTAACAACCTTCTCTCAGTTTCAATAAATTCCATTATTTCTTTCTGATCCCAAACATGATTACCTGTTGTAATTACATCTGCACCTGCATTAAAAAAATCTTCAGTATTTTTCTTTGTTATTCCTTTTCCATTTTCTGCAGCATTTTCTCCATTTAATATAGTGAAGTCTATTTTCTTTTGTATTATTAAATTTGGCAATCTTTCTCTCACTGAATTGACGCCTGCATTGCCGCAAACATCCCCTAAAATTAATATATTCATATTTTTAAATACCCTTTTCTGTAAGTATATAATCTAATTTAACGTCAAAATTTGATGTTGGCAGTTTATGATATTTTTGAAATGAAAATGCAACTCCAATAGTAGTTATATTCTTGTTTAATTTTAAATATTTATTAAAATATTTATCATAATAACCTTTTCCGTAACCAAGTCTAAACTTTCTTTTGTCATATGCCAACAAAGGTACTAGTGAAACATGGGGTACTAAATTTTTTTTTATTTTAATTGGTTCCAGTATTCCAAACTTGTTTACTTTTAAAATATCCAAAAAAGACCATTTCGTAAAAGACATCATTTTATTTGAATTTGTTAATGGTAACAGAGTAGTAATATTTTTTTTATTACTGAGTAATTCAATTAATTTTAAAGTATTTACCTCATAGTTTGTGGGATAATAAAAGGATAAGTTGAATTTTTTATTTTTAAATTTTTTATTTAGGAAAGTAATTAAAGGTTCAAAGAATTTTTTATTAACCTCGTAATAGTTGTTTTTTCTTATTTTTAAAAATTTTTTTCTAATTTTTTCTTTATTCAACATTTACTGAATTTGAGATTTAGATTCAGCTTTTTCAATTATTTTTTCTAGTGATTTAGTTGTTCTATCGAGCATAGACTCGTATAAACTATTGCTTTCCTCAACCATTTTTTTGAAATTATCAATTTCAGTATTTAATTTTCCTATTTCATCTTCCTTATTATCTCTGTACTTAATAGCTAAAGATTTGAGTTCAAGAAACTTTTTTGAAAGATCATCAAGTTTGTTTTTTTGTAAATTAACCTTTTCTTTTAACTCAAAATATTCATCAATAATCTGAATAGAGGTTATTAATAAAAGTTTATTTTCACCGATATTACCTAACTTATCTTTCAACTCTGTATATTTTTTATCTAAGAATAGTGTGAGTTTTTTTAATGACTCTTCCTGTCCGTCGTCACAAGACAACAAGTAGTCTTTGTTGTTAAATTTAACATTTACGTTTGCCATTTTTCTATCTCTTCTACTAAATTTTCTGTTTCTTGACTTAACTCGTCAATGTCTTGATTAAATTTTTCTTCAAGTTCTGACTTTTTATTAACTTCCTCTTGCAATTTCATCAATTTACTTTTTAAATATTTATGCTCTCTGATTAATTCCTGATTTTTATTTTCTAACTCTTTCTTTTCACCTTCTAATTGTTGTCTTTCTTTTTTTATTCTTTCACTCTCACTTGTGGACTGTGAATAAGTGCCAGACAAATTGCTTAATTTATCAATAAGTTTATTTAAATTTGTTTCTTTGGTTTCTAAATTGCTCATCTAATTTTTATACCATAATATTGATATAGAGACTTTAAGTCTATATAGGTAATCTAATAGTGAACATAAAATTAAATCAATTAGCAAACGCGATACGATTCCTCTCAATCGATGCTGTGCAAAAGGCAAATTCAGGACATCCAGGGATGCCGATGGGTATGGCAGATGTAGCAACTGTTTTATTTAAATACCACCTCAGGTTTAATCCTGAGAATCCAAATTGGATTAATAGAGACAGGTTTATCTTATCCGCTGGTCATGGTTCTATGCTTTTATATTCTCTACTTTACTTAACCGGATACAGAAGTGTTTTAATTGACGACATAAAAAACTTTAGACAATTAAACTCAATTTGCGCTGGTCATCCTGAGTACATTGAAAATTCGGGCATTGAAACTACTACAGGTCCACTTGGTCAAGGACTTGGAAATTCTGTTGGAATGGCTATTGGGGAAGAAATCTTCAAAAAAAAATTTGGATCTGATTTAATAAATCATAAAACTTATGTAATTGCGAGCGACGGAGATTTGATGGAGGGTATAAGTCATGAAGCAATGAGTTTAGCTGGTCATCTTAAACTACGAAATTTAATTGTATTTTTTGATAATAACAAAATATCAATAGATGGCTCCACAGCTTTAAGTGTTTCAGATAACTTTAAAAAAAGATTTGAAGGATACGGTTGGAACTTTCAAGAAATTAATGGCCATAATGAAAAACAAATATCAAAAGCAATTAATAAAGCCTCAAAATCAAAAAAACCAACAATTATATCCTGCAAAACAATCATCGGTTATGGTTCGCCAAATAAATCTGGAAAAGCTTCTTCTCATGGTTCTCCATTAGGTGAGGAGGAAATTAATCTAGTTAGAAAAAAACTAAAATGGACAAGTCCACCCTTCACAATTCCTAGTCAAATTCTTGAGGCTTGGAGAGAAATAGGAAAAAAAGGTAAGTCTATTGAAAAAAAATGGAATGAAGTTCTCAACAAAAAAAATCCAAAAATTAAGTCTGAATTAGAGTCAATGATTAATAATTCAAATCTTCACAATCTTGAAAAAATTATTAAAGAAGAAAAAACAAAGTATTTTACTGCAAAGCCAGATATGGCAACGAGACAATGTTCCTCATCGGCTATTGAGGTTATTTCTAAATTTTTACCCGAGTTAATTGGAGGATCCGCAGATTTAAGCGGTTCGAATAACACTAAAACCAATAACTCTAAAATTATCTCATCAAAAAATTTCAATGGGAATTATATTCATTATGGTGTTAGAGAACATGGTATGGCAGCTACTATGAACGGCTTGGCTTTATATGGAGGTTTGATTCCCTATGGAGGAACGTTTTTAATTTTTTCTGATTATTGTAAACCAGCGATAAGATTATCGGCACTAATGGGATTAAGGGTAATATATATTTTTTCCCATGACTCCATTGGTCTTGGAGAGGATGGTCCGACCCATCAGCCTATTGAACACTTAAGTGGTCTTAGAGCAATACCAAATTTAAATGTTTTCCGTCCGGCAGATATTAATGAAACACTTGAGTGTTGGGAAATTGCATTAAAAAGTAAAAATAATCCTAGTGCACTAGCTCTTTCTCGTCAAAAACTTCCTTATGTTAATAAGCAATTATCTGAAAAAAATAAATGTAATTTAGGTGCTTACGATTTGAACATAACATCACATGATTACAAATTAATACTTATAGCATCTGGCTCAGAAGTTGAGATAGCCTTAGAGGCTCAGAAGATGTTAAAGCAAGAAAATATAGATACTAAAGTGGTGTCAATGCCTTGCCAAGAACTTTTTGATATTCAAGATAAAAATTATCAAGAAAAAATTTTAGAAACTAATTCATGCTCAAGGATAGTAATTGAAGCAGGAAGTATGAAAGGATGGGCAAAGTATGTTAAGGATAAAGGGGAATATGTAGGTATTGAAAATTTTGGTAAAAGTGCTCCTTACAAACAAATATACGATCACTTTGATATTAATACTGAAAAAGTCATTCAATTAGCTAGAAAACTTTTAAAAAAATAGTTCATTAAATTTAAATGTCTGATTTAAAAATTTTTTCAAATAAACTTTCTGTAGATAATAAAAGAATTATTGTAAGATTGGATCTTAACGTTCCGATAAAAAATTCAAAAATTGAAGACGATACTAGAATTAAAGTAATAGAACCCTTTTTAAACAAGTTAGTTAAGGATAATGCAAAAGTAATTTTGCTTTCTCATCTTGGGAGGCCAAAAGGAAAAATAGTTGCAGAATTATCAATGAAACCTATATTTCATTATTTAAAAGATAAATTGATCAATAAAATTTTTTTTTATCAAGGAAAAATAGATCAGAAAGCTATTGAGACTTCAAATAATTTAAAAGGAGGAGAAGTATTGTTATTTGAAAATATTCGTTTTTTTAAAGAGGAAGAAGAAGATGAAGAAAATTTTGCAAAAAATTTAGCAAAATTAGGTGATATTTTTGTAAATGAAGCTTTTTCTTGCTCACATAGAAAACAAGCATCAATTCATAAAATTACTAAATTTATAAATAGTTATGGAGGACCACTTTTAAATAAAGAGATTAGTTCAATTGATTTATTAATTAAAAATAAAAAAAAACCAATAAGCTGTATAATTGGAGGATCAAAAATATCTACTAAAATAAACGTACTGATTAACTTAATTAAAAGTTCAGACAATCTCATAGTCGTTGGAGCAATGGCAAATAATTTTATTAAATATCAAAATAAAAATGTTGGAAAATCAATTGTTGAAGCTGGAGTAGAAAATATTATTGAAAAAATAAATAGTTTAGCAATTAAAAGTAATTGCAAATTAATAATTCCAATCGATTGTAATGCCTCAGATAATATTAATGGCAGCTCAACTTATAAATCTTTAGATGAATTAAATAATGAAGATATAATTTTAGATATTGGAAAAAATACTATAAATTTGATAAGCAAAACAATTGATGACTCGAATACGGTATTTTGGAATGGCCCAGCTGGTTATTATGAAAATAAAAGTTTTTCTAAAGGAACAATAGCTATAGCCAAAAAAATTAGCGAAAATACAAAAAGAAAGTCTTTAATATCAATTGTTGGTGGTGGAGATACTATCGCTGCTATCAAAAATACAGGATTAGAAAATAGTTTTACACATTTATCAACAGCCGGTGGTGCGTTCTTAGAATGTCTTGAAGGAAGAGAATTGCCTGGTATAAAAGTACTAAGAAAAAATTAAACTTATGAACATAGAAGATATAGCAAAAAAAATGGTAGCAAAAGGGAGAGGAATACTGGCTGCTGATGAAAGCACTGGCACAATGGAGAAAAGATTAAAAAGTGTAAATGTTGAGTGCACTGAGAAAAATAGGCTTCATTTTAGAGAAACATTATTTTCCTCCGAGTCCATGAAGAGCTGTATAAGTGGAGTAATTTTATTTGATGAAACCTTAAGACAAACTTCAGATAGCGGGATTTCCATACCTGAGTTAATTAAAAAAAATGGGTCAATTCCAGGAATTAAAGTTGATAAAGGTGCAAAACTTTTAGCAGGATCTAATAATGAAAAAGTAACTGAGGGACTTGATGGTTTAAGAGAAAGAATGGAAGAATATTATAAATTAGGTGCTAGATTTGCTAAATGGCGAGCTGTCTACTCAATATCATCTGAACTTCCTAGTAAGCAATGTATAAAATCAAATGCTCATTCATTGGCAAGATACGCAGCAATAGTTCAAGAAGCAAAAATGGTTCCAATAGTAGAACCTGAAGTTTTGATGGATGGAGATCATAATATTGAAAAATGTTACGAGGTTACAAGTAGAGTTTTGGAAGAATGTTATAAAGAACTTTCAATTCATAACGTCAATCTCAAAGGTACAGTCCTTAAACCAAATATGATACTTCCAGGCTCGAATTGTAAAGAAAAGACTTCAACTGAAGTAATAGCTAAAAAAACATTAGAATGTCTCAAAAAAAATGTTCCAAGTGAAGTACCTGGGATTGCTTTTTTATCTGGTGGTCAAAGTGAGGTAGAGGCGACAAAAAATTTAAATGCTATTAATAAAATAAATGACACTTCTTTTAATTTTACTTTTTCTTACGGTAGAGCTTTACAGCAGTCTGCTTTGAAAACTTGGGCTAAATCTATGAAAGAAACCGCCAAAATTCAAAAAGTTTTTGACCATAGAGCAAAAATGAATGGTGCTTCGACAGAAGCAAAATGGAGTGAGAAGTTAGAGCAAAGTTCTGCGGCCTAAAAATTGAAAAAACTTATTTACCTTATATCACCAGAAAAAATTGATAATAATTTCTATTATAATTTAACTAAAGTATTAAGTGTTAAAAAAATTAAATTTTTACAGCTTAGACTGAAAAAAGCTAAAAAAAATAAAATTTTTAAAATTGCCAAAAAGGTTAAAAGAATTACTAAGAAGTTTAATGTAAAATTAATAATTAATGATAGTCCAGAAATAGCAAAAAAGGTCAATGCAGATGGTTGTCATCTAGGCCAACTTGATACAGATATTTCAAAAGCTAAAAAAATTTTAAAAAAAAAGATTATCGGTGTTACGTGCCATGGGTCCATTAAGCTGGTTAATGAGGCAATAAAAGATAAACCAAGCTATATTGCTGTTGGGTCATTTTATAAATCTAAGTTAAAACCAAAAGCAAAAAAAGCTAACATAAAAATTATTAAAAAAATAAGAAAAAGAACTAAAATACCAGTTGTTGCTATAGGTGGAATAAATGATAAAAATTATAAGAAGCTTACAAGGAAAGGAGCGAATTATATTGCAATATCAAGTTTTATTTGGAATAACCCATTTTTAAAACCTGAAACGGCAATTAAAAAATTTAAATAAATGAAAATATCAGCTAACGAAATGAAACCTGGAATGATCATTGAATACAAAAATGACTATTGGACAGTTTTAAAGACTCAACATGTTAAGCCTGGCAAAGGAGGAGCATTTAATCAAGTCGAACTTAAAAGCGTGATAAAGGGAACTAAGTTAAATGAAAGGTTCAGATCTAGTGAGAATATTGAAAAGGCTGAGGTGGACGAAAAGAAATTTAATTTTTTATATTCTGATGAAAATAACTGTCACTTTATGGATAATAAAAACTTTGAGCAAATTTCTATTTCAAAATCAATAATTGGAGAAAAAAATAAACTGCTAAAAGAAAATCTTGAAGTTACAATTACATTTATGGAAGAAAAAGCTATTTCAGTAGATTTACCTAATAATATTGAATGCAAGATAGAAACAACAGACGCTGTTGTAAAAGGGCAAACAGCTGCTTCTTCTTACAAGCCTGCTAAATTAGATAATGGGATAAACATAACTGTTCCACCATTTATAGAATCGGGTGAAAAAATTATTCTAGACACAAGAACTCTTGAATATGTAAAGAAAGTAAATTAATGAGACTCAATTCCCCACAAATGAACATAATTTACAAAGCTTGTATAAAAGCATCAAGATCGCTTATAAGAGATTTTGGTGAGATAGAAAAGTTACAAGTGTCTTCAAAAGGTCCTGGAGATTTCGTGTCCGTTGCAGACAAAAAAACTGAAAAAATTATCATAGAGGAATTGTTAAAGGCTCATCCTGATTACGGAATTTTAAGTGAAGAGGCTGGAGAAATTAATAAAAATAATAAAGAGAAGCGTTGGATAATTGATCCAATTGATGGAACTTCTAATTTTTTAAATGGGATTCCGCAATTTGCTATCTCGATAGGATATGAGGAAAAAGGTGAAATAACCTCTGGTATAATTTTTGATCCTATAAAAAATGAAATGTTTTTTGCTGAAAAAGGTTCTGGTGCTTTTTTAAACAACTCAAGGATAAGGGTATCTAATCAAAAAAAAATGAGGGACTCAATTTTAGTTACTGGCGGACCAAGATTTAGTAGCAAAAGAAGGAGTGAAACTTTTGATGAATATATTAATATTTCAAATAAAGTAAATATTCCTATACGGAAATATGGAAGTGCATCTTTAGATATTGCAAATGTTGCCTGCGGGAGATTTGATGGTTTTTGGCAGTGGGAATTAAACTATTGGGATGTAGCTGCTGGCATAATAATTTTGAAAGAAGCTGGAGGTTTTATAGAGTTTTTAAAAGATAGTAGTGAAAAATCCTTATTAAAAAAGAATACTGTGGCAACAAATTCGAAAATACATCAAGAGCTTTTAGATAGTTTGATAAAAAAAAATATTGAGTAAAAAGTATTTATAATATAAAACACATTTCATGAAAAAAAAAATACACCCTAACTACCATAAAATAAAAGTAGTAATGACAGACGGAAGTGAATTTGAAACTAAATCTACTTGGGGTAAAGAAAATGATATTCTGAGACTTGATATAGACCCTAAATCACATTCGGCTTGGACGGGTGGTACTCAAAAAATTTTAGACAAGGGTAGAGTAAGTAAATATAATAAAAAATTCAGTAATCTAAGAAAGAAAAAATAATCAAATTATGTCAGAAACTCCATTCATGCCAAAAGCAACAGCTGTTTGGTTGGTTGAAAATACTACTTTAACTTTTAGGCAAATCGCAAATTTTTGTAATCTGCATGAATTAGAAGTTAAAGGTATTGCTGACGGAGATGTCGCTAAAGGAATTAAAGCTTACAATCCTATACTGGCAGGTCAATTATCTCGAGAAGAAATAGAATCCTGTTCTAAAAATCCAGACCAAGCTTTAAATTTAAGCAAAAGAAGTGAAGATGTTCAAGTCAAGGAAAGGAAAAAACCTAAGTACACTCCTCTTTCGAAAAGACAAGATAGACCTGATGCAATACTTTGGTTATGTAAAAATGCACCTGAACTTAACGATGGACAAATTTCAAAATTGGTAGGTAGCACTAAAGGAACAGTTTCTTTAATAAGAAAAAGAAGTTACTGGAATTTTTCAAGTTTAAAACCAAGAGATCCCGTAATTCTTGCCTTGTGCACTCAAGAAGTTTATCAAAAAGCTGTCGATAAAGCTAAAAGAAGAGTTGAAAGAGAAAAAAAAGCAAAATTAAAAGAAAAGAAAAATTTAGAAAAACAGATGGAAGAGAATAAAAAAGAGGAGAATAAAAAAGATGAGTAAAAAAGATCCGATAGTGGGATTAGTAATGGGAAGTAAATCTGATTGGAAGGGAGTTATGGAACATTGTAGCGAAATGTTAAAAGAATTTGGAATTAAACATGATGTAAGAGTAATATCTGCCCACCGAACTCCTAGAAGACTAGAAAAATTTATCTCTGAAGCTGAGAAAAATAATTACGAAGTTATTATAGCTGCTGCTGGAGGAGCCGCGCATTTAGCAGGTGTGACTGCTGCTTTAACGACTATTCCAGTTCTTGGAGTGCCAATGCCAAGTGTTACAGATGGTATTGATAGTCTTCTCTCTACTGTTCAGATGCCTGCAGGTGTACCTGTTGCAACTCTAGCCATTGGAAAGGCTGGCGCTAAAAACTCTGCATTATTTGCTATTGCCATACTTGGTCGCAAATATCCTGCAATTGGTCAAAAATTAAAAAAATATAGATCAGATTTTGAAAGTAATATTCCGAAAAGACCTTATTAATTGAATCTGGACAATTAACCTTTTAGATGCTACCAACCGTCGTAAATTAAGGAGATTTTTATTAAAATAGAAGTAAAAGATAATAATGTTGAACAAGCTCTAAGAGTTTTGAAAAGAAAACTACAGAGAGAGGGTTTTTTTAAGGTAATTAAAATGAAAAGCAATTATGAAAAACCATCTGAAAAGAAAAAAAGAATTAAAACAGAAAATATCAAAAGAGTTAAAAAGCTTCTAAAATTAAAAAATCGAATATAAATAAATTTTAATTAAGAGGTGTCTTATGCCACAAGGAAAAGTGAAGTGGTTTAGCTCAAAAAAGGGCTACGGATTTATAACAGAAGATAAAACAGATAAAGATATATTTTTACATATTTCTTCTTTAGAAAAATCAAAACTAAGGATTTTAAAAGAGAACCAAAAAATAAGATTTGAAATTAAAGAGGAAAAAGACAAATTACAGGCTATAAATTTAAAAAAGGTCTAAAATTATCGCGGGGTGGAGCAGTCTGGTAGCTCGTCAGGCTCATAACCTGAAGGTCGTAGGTTCAAATCCTTCCCCCGCAACCAACAATACTAAAGTTTAAATTTTGAATCTTGATTTTTTACTATCTATTAAAAAAGCTTTAACAGTATCTGTAGTCAGTTGATTAAAAGATTTTCCAAATCTTAAAACTTTTTCGATTACATTTGGGGGCATAGTTATAATTTGGCATTCTAATTGCTTAGCTTGAGTATAATTATATGGCTCTCTTGTACTTGCCCAAAGAATTTCAACTTTATTTTTTCTGCTGGTAATTTGAACTGCCTTTTTTATTATTGGAACAGGATCTTTGCCAACATCTGCCATACGACCGGAAAAGACTGAAATTATAGACTTTGTTTTATTATCGAGACATCTGTTAATTTTTTTCACCTGATCTAACGTGTAGACTGCAGTAATATTAAGTTTAATTTTCTTTTTATTTAATTTCTTTATTAACTGACCTGTAAACTTTCCTTTGCTATTAATTACAGGAATTTTTACATAAATATTTTTTCCCCAAGAATTTATTTTATATGCCTGCTCTTCCATATCTTTAAAATTATCTGCAAATACTTCTAAAGAAATTGGTTTTTTTTTACAAATTTTTAAAAGAAGTTTAGAATATTTTTCATAACTTTTTGCACCAGCTTTTCTCATTAAGGAAGGATTTGTTGTAAATCCATCAACAATTGATTTTTTGTTAAATTGTTTTATTGTTTTACTATCTGCTATGTCACAAAAGATTTTAGTTTTCATTTTTTAAGATTCCCCTTATGCACCAACTATTTTCATTATTATTTACAAAGTTTTTAGATCTATTTAAATTCTTTTTTTTATTGAATTGAATAATTTTCCTTCTTAATTTTAAAATAAAAGGTGGAATAATTTTGCGTAATTTATCTCTAAAGTTAAGTCTGTCTTTTTCCCAATATTTAAACCTATCTTTGCTTTCTGACATTGCTTTAAATGCTTCGTCTAAACTATATGAGGCATAAGTCAAATCAACTAAATTTAATTCGAGAAGTTTGGATATATTATACCAACTTTTTTTTGTAAAAAATATTATATGAGGAGAATCGTAGGGTCGGTTTATAAAATTTTTATCAAATGGACAATTTGGCACTTCAAAGAAAAAATAGCCTCCAGAAACTAATTTGGTTTTTAATTCAATTACTGGATCTAGGCTTGTTAAATGCTCAATAGTATGAAGTGAAATTATAAGGTCAAATTTTTTATTAATTTTTTCTAAAGAACTATAATTTTGATAACCTCTTCTTTTTAAAATTTCTAATGAAAATTTATCATTTTCACAACAATAAAGGTTGATATGCTTAAAATTTTTTTTTATTAAATATCCAAGATCCCCGATCCCCGCACCAAAATCAAAAATATTATTTATTTTATTAAAATCGATAAACATAGTTAGATAAGAAAGATAATTTAAAAATCGATCATCCTCCAAGTTTTCTTCACCCATATTATATTCATGATTATGTGGTCTTCCTGGAGCTCTATATATGTCACTATAAAAAGAGTTT
>NTJN01000001.1 GCA_002457515.1 Pelagibacterales bacterium MED-G40 | reverse complement strand
ATAACCTCTATCTAAGTGGTATATTCTATTTACAATAGTCTCTCTCTGAGCAATCAATCCAGCTAAAACAAGGCAGACAGATGCTCTAAGGTCAGTTGCCATAACCTCAGCTCCTGATAATTTGGTTGGGCCAGAAATTTTGGCAATATTGTCATTAATTTCAATCTTCGCACCCATTCTCTTAAGTTCAGGGACATGCATGAATCTATTTTCAAAAATACTCTCTTTAATTTTTGATTTACCATTTGCTTGGGTCATTAAAATCATTATTTGAGCCTGTAAATCTGTTGGGAATCCTGGATAGGGTTCAGTTTTAATATTAATTCTTTTTAATTTTAATGATTTAAAAACAATAATTTTATTATTACTTATTTCCATTCTAACTCCCATTTTTTTTAAAACCTTAATTTCTGAACTAATTACTTTTGGATTTATATTTAAAAAAGATACTTTTTTTCCTGCTAATGCCGCTGCAATTAAATATGTTCCTAGTTCAATTCTATCAAACATTACCTTGTGATTTACTGAAACAAAAGATTTTACTCCTTTTATAAAAATATTTCTTTTTCTGTCTGAAGAAATATTACATCCTAATTTCTTTAAAAATAAAATAAGATCCTGTATCTCTGGTTCAATCGCACAATTTTTTAAAGTAGTTTTACCTTGAGCTAAAACAGATGCAATAATAGCGTTCTCTGTAGCACCTACAGAAATTGAAGGAAACTTTATTACATTACCTCTCAGTCCTTTTTCTGCACTTGCTAATATGTAACCATTTTTAATTTTTATTGTAGCACCAAGTTTTTTTAGTGCAAATAAATGAAGATCCACTGGTCGGCCTCCAATGGCGCACCCACCTGGTAAAGAAACTTTTGCTTTTTTATATTTTCCTAAAAGTGCTCCTAAAACTAAAATACCTGCTCGCATAGTTTTTACAAGCTTATATGGCGCCACTGTATTTATTTTTTTCTTATAATCGAAAATAGTAATAGTTTTCTTTTTTTTATTTAAATCAATTTTAAGACCAATATAACTTAAAAGTTCAACCATAGTGAATATATCTTTGACTAAAGGTATATTCTTAAGAATTATTTTTTTATTACTTAAAATAGCTGCTGCAAGAAGAGGTAAAGAGGCATTCTTGGATCCTGAAATAGATATTGAGCCTGATAAAATTTTTTTTCCTTTAACTTTTAGTTTTTTCATTCAAAACAAGTTTAAACTTTTGGAAGTGTAACCCCTTTTTGTTTCATATATTTACCTTTTCTTTTTGAATAAGATACCTCAGGCTTCTCATTGCCTTTTATGAAAACAAATTGTGCTACTCCTTCGTTGGCATAAATTTTTGCTGGTAAAGGTGTGGTATTAGAAAATTCTAGAGTAACATGCCCTTCCCAACCGGGTTCAAGAGGAGTGACATTAACGATTATACCACATCTTGCATAGGTAGATTTGCCTAAACATATAACCAGAACATTTTCGGGAATTTTAAAATATTCAACTGTGCTGGCTAATGCAAAAGAGTTTGGAGGAATAATACATTCTTTTCCAATTTTAGTAACAAAACTTTCTTTTTTAAAGACTTTAGGATCAACTACTCCAGAATTTACATTTGTAAAAATTTTAAACTCATTTGAAACTCGCGCGTCATAACCGTAAGAAGAAAGGCCGAATGAAATTTTACCTTTTCTTATTTGTTTTGAAACAAAAGGTTTAATCATACTATTAGATTTTACCATTTTTTTGATCCATTTATCTGAAAGCACTGTCATGTTTTTTTTTTTATTCTTTCTTTAAATTTTTTTCTTTTTTTTAAGTTGCTTTTTAAGGCTTGTTCACGTCTTGATAGACGAGAGTCTTTTTTTGCAAAAGATCTCATAATAAATTTATTCTTTGTCTGGATTTGTTAAATCTTCAAGAGTTATAGGTTTATCAATATCGTGCATTTTTTTTTGTGGCTCAGAATTTTTATTTTGGCTCATTCTTTTTGCTCTTCTTTCCTCAAGTCGAGCTTTTCTTTTGGCTTCTTTTTTCATAGCCTTTTCGCCACGTGTAGATTTATAATCATAGTGAATACCCATTTTTGCTCCTGCATTTATCTTAGTTTTAATCCCTTGGTAGAAATTATGCAAGCTTCTATTTCTTATAATTTTTTAAGATAATAAAAACTAGAGATAAAATTACCGCCACTATTACATCCTCAAGTGGTGAAGCTTCAGGATATCCATAATTCCAAATTATTATAAGCCAAAGCCAAAAAAACCATCTTATCAATTCTTTCTTTTTAAATTTAGTTTTAATCATAATTTAATTTTTTTTAAAAATCTTTTTTCGAATTAAAAATGAAATACTTAAAATGAAAAAAAAACATGATAGTGGTATGTAAATTCCTGGTTCTAATATCACTTGAACTAAATTTAAACTTGTATTTTTCTCTATTAACTTTTCGATACCTTGACCTAAAGAATTTAAAATATAAAGAGATGGAAGCAAACCTAGAAAGGTTGAATAAAAATAATTGCTAACTTTCATATTGAATATTGTGGGCAAAACATTTTGTATTCCAAAAGGAAGCCCCGCCCCACCAGCAAATCTGAATATTAGAAAATACAAAAATTCATTTTTCTTAAACAAATATTTATATTTTAAAATTTTTGCTTCTAAATATTTTACAATCAAATCATGAAAATAATAATTCGCAAACATATAAAGCAATGTACTACCTATCGTTAAAGCTAAAACGCAAATCAAAGTTCCAACAAATTGACCAAATAAAAAACCACTTGCGATACATAATGGAGAGCCAAAACCGAGAAGGAATATCCAAAGAATACAAAAGAGAAAGAAGAAAATAATAAATAGGGTTATATTTTGATTCTTAAAATCTAATAAAATTTCGCTGTTATTTTTAATATAAGTGAAATCTTTTAAATCTTTAAGATCCAGATAACTAAAAACAACAAAAAGTAAAATTCCTAAGCAAAGTAGATAAATTATACCCAGTATTAGTTTAAAATTTATATTCATAGCGATTTTAACTGTACATAAGAGCTTTATTTAAATATATAACTAAAAACATTTTATGAAAAGAACATATCAGCCCAGTAAATTAGTTAGAAAACGAAGACACGGTTTTAGATCAAGAATGTCAAGAAAAGGCGGTAGAAAATTAATTGCTAGAAGACGTGCTAAGGGTCGTAAAAAATTATCAACATAATCTTCATGCCAAGACTTGAAAGCTTAAAAAAAAGTGATCATTTCAGATTGGTTTTAAAAGGAAGAAAATTACATACAGATTTTTTTTCAATTTATGCGAAAAAGATTTTTACAAAATCAAAAAAAAAAGATTCATTGAATATAAGTTTGGTCATGAAAAAAAAATTAGGAACAGCAGTAAAAAGAAACAGAATTAAACGAAAATTAAAAGCTATTGTGATAAATCTTGCTAAAATAAAGGGTGCAATTAATCATGATTATACTTATATAGTTTTTGGTAAATCAAAAGCATATGAGGAAAACAACAAAAATCTTCACCAAGTTATGATAAAAAGTTTTAAAAAATTAAATTATAGAAATGTTTAAATTTAAAAATTTAATTATTTACACAGTAAAATTTTATCAATTTTGCCTGTCTCCATTATTTGGTAGTAACAAGTGTAGATATTTGCCTACTTGTTCTGAGTATTTTATTGAGTGTATTAAAGTTCATGGAGTCAAAAAAGGTTTTTATCATGGATTAAAAAGAATATTAAGCTGTCACCCTATTAAGTTTTTAGGTGGAGGATCTGGATTAGATTATGTTCCAAAAAAAAAATCGAAGGGAAAAGCTTAAATGGAAGGTAGAAATGTCATAGTCGCTATTGCTCTTTCTTTATCAGTTATTCTTTTCTGGGAAGCTTTTATGACTGTGCCAAAAAAAAAGGTTCAGAATAATGCCACAACTCAAAGCAACCAAGTAAAAGAAGAAAGTGATTTTAAAAAAGATGACAGTATAACACCTAGCATAAACGAAACCAAAATACCAAAGTCCATCTCTAGAAATGATTCTATAGACAGTGTTCAAAGAATTAAAATTAATAACGAAAAAATTGAGGGATCTATTTCTTTAAAAGGGGGAATTATTGACGATGTATCTTTTAAAAATCATAAGCAGTCTCTAGAAAAAAATGATAACGTTGTTTTCTTAAACCCTAAACAAACAATAGATGGATATTTTGTAGAAACTGGATGGACGAGTGTAGGAAATAAAATTAAAGTTCCAAATATAAATTCTAATTGGAAGGTTAAGGGCAATAATGTTTTGTCTCCGGATAAACCAATAATTTTAGAATGGAATAATCAAGAAGGGCTTACTTTTAGAAAAAAAATAAACTTAGATAAAAAATATTTATTCAATATTGATCAAGAAGTTCAAAATAATACAAATCAAACGATACAGTTATTTCCTTATGCTCAAATAACAAGGAATAAAAAACCTGACGATCTTATGGGCTTTTATATTCTGCATGAAGGTTTTATTGGAGTTTTTGACGAAGAATTAAAAGAAGATGACTATGACGATGTTGAAGATAAAAAAATTGTTAGAGAAGCTGACAGTGGATGGCTTGGCATTACAGATAAATATTGGGTGACGGCAATAGTACCACCAAAAAATGAGAATTTTAAATCTACATTTTTATTTAAAGATACTTTTAAAGCCAACTATATTTTAAATAATCCAATTAATTTAGCTCCATCAACCACAAAAAATAATCAAGTCAGATTATTCGTTGCTGCAAAAGAAGTTAATACTATTGACGGTTATGCTGAAAGTCAAAATATTGAAAAGTTTGACCTGGTTATAGATTGGGGATGGTTTTATTTTTTTACAAAACCATTATTTTTTATAATTGATTATTTATTCAAATTGACTGGTAATTTTGGTGTAGCAATCATATTAATAACAGCAGCTATAAGAATTATTTTTTTTCCACTTGCAAGCTATTCATTTAGATCAATGGCTAAAATGAAAGCCCTTCAACCTGAAATGATAAGACTAAAAGAATTACATAAAGAAGATAAAGTTAAGCTTCAGCAAGGAATTATGTCATTGTATAAAAAAGAAAAAGTAAATCCAGCTTCGGGATGTTTGCCTATATTAATACAGATTCCCTTCTTCTTCGCTATTTATAAAATGCTTTATATTTCATTGGAAATGAGGCATCAGCCATTTTTTGGTTGGATTAAAGATTTGTCGGCACAAGATCCGACTTCTATATTTAATTTGTTCGGTTTAATTCCTTGGGATCCCCCTGGCTTTTTAATTATTGGTATTTGGCCAATTTTAATGGGACTAACAATGTTTCTTCAACAAAAATTAAACCCTGCACCAACAGACCCTATACAGGCAAAAATATTTATGTTTTTTCCTCTTTTTTTAACAATTATATTGGCACCGTTTCCCTCTGGTCTAGTAGTTTATTGGACAGTTAATAATATATTAACTATAGCTCAGCAATGGGTAATTATGAGAAAGACAAAAGTCAAAACTGTTTAGATGTCTAAAGAGAACTACCTGAAAGCAATTGAAAAATTTTGGCCAAAAGATGCGCCAAAAATTGAGAATATACCTAAATACGTCTCTAAGTATAAAAAGGAGATTATAGTTATCAAATACGGTGGGAATGTTTTAATTGATAGAAATATTTTTGATAACTTTATCGAGGATATTAGCATATTAAATAAATTAGGACTTTCAATTATAGTGGTTCATGGCGGAGGGCCAAGAATAGAAAGGCAACTAAAAAAAGAAAAAATTCAAACTAAATTTATTAATGGATTAAGGGTAACTGATGAAAAAGTAATAAAGATAGTTGAAGAAGTATTAGTTGATTTTAATAATGATATTGTAAACTCGTTAAATAAAAAGGGATCTAACGCAATTTCCATTAATACCAAGAGTAGAAATATAATTAAGGTTGTGCCAGATAACAAAGAACTAGGATTTGTTGGAGTGCCAGATAAAATTAATTCGGATATTATTAAAGATGCATTAAAAAAAAATCAAATTCCTGTAGTTGCGCCATTGGGTCTAGACGTAAATAATCATGCTTACAATATTAATGGTGATACTGCAGCAAGTGCTATAGCTAAAAAAATAAAGTCTAGAAGACTTTTGTTAATGACTAATGTTGAGGGAGTTTATGATGATAGGAAAGACTTAATATCAGAAATAAAACCTTTTGATATAGAAAATTTAATAAAGTTAAAAATTGTTCAAGGAGGTATGATACCTAAAATCAAAAATTGTATAGATGCTGTTGAAAATGGGGTAAGAGGTGTAGTTATTCTTGATGGTAGAAAACCGCATTCAATTCTTTATGAAATATTTTCTGATAAAGGTGCGGGAACTTTAATAAGAAAATGAGAGAACTTAATAAAATAAAATGTTGGATCTTTGATTTAGATAATACTCTTTACTCAGGCCAAACAAAAGTTTTTGACCAAGTAGATAAAAAAATGTCTTCATTTATATCAAGTAAACTGAATGTGAGCCTCGAAGAGGCAAAAAAAATTCAAAAAGATTATTTTCATAAATACAGCACAACGTTGTCCGGAATGATGAAACACCATAAAATTGATGCGATGGAATTTTTGGATTTTGTTCATGATGTTAATTTAGATTTTTTAGGAAAAAACAAAGATCTTGAAAAAGAAATTACTAAAATTACTGGAAAAAAAATCATTTTTACTAATGGATCAAGGGCTCATGCCGAAAATGTAACTAAAAGGATTGGTATTAATAAGCTTTTTGACGGTATATTTGACATCGTGGATTCAAATTTTATTCCCAAGCCATCTATTGGGGCATATAAAATATTAATTGAAAAATACAAAATTGAGCCACAATATTGTATATTTATTGAGGATATCGCTAGGAATTTAAAACCTGCACATGAACTTGGAATGAAAACTGTTTGGATTAAAAATGACGAACCTTGGGCTGCAGAATTTTCAAATGAAAATTTTGTAAATTATAGAATAGAAAATTTAACAAATTTTTTAAAGGAATATAATGAATTTAGAAAAAATTGAAGCAAAAATAAACGGAGCTTTTGAAAACAAAGCTAAAATAGATAATTCTGATAATTCGATTAATGAATTAGTCGGGGAAACTATAAACTTGTTAGATAATGGTAAAATTAGAGTTGCAGAAAAAAAAGGTGATAAATGGCACGTTAATCAATGGATTAAAAAAGCTATATTGTTAAGTTTTCGAGTAAATAAAATGAAAGCGTCAAAAGGGCCTTACTCTACTTGGTACGATAAAGTAGATGGTAAAACACAAGGTTGGAGTGAAGAACAAATTAAGAAAGCTGGTTTTAGATATGTTCCTAACGGTGTTATTAGAAAAGGAGCTCACATAGCAAAAAATGTTGTGCTGATGCCCTCTTTCATAAACGTAGGTGCTTATGTCGATGAAGGAACAATGATTGATACTTGGGCATCTGTCGGATCATGTGCTCAGGTTGGAAAAAATTGCCATATCTCTGGTGGGGCAGGTATCGGTGGTGTTTTAGAACCCATGCAAGCAAATCCAACTATTGTAGAAGATAATTGTTTTTTAGGTGCAAGAGCTGAAATAGCAGAGGGTGTAATTGTTGAAACAGGATCAGTTTTATCAATGGGTGTTTATATCGGCGCGTCAACAAGAATAGTGGACCGTGCTAGTGGAGAAATTCATTATGGAAAAGTGCCTGCATATTCAGTAGTCGTTCCTGGCTCAATGCCAAGCAAAAATAATCCAAATGGACCGTCACTATACTGTGTAGTAATTGTAAAAAAAGTAGACGAAAAAACTCGAAGCAAAACATCTATAAACGATTTACTAAGAGACTAAAATTAATGCAAATAAATGAATTAAAATTAGCAAAAGATTTGATTCGTAAACCAAGTATCACACCAAAAGATGCTGGTGCAATAAACTTGTTAGCTAAAAATTTAAGATCTATAGGTTTCAATTGTAAAATAATTAATTTTAAAAATGTAAAAAATTTATATGCAAAACTTGGGAAATCCTCTCCAAATTTTTGTTATGCAGGACATACAGATGTAGTTCCACCAGGAAATATAAAAAACTGGATTACTAATCCATTTAAACCAATTGTAAAAAATAATAAATTAATTGGTCGAGGTGCTAATGATATGAAAGCCTCAATAGCATGTTTTGTGGCTGCAGTAAGTAGATTTAAAAATAAAAATAAAAATTTTAAAGGATCAATAAGTTTATTGATTACAGGAGATGAAGAAGGTATTGCAGTAAATGGAACCAAAAGAGTTGTAAAATATTTAAAAAGACAAAAAGAAAAAATTAATTTTTGTATAGTGGGCGAACCTACTAATCCAAATAAACTTGGCGAAATGATAAAAATAGGAAGAAGGGGAAGTTTAACCGGTAGACTTACTGTGATAGGTTCACAGGGTCATGTAGCCTATCCACACAGAGCTAATAATCCCTCAAATACTATAATTAAAATTTTAAAAAGGATAAAAGATTTAAAACTAGATAGAGGAACAAAAAATTTTCAACCTTCAAATTTAGAAATAACAAAAATTAATATTGATAATCATGCGGATAATGTAATTCCAGGGTCTGCGGAAGCCGTATTTAATATACGATTTAATGATAAACACTCATCAAGTTCTTTAAAAATAAAGCTAAATAAAATATTTAAAACAGTTAGTAAAATTAATAAATCTAGATTTAAAGTAAATTACGAGGTTTCAGGCGAAGCTTTTTTAAATAAACCAAATAAGACAACTTATATGGTTCAAAGTATCATAAAAAAGATTACTGGTTTAAAACCGAAGTTGTCTACTTCTGGCGGAACATCTGATGCAAGATTTATTAAAAATATTTCTCCTTGTTTGGAATTTGGTTTGGTGGGTAAGACAATGCACAAGATAGATGAGAGCGTGTCTATTTCTGATTTAAAAAAATTAACTAAAATTTACGAAAATATTTTAGTAAGTTATTTTAAGTGAAAACGGGAATTATAACTACCGATACTTATTTGAATCACGAAACTGGTCAGGGCCATCCTGAAAGGGCAGATCGAGTTTCGGTCGTAATTGAGAACTTAAAAAAAAATAAAAAATTAATTTGGAAAAAACCATCAAAGTTTGACAACAAATATTTAAAAATTGCTCATAAATCTGATTATATTGATGAAGTGGAAAATTCCTTTCCCAAAAAGGGTTTGCATTTTTTAGATGGAGATACAATTGTGTCTCCAGGTAGTAGGCAAGCTTCGTCAGATGCGGTTGCATCAATAATAACTGCTATTGACAGCGTACAGAGTAAAGAATTTAAAAATGTTTTCTGTCCAGTTAGACCTCCGGGACATCATGCGGAAAAAGATAAGGCCATGGGGTTTTGTATATATAACAATGTAGCAGTAGGAGCCCACTATCTTATAGAAAAATACAAACTAAATAAAATCGCTATAATAGATTTTGATGTTCATCATGGAAATGGAACACAAAATATTTTTTATGATAATGAGAAAGTTCTGTATTTATCAACTCATCAATATCCATTTTATCCAGGTACTGGTGCAAGTCATGAGAAGGGAAAATATAATAATATTTTTAACATCCCTTTGCCTAGTGGAACTAATTCAAACGAGTACTTTGATGCATATAATCATTTATTAAAAAAAATTGGAGAGTTTAAACCAGAGTTTGTTCTTTTCTCAGCTGGATTTGATGCTCATATAAACGATCCACTTGCAAACTTTAACTTAAAATCTAAAGACTTTTATGAAATTACTAGAAGGACTCTTGAAACTGTAAATAAATTTTGTAACGGTAAAGTTGTTTCAATACTCGAAGGTGGATACGATTTAGAAGCTTTGGCTGAAAGTGCAAATGAGCATATTAACGCATTACTTAAATATTAATATTTGATTTTAGACAAATATAAACCTTGTGCTGGAGCAGGTGGTGCACAATTCGATCTTGTTTTTGATAAAAAAACTTTTTTAAATTTCTTTAAAGACCATTTACCTTCCCCCAAATATTTTAAACATCCGACCATAGATCTTACTTGTTGTTGTAAAAAAGATTTAGAAATAAAATCTATAGTTATTTTATCATCTCTTTTTTTTATTTTAGCTTTTTTTAGAGTTTTAATTGGCGAATTAGCTGAACATGACGAAGATCTAAATGTTGAAAAATCATGTGTCCCAAGTAGCATACTTGATCCTTTTTTCATTTTTGAGATATTCAAGTTCTTACTTATATGCCAGGCTTTATTTTTAAGAAGAGACAAACGAGAGGATCTATTTACAATAATGTATCTGTATTTTCTTTGTTTCGCATCATATCTTGAGTGAAACTTTCTACTTACTTTTTTTACTTCTAAGACCGATACTGGATGGCTGCCAATATATTTATTAATTCCTTTGATAAATTTTTTTTTTTCAATTTTTTTTTTTAAATCAAAATGAGCAATTTGCTCTTCAGCATGAACTCCGGAGTCAGTCCTGCCGGCTCCATTAATGATAGTTTTTTCTTGAGAAAAAAGAAATATTGCGTCTTGTAAAACTTTCTGAACAGAAATACCATTTTTTTGAAACTGCCACCCCACAAATGGTGTTCCATCATACTCAATTTTGATTTTATATCTATTCACTTATATTAAGTTTAAATAAAATTTTTTTTAATTGTTTCGAAATCTTTTGAATATCCTCTTCTAAACTCCTCAATTTTCATGAGATTTTTACCTTCTTTTTGAATTTTGTTTACCATCAGAAAATTCTCTTTAAAGGGTAAAATTAATTTTTCTGAGTCCAAGAAATTTTTCGTGTCGTTTCGTAAGAGAACTTTTGTATCGAAAATCTTATACTTGATTGATTCTACTTCAAACCAAGCGCCTGGTTTAGGTGAAAATGCACATATTTTTTTGTGGGCTTTGTAAGCTGTATCATTAAAATCGATTTCCATTTCATTTTTTTTTATCTTATCAGCATATGTGGCTCCTTCTGGATTCTGTCGAGACGGATAATGAATGCTGTGACTTGAAGGAAAGAAATAGTCATTTAAAGTCTTCTTCCCCGCTTCCACTAAAGTATTATATACATCTCCATACGTGTCGTTTTCTCCTATTGGAATAGCAGTTTGTAAATAGGTTGGACCTTCGTCTAAGCCCTTCTCCATTCTCATAATAGAAATGCCTGTCTTTTCATCACCGTTTATTATAGCTCTATGAATAGGAGCAGCTCCTCTCCATCTTGGCAGCAATGATGCGTGAACGTTTACAGAACCGCATGAAGGAATCATTAAGACTTCCTCAGGTAAAATTAAACCATAAGCTACTACTAAAATTACATCTGGTTTCATTCTTTTAATATAATCAATTTCGGATTTTGTAAATTTAGATGGGAAAAAAACATTTAAATTTTTTTCTTTAGCATATTTATGAACTGGAGATAAATTTACTTTTTGACCTCGGTTGGATTTCTTTGGTGCTTGTGTGTAAACCGCTTGAATATTAAACTCAACATTTGAATGAATATACTCCAAAAACTCTCTGCCAAATTCGGGTGTTCCCATAAAAATAAGATTGAATGACATAAGTAAATTTAAACTACAATTCTTTGAGAAGATTTTTTTTGTTTTAAAAGTTTTTTAATTATCATATTTTTTTTTAGTTTTGACAAATAATCAATAAACAAGATGCCATTTAAGTGATCGACTTCGTGTTGAATGCACGTTGATAAAAGACCATCAGCTTTAAGTTCTTTTGTTTTCCCATCAAAATTTATATATTTTAAATGACATTCGGCTGGTCTTTCAATTTCTGCAAATTGACCTGGTAAGGACAAGCAGCCTTCTTCATATACTGATGTATTTTTTGATCTGAATATTATTTCAGGATTAACAAGAAATAACGGGGTTTTTTTTTCTTCATTTTTTGAGATATCAATAACTATAATTCTTTTTAAAATTCCTATCTGTGTTGCAGCAAGGCCGATACCAGGAGCTTTATACATGGTTTCAAGCATGTCTTTCATTAGTTTTCTAGTTTGGTCATCGACCTTTTGTAAAGGAGAACTTTTTTTTCTTAAAATAGGATCTGGCTCTATAAGAATTTTTCTCGTTGTCATTTTAAATTTATAATATAATTAAGACCTTAAAGGTAGTGCAGAAGTTATTACTTGATTTCTAAATTTTATTAATTTTGCTTTGTTAAGTATATTGGTAATAAAATATATAGTTTCAGGATCAAGTATACTTATTTCGTCTTCACCTATAATCTCAACAAACTTTAAAGCCAAAAGACCTGTTTCGTCATTTTCGGCTAAATCCAATAAGTTTTTAGGAACCGAATATTGCTTAGCTATTTCATTAGTTTTAATCTCCTCTGGTATAGAAAAACCATCAATCTTTAAGGACTCGACTAACGCTAGGTCCTTAGCTGAAAAAAAGTATTTTTTATTTTTTCTTATTTTTTTGTAAACATTATTTAGATCTTTCTGGGTTTTTTGTACTGGAGTGTTTATATCTGTATAAAATCTTATTACTCTCGACCTATGAAGAATTTTATCATCAAATTTTACTTTGCCAAGTTTACTCTGTTCAGTAATTATATTTCTTTTAAATACAGCTTCATATTCTTTGACTATATCTTCCTTCTCCTCTTCTGCTATCTCCTTTAAATTGTCACTAATAAATTCTTTAAAAATATTTGATAAATTAGCTCTTTTAGAAATATCTTTGAGTAATAATAAAAGTTTAATTCTGTTCTCTGGATTGTCGGATAATAAATATTTTTGAAAAATTAAAGCCCTAGCATCAACTTCATCAAGAGATTGATACAATCCTTGAGCATTTATCAAACTGTTCACATCAAATGATATTTTTTTATAAATTTCAAAAAGTTTGTCTTTATCAAATTTGTTATTATTGGCAGCTAATTCTAAAGTTTTAATTTTATCTCTATCCTCAAAATCTTCTATAGTCACTAAATTTGCTGCGTTAAGATACTCCCAGATATATTTATTAGTTTTTTCGTTTGGCTCATATTTAAAACCAGGAACGGTTATAGAAGATAGATAAAAGTTTAATAAATTATCATCTTTGACTTTTTTGTCTGCTTTTTCCGATATGCCAAGTAAAAAATTTATTTTTGTGTTAAAAAAACTGTCAGATAATTTTTGTTCTTTCAACAAATCAAAAATAAGCTGAGCTTCATTTTTTTTATCATTAAATATCAAACAATAGATTTTAAATTTCTCGAGATACGAATCTTTAATTTCTTTATTAATAAATTCTGATTTTTTACATCCCTCATTTAAATTTGCTTTAGCTATATTTTTATCTACTAAATATTGAATAACCTTAGATCTGTTATGGAAATCTTGATTGCTGTTCAAAAACTCCTCTAAAATATTATCCTTGTTATTCTCTATAAGCCAATCTAACTTGAGTTTGAGAAATTCTTTATCGGAAAGGTTTTTTTGAGGTAAATATGAGTAAGTCATTATAGTGTTCAAAAAAATTTCTTCTGAGGACTTTGATAGTTTAATCTTATTTATTCTTTTAAAGATATTTTTAATCTCATTGCCGTCAGTATTTTTCCACATGTACAAATTTAAATCGTTCTCTTCAGGATCGTATATTCCATAAAGCGGAATATCTGGTTGCGAGATATCTTTATTTTCAGAAATTTTTATATTAGCTTCGAGAGACTCTTCGTTTTGAAAGTTAATTTTAATTTTTTTTTCCTGATTATCTACCTCTACTGCTTCTGATGAAGTTTCATTGGTTATTTCTTTTTTTTCCCAAATATCAACTGACTCTTCTTCTGATGAAGATTTTGATACAAACAAGATTAAAAAAAAAAATAGATATAAAATACTATTTAAGTTTAATAATCTCATCTGTGATTTCTTTATTAATTTTTTTTTCAGGAGAAGGAAAATCAAACTTATCTAACACAAAAACTGCAGCAACAAATAAAATAACAACTAATAAGAATTTGATAAGTTTTCTCATTAAAGTTTGTTTGAGACTTTGTCGACTTGTGAATTTGTATTGCATTTGCATAGTTTTAAATATATTTAAACTTAATAAATAAGACAAATTTGTGATAAATCAATTATTTAGTTAGGAATTTGATTGAAAAAAAACCTTGTTTTAACTGGTATGATGGGTGTTGGTAAATCAACCATAGGTAAATCTTTGTCAAAAAAGTTAAATATGAAATTTTTTGATACTGACTCAATGATCGAAAATGAAGAAAAAATGACCGTAAAAAATATATTTGAAAAAAAAGGTGAACCATATTTCAGAAAAATAGAAAAAAAAACTATACTCAAAATTTTAAATAGTACCAATTCTGTAATAGCCTTAGGTGGAGGAGCATTCATTAATACAGATATAAGAAATGAAATTTTAAAATCTTGTGTTAGTTTTTGGATGTTTATGGGCGTAAAAAATTTAATAAAAAGATTATCCGATACAAGCAAGAGACCACTTTTAGACGGTCAAAATTTAGAGGACTCTTTAAACATTCTTCATGAAAAAAGAGGAAAAATCTACGAGACTGCGAATTTTAAAGTTGATTGCAATAATAGGGAAAAATCTGAGATAACAAATGAAATTATAAAACTTTATGAAAAAAACTAAAATTACTGTTTTAAATAAAAATTTAAATTACTCTTTGTTTGTTGGATATAACTCAATACGTTTATTACCAAGAGAGATAAAATTAATAAATACAAAATCGAATAAAATTGGTGTTGTGTTAGACAAAAAAATTCCAAAAAAATACAAAAATAAAATCAAAAAACTTTTAAAAAATTATAAAGTTTTTTTCTTTGAATATTCAGTAAGCGAAAATTTGAAATCTTTTTCAAACGTAAATAATCTTCTTGAAAAATGTATAAGGTTAAACTTCAATAGAAATGATTTTTTAATTGCTGTAGGCGGAGGTATAGTTGGAGATTTTTGTGGCTTTGTTGCCAGTATATTAAAGAGAGGAGTTAACTTTATAAATATTCCAACAACTTTACTAGCACAAGTAGACTCAGCAGTTGGAGGAAAGACTGGGGTGAACTCTAAACACGGTAAAAACTTAATAGGGTCTTACTATCAACCCAATTTAGTTATTTGTGATTTATCATTTTTAAATAGTCTTCCAAAAAGACAAGTGACTAACGGTTACGCAGAAATTCTAAAACATGCTATAATTTCTGATAAAAATTTTTTTAATTGGCTTCAAAAAAATTCCCATAAAATTTTAAAAAATAAAGATGTTAAATGTTTGGCTTACGCAATCACTAAAAGCAATAAAATAAAATTAAGTTTTGCTAACAAAGATGTGAGAGATAAGAACATAAGAATGACTTTAAATTATGGCCACACTTTTGCACATGCGATTGAGGCAAGATATAGTTATTCGAAAAAAATTAATCATGGTGAAGCAGTTCTTATCGGTATGATGATGGCAGCAAAATTATCTTTTATTAAGAAGGTGTGTAGTAAGGCAACTTTATTAGAATTAATAAAAATTTACAAAAAAAATAATTTAGATTACAAGTTAAAAAGCTTCCTTAAAAAGAAAGAATTTAATTCTATAACCAAATTCATGATACAAGATAAAAAAAATGATGATAGTAAAATTAACTTAATTCTTTTAAAAAAAATAGGTAAAACTACAAGGCCTGGTCAATATAAATTGGCTCTTAGTGAACTTAGAAAAAATAATAAAAAATTAAATAATCTTAATTTCTAAAGCATGTATTTTATTTTTTAAATCTTCTTTTAAAATTCCCATAATTTTTCTCTGTGCCTCTAATTTACTCAAGGTGTTTAGTTGATTTGACTTTATTTCTAATTTTAAGTGAAATTTATTTTCTTTAAAAAACTTATGTCCTCGATGAAGATGAGAGTTGTCTACAATTTTAATTTTTTCAACTTCTAAATTACTTTTGATTTTTTCCTCAATAAGTTCAATAAATTCCTTCATAAAATAAAATTTTACTATATAAATCTTAAATTGATATGAAAATAATTTGTGATTGGAAAAAATGCAAAAAAATAGGCAGTTATAAAGCTCCAGTAGAAAGAGATAATAGCAAAAAAACAAGAATGTTATGTCTGGAGCATATTAAAATTTTTAATAAAAAATGGAATTACTTTCAAAATATGAGCAATGAGGAAGTGGAGTATTTTATTAAATCTGATTTAACTTGGCATAAATCAACAAAAAGTTTTGGGTCCTCAGAAAATTTTTTTAACCTATTATGGAATAATGCACTGGAGGACAAATTAAATATTTTTAAATCCTCCAACTTTGAAAAATTTAAAAAAACTAGACTAACTAATAATGATAAAGATGCTCTCGATATTATGGAGTTAAAATATGAGGCTAAATGGGAAGAAATACAAAAAAAATTTAAAATCCTTGTAAAGAAATATCATCCTGATAAAAATCAGGGTAATAAAAAATTTGAAGATAAGCTTAAAAAAATTACTTTAGCTTATAGCCAATTAAAAATGACAATGGGGAAAAAATGAAACAAAATTCTTTTTCAGAGCAGAAGCCTGATATCAAAATTTCTGTAAAACAAACTTTTGGAATTGATACAGAGATGGAAATAGAGGGGTTTGGGAAAAAAAATGAGTATGTTCCAAAAATTGATCAAGATTATAAATTTGATAGAGATACTACATTGGCAATCCTATCGGGATTTGCTTTTAATAAGAGAGTTTTAATTCAAGGATATCACGGTACAGGAAAGTCAACTCACATTGAACAAGTAGCAGCAAGATTAAATTGGCCATGCGTAAGAGTGAATCTTGATAGTCATATCAGCAGAATAGATCTGATTGGAAAAGATGCAATTGTATTAAAAGATGGAAAACAAATAACTGAGTTTAAAGAGGGAATACTGCCTTGGTCTATACAAAATCCAGTAGCTTTAGTATTTGATGAGTATGATGCTGGTAGGCCAGATGTAATGTTTGTAATTCAGAGAGTTCTTGAAAGCGACGGTAATTTTACTTTATTAGATAAAAATAAAGTTCTACATCAACACGATTATTTTAGAATGTTTGCTACTACAAATACTATTGGACTAGGCGACACAAGTGGACTCTACCACGGAACTCAACAAATCAATCAGGGACAAATGGATAGATGGAATATAGTTTCTACTTTAAATTATCTTCCATATGAAAAAGAATTAGAAATAATTTTAGCCAAAAATAAAAATTTTAATAATAAAGAAGGAAAAGAAAAAGTTTCAAATATGATCAAAGTTGCTGATATGACTAGAAAAGGTTTTATTAATGGCGATATATCCACTGTAATGAGCCCACGAACTGTTCTTCATTGGGCTGAAAATACTAAAATATTTAATGATACCGGATACGCTTTTAGAGTTACTTTTTTAAATAAATGCGATGAAATAGAAAAAAAAATTATATCAGAATATTATCAAAGATGTTTTGGTGAAGATTTACCAGAGTCTTCGATAAACGTAACTATTTCGTAAAATGTATAAAAAAGACGAGTTAATTCAAAATTTTAAAACAGCTATTGCATCTACAACAAAATCAGTCTCAAATGTAAAAGATATTGAAGTTGTTTTTGGTAATGAAAAACTAAAAACAAATAAAAAAATAATTAAACTTCCTGATTTAGAAAATATCAATGAAAAGATCAACTATACAAAAGCTAGAGCTTTAGCTGACTCAGAAGCTCTTAAAGTAAGGCACAGTAACGAAAAAATTCTTAAAACTTATGAACCAAAAGGAAATATTTCAAAAAAATTATATTATATTGCAGAAAAAATTAGATACGAAAAGTTAGGATCTATAGAGTTTAAAGGAATCAAAAATAATATCGATAAATTCTATAATGAAAAATTAGAAAAAACTGATTTTGAAAAAAATGAAAACAAATTTGTTGAGGCATTTGAAAATTATTTAAGGTCAAATATTTTTAATCATAAAAATAATAAAAATTATAAATCTTTTAAAAAAGAATTTGATGAAAAATTAAAGAAAAGTCTTAAACCTCTTAATAGTTTAGTTGAAGATCAGTTAAAATTCAATTCAATGATGTCAGAGTTAATATCTGAAATGAAAATTGAGGAAGATACTAATGATGACCAAAGCAAAGAGAGTAAAAATGAAGAAGACTCTAGAAGTAGCCAGACAGAGGATAATGATCGAATAACCCAAGAAAACCAAGAACAGAATAATGAAATGGCGATAGAAACAAGCGCCGAAGTTGCGGATGACTTAGCGGAAGATAATGATGAAGACTCAGACGTATTAGAAATAGACAAATTTTTTGATAGTCAAAATAAAAAAAAAAGGACTATCAGCAATTTTGGTGACAAAAAGTACAAAATTTATACAGATGAGTATGATGAAATCATCCAAGCAGAAGAATTAGAGTCTGATGATGAGTTAATAAGACTTAGACAAAATTTAGATCAACAACTTTTACAACTCAAAAGTTTTATATCTAAACTGGCAAATAAATTACAAAGAAAACTATTAGCAAAGCAAAATAGATCTTGGGAATTTGATTTAGAGGAAGGAATTCTTGATACTTCTAAGCTCACAAGAGTAATAATTGATCCCTTCAACTCACTCTCTTTTAAAAAAGAAAAAGATATTGATTTTAAGGATACCTTAGTAACGATTCTGATTGATAATTCTGGCTCAATGAGAGGCAAGCCTATATCTGTTGCAGCTATTTGTGCAGACATTTTATCTAGAACTTTAGAAAGATGTTCAGTAAAAGTTGAGGTTTTGGGCTTTACAACAAAACATTGGAAAGGTGGATCAAGTAGAGAAAAATGGATGAACAATGACAAACCAGTTTTTCCTGGGCGATTAAATGATTTAAGACATATAATTTATAAGTCTGCTGACGCACCCTGGAGACAAGCAAAAAAAAATATGGGTCTAATGTTAAAAGAAGGACTTCTTAAAGAAAATATCGATGGAGAAGCTTTAAGGTGGGCATATAATAAGATGTTGAAAAGAAAAGAAGAGAGAAAAATACTAATGGTTATTTCAGATGGTGCGCCAGTAGATGACTCCACTTTATCTTCTAACTCAAGTGATTACCTGGAAACAAATCTAAAAAATGTTGTTAAATGGATTGAGAAAAATTCAAATATTGAATTACTTGCTATCGGTATAGGTCATGACGTAACTAGATATTACGAAAGAGCAGTTAAAATTACAGATGTTCAAGATTTAGGAGATGTTATGATTAATCAATTAACTGATCTATTTGTAAAAAAAAATAAAACTATTCATTAAATTTTATTAAAGCCTGTTTTAATTCTGTATTTAGAAGCATCTGTTATTTTTGCAAGTAATAGCCTAAATGGTATTAACATCATTAAAGCTATTATAAATTTTACACATAAATCACCAAAAGCTAGAGGTATCCAATTTATACCGGTTTTATAAAATGAAATTGAAAAAAATAAAAAAGTATCAACAATCGATCCTGCTGCCGAGGAGACAAAAGGAGCGACATACCATAAACGATTATTTCTTAACTTATCAAATATTGAAACATCTAAATTTTGAGCTATAAAAAAAGCAAATCCAGATCCTATTGCTATTCTAATTGAAATCAGATCATTAAAGTTTGTTGAAATAAATAATGTTAATAAAACACCTAATATAAAACCCAAATAAACAATTTTTCTTGCAGTTGTTTTTCCAAAGGCTCTATTAGCCAGATCTGTAATCAAAAAAGTTATTGGATAACTAAAAGCACCGTAAGTAAGTATTTTATCAAGTCCATAATGTCTGAAAGGAAATTGAACAAGGTAATTAGATGCTATAACGACCAAACCCATTGAAAATGAAAGTATTAAAAATAACTTATTAATTTTCATAAATTAATACTATTATGCTCTAGCAATTATTGAAATTTTAATTTTTTTTGCTTTTTTAGAAAGGTTTTTATTTTTGGCTTTTTTAAGAAATTTGTCCAGTCCTCCTTTGAAATCGACAGTTCGCAAGGCAGAATTTGTAACGTTTAATCTTATATTTTTTTTTAAAATATCACTTTTAAAACTTACCTTTTTAAGGTTTGGAAGAAACTTTCTTTTAGTCTTGTTGTTAGAGTGACTAACATTATGACCTTTCAAAGGTGATTTTCCGGTAAGTTCGCATCTTTTAGACATAATATAAATTTCTGCAATTATATAGTTCCTGAATTGTTATTGGTCAAGAGATTAAAAAGCGGAAAAACTATGAGTTAATTCCAATAGCAGCTGTTATATTTTTAATTTTCTCTTTTTCTAAAATTTCAATTAGTTCTTTTTTAATTTCTTTTACAATTCCTGGCCCTTTGTAAATCATTCCAGTATAAAGTTGAACAACATTTGCTCCAGATATGATTTTTTCGAAAGCACTTTGACCGGAGTCTACACCCCCGACTCCAATAATTTTAATTTTCCCCTTGGTTTCTCTATAAAATTTTTTTATTAAATTTGTTGACAAATTTCTTAAAGGTAAGCCTGAAAGTCCTCCCTCTTCATTCTTATTATTATCATATAGGTCTACTCTATTTCTATCAGTTGTATTTGATATAATTATTCCGCTAATGTTATGTTTAAGAACTATTTCATTTATTTGATTAATGTCTTGATCCTCGATGTCAGGTGAAATCTTTATAAATAATGGTTTGTTAATTTTTTTTTTTAACTTTAGATTGTTGAGTTGTTCTAATAACTCAGACAATGATTTCTTTTCATGGAAATCTCTTAAACCTTCTGTGTTAGGAGATGAAATATTTATAGTTATATAGTCTGCTCGACTATGAAGCTCTGACAAACAAATAATAAAGTCGTTAATTTTATTTTTAGTGTCTTTATTTGGACCAATGTTTGCTCCTAAAATTCCATTAGGTTTATTTTTTGAAATTCTTTTTGAAATTTTTTCTAGACCATCATTATTAAAACCAAGTCTATTAATCAAAGCTTGTTCTTTTTCTAATCTAAATATTCTTGGCTTTGGATTTCCAAATTGTCTTTTTGGTGTAATTGTACCGACCTCAACAAAACCAAAACCAATTTTATATAGTGAGTTATAAACTTCAGCACTTTTATCAAAACCAGCAGCCATACCTATTGGATTTTTTAATTTTTTATCAAACATATTTGTTTCTAATATATTTTCATTTTCAACTTTAAAAAAATGCTCAGGAATAATATTAAGCTTCAATGATTTAATTGCTAAATCATGTGCTACTTCTGGATCTAAACCAAAAATGATAGGTTTTAAAAAAGGGAACATTTTATTTATTTAATTTTATCATCTATTAATTTTATTGTTTCTTTTAAACCAAAAAAACTTATAAAGAATCCCATTCTCGGACCATCTTTTTCACCAAATAAAACTTCGTAAATTAGCTTAAACCAATCTCTTAAATTTTTACTATATCCTTGCTCTTTGCCTACCGAATAAACGATTGTTTGTATATCTTCAGGTTCCAAGTTTTGTGAAATTGATTTTAATTTTTCTACTAATTTTTTTAGTGCTTCTTTCTCTTCAGTATTAGGATTTTTAAATTTTTTATTTGGTTGTACTTTGTCATTAAAATAATTAATTGCATATTTTGTGAGATCATCGAGAATGGGGTGATCCTTAGATTTTATATTCTCATGAAATCTTTGAATAAATTTCCAAAGAATATCTTTTGATTTTGCATTACTTGATCCAACTAAGTTCAAAAGCATTGAAAATGGCATAACAATTTTTTCTTTAGGCGGTTTGCCATTATGAACATGCCAAACAGGATTTAACAATTGTTCACTCTTGTTTTGATTTTGATATTTTTCAATTAACGAGAGGTACTCATCAACAGTTTTTGGAACAACTTCGGAATATAATTTTTTAGCCCTCTTGGGATTTGGATACATATATAAAGCTAAGCTTTCAGGAGAAGCATACCTTAACCACTCATCTATAGAAATTCCGTTACCTTTTGATTTTGAGATCTTTTCACCTTTTTCATCCAAAAAAAGTTCATAAGCAAATCCATTAGGAGGTGTTTTTCCTAGTACTTTACAAATTTTATTAGATAGAATTGCACTTTCAGTTAAATCCTTTCCGTACATTTCAAAATCTACATCAAAAGCAAACCATCTCATTGCCCAGTCCACTTTCCACTGAAGTTTACATTTTCCATCAGTAATTTTTGTTTCTAGTTTTTTTCCATCATTATCAAATACTACTGTACCTTTTTGTTTGTTTATTTCAGTCATAGGGATTTCTAAAACTTTTCCAGTATCGGGACATATTGGGAGAAAAGGACAATAAGTTTTTTTTCTTTCAGTTCCAAGAGTAGGTAAAATTATATTCATAATTTCATCATACTTTTCAAGCACTCTTAAAATTGAACTATTAAAGTAACCTTTCTTGTAAGTTTCAGTTGAGCTTATGAAATTAAATTTAAAGTTAAATTTTTTAAGAAATTCTTTTAATTTTTCATTGTTGTGTTCACCGTAGCTTTTGTATTTCCCAAATGGATCAGGAATACTTGTAAGTGGCTTGCCCAAATTGACTTTTAATACCTCTTTATTATCGATGTTTTCAGGAACCTTTCTAAGACCGTCCATATCATCAGAGAATGTAATTAAGTCACTATCAATTTTTTCAACATGATTCAGAGCATTAATCATCATAGTTGTTCTAGCAACTTCTCCGAAGGTACCTATGTGGGGTAATCCACTTGGACCATAACCAGTTTGAAACACCACCTTTTTTTTTGATTGTATTAAATTTTTTCTTTCTTTTAGAAGCTTTCTAATTTCAACAAAAGGCCATGAAGAAGTTGATTGAATTAAGTCCTTATCAAGCATAACAGTGGTTTATTAACTTTTATATATAAAATACAGATATAAATACAAGATAATAAGTTGAATTTTATAACTATTTAAATAGTCTCATTTCTATATGGCCATAAACAAAACAATCTTTTTTATAATTGGTGTGCTTTTAGTAATTCTAGGAGCATTTATGTTGATTCCGTACATTGTTCAAATGATCTATGATGAAAATAGTCACAGTTTTTTATCATCAGCTTTTGTAACGATTTTTATAGGCGTATTATTTATTCTGGCAAATTTAGATCAGGATTATAAATTAAATCTTCAACAGACTTTTTTATTTTCATCTCTCGCTTGGATTGCAGCTGCTCTTTTTGGAAGTCTTCCGTTTCATCTATCCGTTCTTGAATTATCTTTTAGTGAGGCTTTTTTTGAAAGCATGTCTGGGATCACTACAACTGGATCAACTGTTATTAATGATTTAGATAATAGTCCAAAAAGTATTTTAATTTGGAGAGCAATTATGCAATGGCTTGGTGGCATAGGTATAATTGTAATGGCAATTACAGTATTGCCGCTATTAAAAGTTGGTGGAATGCAATTGTTTAAAATGGAGGGGTCAGATAGCACTGAAAAAATTTTACCAAGAACTGTTGAGGTTGCTTCAATAATTATCCTAACTTACTTACTTTTAACTTTTTCATGCGCTACTTTATATTGGATGTTTGACATGTCTGTTTTTGACAGTATTGCTCACTCAATGACAACGATCGCTACTGGTGGATTTTCGACACATAATAACTCCATAGAGTATTTTAAAAGTTCAAATATAGAGATTATTGCAACTGTTTTTATAATTTTAGGAAGCATACCTTTTATTTCCTATCTTAAGTTTATTAAGGGTAACAGAAAAATTTTTTTTAGTGATGTTCAAATTCGAGGGTTTGTTTATTTGATTGTTCTCTCAATACTTGCAATGTTTTTATACTTATTTTTTAGTAATAATGAAATTTCTTTGATAGACAAGTTGAGAATTTCTTCTTTTAATGTAGTCTCAATTTTATCAGGCACAGGTTATGTCACAGACGATTTTGGTTTATGGGGAGAATTTCCATTAATTTTTTTTCTTTTTTTAATGTTTGTTGGAGGTTGTGCTGGCTCAACAACTTGTGGAATTAAAATATTTAGATTTCAGTTATTGTACATATTTATAGGTAATCAAATTAAAAAATTATTTTATCCAAATAGTATTTCAGTAATAAAATACAATAATCAAAAAATATCTAATAATTTCATTCATTCAATTATTATATTTATTTTTTCTTATCTTTTTCTATTTTTGTTATTAGCAATTCTTCTATCAATAACCGGTTTAGACTTTTTATCTGCTATTTCTGGTGCGGCTACCTCTATTTCAAATGTAGGCCCTGGACTTGGTGAAATGATTGGTCCTAACGGTAATTTTAAAGAGGTCTCAGATATTTCAAAATGGCTTTTATCATTTGGGATGTTACTGGGTAGACTAGAACTATTTGCCGTGTTAGTTTTGTTTTTTCCTTCTTTTTGGAAAGATTAAAAATTATTTATGGAAATTTATAAAAAACAAACTCTGTCTAAATCTTTTTCAGTTTACTTTGATAAAAGGATGTTAAGAATTCTTCTTCTAGGCGCAATAAGTGGTTTCCCGTGGGTTTTAATTGGCAGCAGCTTAAGTCTTTGGTTAAAAGAAGATGGTTTAAGTAGAAGCACTATAGGTTGGGCAGGTTTAATTTTTGCAGTATATGCTTTTAATTATCTCTGGGCACCAATTATAGACAGAATAAGAATTCCTTGGTTAACAGAAAAAGTAGGTCATAGACGCGGGTGGATCATAACCATGCAAACTTTAATTTTAATCTGTCTTTTTTGCTGGAGTTTCACAAATCCGACCGCAAATTTAACTCTAGTAATAAGTATAGGTCTAATAATTGCAATCGCATCTGCAACACAAGATATTACTGTTGATGCTTTGAGAATCGAGCAAATTGGTGAGCACGAAGGTAAATCAATGCAAGCTGGTGCAGCAATAGCAGTTGTTGGTTGGTGGACAGGCTATAAATTAGGAGGCGTTGTAGCTCTTAACGCTGCTGAGTTTTTTCAACAAGCAGGTTTTGAAAACTACTGGCAAATAACTTTTTTGGTTTTAGGTATAATTATTATCGCTTGCAACATTGGTTTACTTTTTGTGAATGAGCCACAACCTACTAATAGAGCGCGGAGCCAAAAACAAACAGATAAAATGATTGAAGATAGGTTAGGATCTTCCAACGTAATGACAAAAGTAATTGCATGGTTAACAGGAACAGTAATTGGTCCTGTAATCAGTTTTTTTAAAAAAAATGGTTTTAACATTGCGATAGCGATTTTGGGTTTTGTCTTTCTTTTCAAAATTGGAGAAGCTTTCCTAGGTAGGATGTCGGTTATCTTTTATAAAGAAATAGGATTTACCAAGTCAGATATTGCGCTTTATTCTAAAGGACTTGGTTGGGTCACAACTGTTATTTTTACTTTACTAGGTGGAATATTTGCAATTCGTTCTGGAGTAATTAAAGCAATGTTTGTATCTGGAATATTAATGGCTTCGACAAATCTATTGTTTTCTTTGTTGGCTTGGTCAGGAAAATCTGAATTATTGTTTGCTGTTGCTGTAATATTTGATGATATGGCGGCAGCTTTTGCAACAGTAGCATTTGTTGCTTTTATTTCCATGCTTGTCGATAGAACTTACACGGCTACACAGTATGCTTTACTTGCTTCAATTGGAACTGCTGGAAGAACTACTTTAGCGGCATCGTCTGGGGCTTTGGTTGATTGGTTAAATGGAGATTGGGGAATTTTTTTTATAATTACGGCAGTGATGGTAATTCCGTCTCTTGTATTTCTTTACATGATTAAAGATAAGCTTAAATTAAATGACTAGATATTTTACTAATAATTTCTCAGTAATAAATATTCACAAAAAACCATCAACAAAATCTGAAATTGTAACTCAGATGATTTACGGAGATAGTTTTTCAATATCAAAAAAAACTCAAAAATGGTTAAAAATAAAGATTAAAGAGGATGGTTATAATGGTTATATAAAAAATAGAAATTTTTCAAACTTTTTGAAACCAACGCATAAAATAAATGTTTTAAAAGCTCAAGTTTACAAATTTGCAAATAATAAAAAAAAAACTGGCGAGATAACATTTGGCTCAAAAATCAAGGCTATAGATAAAAAAGCAAATTTCTTAAAATTTTCCAAAGGTTGGATAAAAAAAAATAATGCAAAACATTTTCTATATCAAGAAAAAAATCCCTTTAGAAAAGTTACTATCTTTAAAAATGTTAAATATAGTTGGGGTGGTAAATCTTTTAAAGGAATAGACTGCTCTGCTCTTTTACAAGTTTTTTTAAACTTTAATAATAAATTCTGTCCAAGAGACGCCAAAGATCAAATAAAATATTTCAAAAAAAATATTAATTTGAAGAAAATCAAAAAAAATGACATGATTTTTTGGAAGGGGCATGTTGCTATAGCCATCTCAAAAACAAAACTTATTCATGCTTATGGTCCAATGAAAAAAACAGTTGTCATGGGAATTGACCAGACAATAAGTAAAATAAGAAAAACTGCAAATTTAAAAGTGTTGGGAATTAAAAGGTTTTAAAGGCAAGAGGCAGTTTCAGTCTCCCTCCACTACCTCTTGTTTATAAGAATAATTGATTCGTTTAAAAATCTTAAGTATCTTTTTGGTTGTATGTTGATAACGGTAGATATAAAAAGCTAAAATTATAAGAGTTACCTATGATGAAAAGTAGTCAAATTGAAAAAAACACTGGTCTGATTGTTAGACTTGACGACGTTACAGATCATATGAATTGGACATTAATGGACAAATGTCAAAACCTATTTAATAAATATAATATTAAACCATTATTAGGGGTAATACCTAATAATGAAGATAAAGAATTTAAAGTATTTCCCCAAAGAAAAAATTTCTGGACTATTGTAAAAAACTGGCAGGAGAGTGGATGGGAAATTTCAATGCACGGGTATAACCATGTTTATGATACTGAGACAAACAAAAAAGATTTTTTTGGATATGGGGGAAGATCAGAATTTTATGGACATTCTCTGGAAGCACAAAATAATAAAATAAGTAAAGGTTTAAATATCTTTAAAGAAAAAGGAATAAGAGTGAGATCTTTTTTTGCACCCAATCATACCTATGACCTTAATACTTTTAAAGCATTGAAAATGAATGGAATTGACAATATTATTGATGGTTATGGATTATTACCATACCAAGAATTTGATATTAATTTTATACCCCAATTATTTTATAAAGAGATAATGCTACCTTTTGGAATTCAAAGCACTCAAGTTCATTTAAATTATATGAATGAAGAGAATTTTGAAAAGTTTGAAATTTTTATTAATAAAAATCACAAATATATTATAAATTTTGATTTGGCATTAAAAAAAGTGACTAATAATTTATTTTCTAATCTAACGAAATTTACTTTGGAAAAATCTTTAAAAATACTAAGAGCATTTAAATAAATGAATGGTTCAAAGATATTAGCAATAGAGTACTTTCTTCCCAGGAAAATAGAAAATAACAAAATTTTTAAAAAGAATAATCCTAAAGTCAACATAGAAAGAATTAAAGAAAAAACTGGAATTAATAATAGATATATTTCAGGTGAGAATGAGACAGTGATAGATATAAGTATAAAAGCAGCAAAAAAAGTTTTTAAAAAATTTCCAAAAAATAAGATAGAATTTTTGATTTTAGTAACTCAGACATCGGCATATAGAATACCTACAACTGCTTGTATACTCCAAGACAAACTAAATCTAAGTAAAAATATTATCGCTTTTGATATTAATTTAGGTTGTTCAGGATTTATTTACGCTTTAAGAATGGCTTCTAGCTTAATAGAATCCAAACAAGCAAATAATGGCTTAATAATTTGCGCTGATACTTACACAAAGTATATAAGTAAAAATAACACTGCATGTAGGCCGATATTTTCAGATGCAGCTTCAGCTATTTTAATTTCTAAAAATAAAAAAAATAATATTGGGCCTTTTGAATTAGGTGCAGATGGATCTGGAGCAGATGCTTTAGAATTACCCACTGGAACTAATGAGATAGTTATGAATGGTGCAAAAGTTTTGACTTTTGCAATGGATGTAGTCCCAAATAATGTTAATAAATTATTAAAAAAAATTAAAATAAGAAAAAAAAATATTGATAAATTTATTTTTCATCAAGCAAGCAAATATATATTAGACAATATAAATAGGAGGTTATCGATAGATAAAAATAAAACATTTGAAAACTATGGAAAAGTTGGAAATACAATTTCAGCTTCAATACCAATTGCTTTAAAAGATGCCCATACTAAAGGTAAGATAAGAGCTAATAAAAACATAATTGTGGCTGGTTATGGTGTGGGTTTGTCTTGGGGTTCAGCGCTATTAAAGTGGAATAAAATATTATGATAAAACAAGAAAAAAAAGTTTTTACACCAAATGCAACAACTAAATTGCTAGTTGATAGTACTTTAAAAATTCTTAAAAAAAAATCTGATATATTAGATTTAGGATGTGGAACTGGATACGTAGGTCTAAGTGTTGCAAAAAAAATTAAATTTAAAAATAATTATTATTTTTCAGATCTTTCAAAAAAAGCAGTAGAACTTTGTAAAAAAAATGCAAAAAAAAATAGAATTAAAATTTACGCAAAAGTTGGTAGTATGTATAACCCTTGGGAAGAAAAAAAATTTGATTTGATAATTGAGTCAATTTCAGCAATAGCAAAAAAAGTAGCGGTAATTTCACCTTGGTATAAAAATGGCATTCCATGTGATTGTGGTGAAGATGGTACTGAACTGGTTAATGATGTTTTAAAAGTAACAAAAAAATATTTAAAAAAAAATGGTAAACTAATTTTTCCTATTGTAACACTTTCTAATAAGCAGAAAATTCTTAAAACTGCTAATAAATACTTTAAAAATGTAAAACTTATAATCTCCAAAGATTGGCCTTTACCTAAAAGTATGTACTCAAAAAAAAAATTATTAGAGAGATTAAAGAAAAAAGGTTTAATAAGTTACAAAACTAAATATGGTTTGATTTTATATTCATCTGAGATATACATTGCATATTAGCATCCGTATGAAAAAAAAACCTTCAAAAGAAGAAATAATTAAAATTGTAGCTAAAATTCTCAAAATGAGTCCTCAAAAAATCGAAAAGATAGACAACTATGAAAAAATGGATAATTGGGACTCTTTGGCTCAATTAGATATTATAAGTGCATTGGATAAGAGATTGAATGGAAAAATCGGTAAAATAAAGAATATTACAGAAATTAAGAGTGTTAAAAAAATTCTTTCATTGCTAAAGAAAAAGTCTTTAATAGCTTAATGCATGGTAAAGATATAACTAATCAAACTTGGTTAAAAAAATACAACGTTAAACAAGTTTATCGCAAAGATAAAATTTACAAATCTACTCTTAGTTATTTAAAAAATCAAAAATATTTAAGTTACTCAAAAGTTTTTTTTCTACTTAATAGTTTTATTAATAATAATTATCCTATTTGTTACGTTTTAACTCATAGAAATAAAATTGTTGGTTTTGTGGGAACTATATTTTCAAAAAAAAAATTTTCTGATAATAATTATTTAACTTGCAATATTCATTCATGGTTAGTAGACCGCAACCATAGAATAGCTTCAAAATTATTATTTGATTATATAGATAAAAAAAATTGCTTAATTACTGTCTTAAGTTCTTTGCCTAGACTTGGCAGTACATTTATTAGACTTGGATTCAAAGAACTTATTATGAAATATAGATTAACCTTAGTAAAAAAATTCTTTAGAAAAAAATTTAACTCAAAATTTGAAATAATTAATAATTTAAAAAAACTTAACAAGCTCTCAGAAAAAAAAGTGGTTTTAAGCTATTCAAACAAAAAATATATAAAGTTTATGTTTCAAAAAAAAAATTCAAAGAGAAATTGTTTGATTGTTGGAAATATCACTTACAAGAAAAAAATTTTAAAAACTTTTAATATTATTTATTGTTCAAATAGAAGTTTTTTAAACAAAAATTTAATTCAATTCTTTGAGTTAATCACCGATACTTTTAAAGTAACATTTTGTGGAGATTTTTTTCTCAAAAAAAATGAATCTTATTTTAACAATAATAATAAATATTCTTTTATCAAAGATAAAAAAGTTTATATGAAAAATATTCCTAAAAAATTCGTTTTTGATTTGTTGTATTCTGAAACCGAATTCTAATGGATGCTACCATTCCGTGTTCAATACACACAAATACACTTAAATTATTGGTAAGAAAAAGACTTTAAAAAATTTAAGGACTTTATTGAAAAAAAATCAGAACAGAATTCTTTCTTTTGATCAAGCTTCGTTTAAAATTAATAATAGCTTTTTTTACAAACTTATTAATTTATCTTTAGAAAAAATTCTTAAATTACTCAGATTTTTTGACAAAAAAGAATTAACTTAAGTTTGCTTAAAACAAGTATATTTTTAGTAGTAGAATTTATCTACATATTATTTGCTAAGTAATAAATAACTGCTACTACAGCTAAAATTTCCCAACCACTCATTAATAACCTCCTTTTTGATTCGTGGTTGTAGTGTATCATGTTTTTTATGGCGGAGAGAGAGGGATTCGAACCCTCGAAACGGTTTCCCGTTTACACGCTTTCCAAGCGTGCGCCTTCAACCACTCGGCCACCTCTCCCTAATTGAATTTTAAAATCAAATCACTCATTTCTTTAATAAAATCTTTATTAGTTGGTAAATGATTTTTTTTCATTCCTTCTTGTATCTCTAGAATATTTTGCCGAATATAGTTGATAGTCTCAAGTAAACTATTTGAATTTCTTTTAGAAACAAAAATTCCTTTTTTATCGCCTATTACATGTTTAATTTCCTCAAATATAATCACTGGTCTCCTTCTAGCTAGCGCTTCTAAAAGAGCCATCGGGTGACCCTCAGTGAAAGATGGCAAAATGAATATATTATGATCGTCATAATACTTAATTAAATTTTGCGTTTTATTTTCTATTTCATAGATATTAACATTATTTTGATTTATTGTTTCTTTTGAATTTTTTTCATCTCCTACTATCGTTAAAGAAACTTTTTGTAAACTTTCTATTAATTTAACAAGCGAAAAGATTCCTTTTTCTTTTCTAATTCTTCCAATAAAAAGCAGTTTAATATTTTTAAAATTTGGAGTTTTTATATTTGATAACCAACTTTCATTTAGTTGTGATGGGTAAACTAAACTCCCTTTTTTTCCTTTTAAAATATATTCTTTGCAACTTATTAAGTGTGAAATATTGGATACTATAGAAAACATTGAATGGTATATAATCGGACCAATAAATCCTAAAATTACTTTGTACTCCTCGTATCCATCACTTCTTAAATAGACTATTGGTTTTTTTTTTAATAAACGTAAAAAAATACAAGCTAAAAATGTGTAAGGAGTGATAGAAATTATTAAAAATTTTGAGTCTTTATCCTTAACTAGTCTTAAAATTTGAAATAAAAAAGTCAAAAATGAATTGCAAGTTTTTATATTTCTGACTTTAATTTCATGTGATCTCACCTTTTTAGATTTTCTTGCAATAAGATTGATCTCATAATATTTGCTCAACCCTTCAGGAGTTGATTTCATGTCTAAATTATCACAAAAATATTTCCCCTCATTTTCAAAAACGCTCTCATTTGAGATTATAAATAGTCTTTTCATTATGTTTCTTTGTTAATTTTAAGAACTCCAATAAATGCTTCTTGAGGAATTTCGACTTTTCCAAATTGTTTTGATCTTGCTTTTCCTTTTTTTTGTTTTTCAAGTAGTTTTCTTTTTCTATCCGTAGCGCCACCACCATGAATTTTTGTTAAAACATCTTTTTTAAAACCTTTAATTGACTCTCGCGCAACGATTTTGCCGCCAATTGCTGCTTGAACTGGAATCATAAAATTATGTCTTGGAATTAAATCCTTTAATTTCTCACAAACCTGTCTTCCAGTTTTTTGTGCAAAATCTTTATGGATTATCATAGCTAGAGCATCAACTGGTTCAGTATTTACTAAGATACCAAGCTTGACTAGGTCTCCTTCTCTATAACCAGAGATTTCATAATCAAAACTAGCATAACCACTTGAAACAGATTTCAGTCTATCGTTAAAATCAAAAACAACTTCATTAAGTGGAAGATCATAAGAAAGAACAGCTCTCTTACCAGAGTAACTTAGATTAGTTTGAATGCCTCTTTTATCTTGGCAAATTTTAATTATTGAACCCAAATATTCGTCAGGAGTAATTATTGTTGATTTTATCCAGGGCTCTTCAATCTTAGTTATTTGAGATGGATCGGGCATGTTAGATGGATTTTGCAGATCCATAATATCACCTTTGATTTTATGAACTTTATAAATAACTCCAGGCGTAGTTGTGATAAGGTTAACATCAAATTCTCTCTCTAATCGCTCTGTAATAATTTCAAGGTGAAGCAAACCTAAAAAACCACATCTAAATCCAAGACCTAATGCGCTTGAGGACTCTGGCTCAAAGGAGAAGCTAGCATCATTCAATTTTAGTTTTGCTAATCCGTCTTTTAACTTTTGATACTCGGAACTATCAACCGGAAATAATCCACAAAAAACTACAGGTTTGCTTGGTTTAAAACCTGGTAGTGGTTTTTCTATAGGATTGCTAGCATCACAAATCGTATCACCAACTTTAGTTTCAGATAAAGACTTAATTCCTGTGATAATAAATCCAATTTCACCTGAATTTAATTCCTCAATATCTTCAGGTTTAGGGGTGAACACACCAACTTTTTCAATAACATATTCCTGATCGTTAGACATTAATTTTACTTTCATGCCCTTCTCAATCTTTCCATTTATTATTCTGACTAAAATAACAACACCTAAATAGCTATCATACCAACTATCTACCAAAAGAGATTTCAGCTTATCTTCTGTCTTCCCTTTTGGTGATGGAAGATTATTTATAATGGACTCTAGTATTTCGTCTATTCCTTCACCTGTCTTTCCAGAACAAGGAATTGCATTTTCGGTGTCAATTCCTACTACGTCTTCAATTTCTTTTTTTGTTTTTTCAATATCAGAAGCAGGTAAATCTATTTTATTTAAAATTGGTATTACTTCATGGTTTATATCCAAGGCTTGGTATACATTTGCTAACGTTTGAGCCTCAACACCTTGGGTACTATCTACTATTAACAAAGATCCTTCACATGCTGACAATGATCTGCTTACTTCGTAGCCAAAATCTACGTGGCCTGGAGTGTCTATTATATTCAAAATATAATTTTTTCCATCTCTCGCTTTATATTTTAACTTGACAGTTTGTGCTTTGATAGTAATACCTCTTTCTCTTTCTATATCCATAGAGTCAAGAACTTGAGTTTTCATTTCTCTCTCGGTCAGACCACCACATTTCTGAATTATTCGATCTGCAATAGTTGATTTTCCGTGATCTATATGCGCAATTATAGAAAAGTTACGTATTCTATTAATATCAGACATTAGGATCTTATTGTTGCGCCAGTTTTTTCTTTTACTGTTTCTATAATTTTATTACTTATCTGTTCCAAGTCACTTTCAGTTAAAGTCTTACTTTCAGACTGTAAAATTACATTGATAGCTAAAGATTTTTTTCCTTCAGGTAAATTTTGACCTTCAAAGACGTCAAAAGTTTTAACACTTTTAATAATATCAGGGTTTACATTTTTAACTAATGTCTCAATTTCATTAGCATTGTAGTTTTTATCAATAACAAAAGCAAAATCCCTTTCAGATTTCTGGTAATCTGAAACTTTGTATTTAATTTTATTATTTCTAATTTTGTTTGATGGTTCAGGAATATTGTCCAGAAATACCTCAAATCCAAAAACGTTTTTTTCTTTAAAATCAAGGGTAGTAACTATGGCAGGATGAATTTCACCAAAATAAGCTAAGATTTTTTTATTATCAGATTTTAAGCATATTGATCCTGATCTACCTGGATGGTAATAACTTTTAGAGTCTTTTTTTATAAGAAGGTCAGACTCTTTTAAATTTAATTCAAATAAAGTTCTTAGAACATCGCTTTTAATATCAAAAACATCTAATTTTCTGGGCTTATCTATCCAGCTTTTTCTTCCTATTAAACCAGTCTTGACACCTCCAGCAACTATTAATTGTTGGCCAGGTTGTTTGCCAAAAAATATTGGTCCCACTTCGAAAATACCTAAGTCTTCATATCCTCGATCCTGGTTCTTTTTTAAATGAAGGCTTATGTTTGAAAATATAGATCTTCTTAAAACGGTTAAATCACTAGATATTGGATTCAAAATACCAATTTCTTCCAATCCTTGGTTAAATAACTTATCAACCTTGGCGTCTGTAAATGACCAAGTAACTGTTTCTAAGTAACCCTTAGAAGCTATAGCTCTTTGAGATAAGTGAAATAATTTTTGTTTATAATTCAGTGTGTCTTGGTTTCTTACTTTTTCTGGAGCAATAATTTTAATTTTATCAAAGCCTTTAATTCTTATTAATTCTTCTACTATATCAATCTCTTGATTTATATCTGGTCTCCAAGATGGAACTTCAACTTTATAATGGTTTTTACTTAACTTTACCTTAAAACCTAGTGAAGACAAAATATCTTTTATTTCGTGAGTTGAGATTGATGTTCCAATAATTTTTTTAAATGTATCTGATTTTAAAATTACTGATTTATTATTTGTTTTTTTATTTCCTGAGATTGAAATTTTACTTACCTGACCGCCGCAGATATCTAGAATTATGCATGTTGCAAGCTTAAGTCCTGACTCTATAGAATTGGGGTCGATACCTCTTTCAAATCTAAATTTAGCATCTGTATTAATATTTAATTCTTTAGCTGTTTTTCTTACAGAAGCTGGATGAAAATAAGCAGACTCTAATAATACGTTCTTAGTGGTAATCTCTGTCCCTGATCTAACACCACCAATTATTCCTCCTAGACCAAGCACTCCAGATTTATCTGCAATCACACACATTCCATTTTGTAAGGTGTATTTTTTATTATCTAATGCCTCAAAGCTCTCACCTTTTTTTGAGTTTCTAACAATTATTTCCTTATTAATTTTGTCTGCATCATAGGCATGCAGTGGTCGATTAAGATCAAACATCACATAATTTGTAGCATCAACGATAGCTGATATAGGTTTTAATCCTAAAGATATTATTTTCTTTTTAAGCCATTCAGGACTCTCTTTGTTATTAACATTCTTTATATATACGCTTCCAAAAGCACTACAGCCTTGATTTTTTTCTTTTGTAATTGAAACTTTAATAGACTGACGAAACTTTTCTTTGAGTTTTATAGATGGTTGATTTTTTAGTTTTCCTATACCTGAAGACGCTAGATCTCTAGCTATGCCACGAACCCCTAAACAATCTGGACGATTAGGTGTTACAGAAATATCAATAGTTTTTTCCCCTGTACTTTTAAAAAAATTTTTTCCAACCAAATTTTCTTTATTTTTCAATTCAATAATTCCTGCACTCTCATTAGACATATTAAGTTCTGATTCAGAACAGAGCATTCCATGAGACTCTATACCTCTTATTTTTGCTATCTTAAGTTTTGTTTTAGTTTTTGGTATTACCGATCCTGGAGGGGCATATATCGTTACTAAATTCTTTCTTGCGTTTGTTGCGCCGCAAACTACTTTCGCCTTCTCACCTTTTCCTAAATCTACATTACAAAGTTTTAATTTATCTGCATTGGGGTGTTTTTCAACATTCAAAATTTTAGCAATTTTAAAATCACTTAAATTATTTGAGCTTTCTTTTACAGTTTCAACCTCAAGTCCTATATTGGTTAAGCCCTCGATAATTTTGTTGAGGCTGGCGTTGGTATTAAGATGATTTTTTAGCCATGAAAGTGTGATTATCATCTACTAAGGCCTCTATAATTAGTTGGTACATCTAAAGGATCAAAACCAAAATGATTTAACCATCTGTAATCGCTATCAAAGAAAGATCTTAAATCATTAATTCCATATTTTAACATAGCCAATCGATCAATACCCATTCCAAAGGCAAAACCCTGAAATTTTTTTGTATCAATTTTTACATTATTCAAAACATTGGGATGCACCATTCCACATCCTAAAATTTCTAGCCACTTGTCGCCCTCGCCTATTATTATTTTTCCATCCTTAATTTTATACTGTATATCAACTTCTGCCGAAGGTTCAGTAAATGGGAAATGGCTAGGTCTAAATCTCATTTTAATATTTTTAATTTCAAAAAACTCATTAACAAAATAATTTAGACATCCTTTCAGATGGCCCATGGTAATGTCTTTATCAATATGTAAACCTTCTAATTGATGGAACATAGGGGTATGTGTTTGGTCACTATCTGATCTATATGTTCTTCCTGGAACAATTATTTTAAAAGGTGGTTTGCCATTTAGCATAGTTCTAATTTGTACTGGTGAAGTATGAGTCCTTAATAATAACTTTTTATTTTTTTCTAAATAAAAAGTATCGTGCATGTCCCTTGCTGGATGATTTTCTGGAGTATTTAAAGCTGTAAAATTATTGTACTCTGTCTCTACATCGGGACCTTCAGCAATTGAAAATCCAATTTCAGAAAAAATTGATGAAATTTCATCTATCACTTGTGACACGGGATGTATTTTACCTTGATTAAATGGCCTTATAGGAAGAGAGATATCTATATTTTCATCTTTTAATTTTTTATTTATTTCTAGAGACTCAAATTCTGAAAATTTTTTATTTATTAAATTAATGAAATTATCTTTTAATTTGTTAAGAGATGAAGCAAATTTTTTTTTCTCTTCACCTTGGAATGAAGAAAGTTTTTTAAATTGATTTGTTATTTCGCCGCTTTTACCAAAAAATTCAGTTTTTAAGTGTTGAAGCTCATCCTTGGATTTTATAGTTTTTAACTTTTCAACAAAAACAGAATTTATTTTATTTAAATCAGTCATTAAAATAATTTGATTCTTTCGTTATATATAGAATAAATGAAAGATTCTTATTAGTTAAGGGAGGATTGAGCCTTTTTAACAATAGATTTAAAGACTTCTGGATTGTTATAAGCCAATTCTGCCAATACTTTCCTGTCTAATTTAATTTTTGACTTATTTAAAGCATTAATGAATTTTGAATAGGTTAAACCCTCAGGTCTAACACCTGCGTTGATTCTTTGTATCCATAATGACCTGAAATCTCTTTTTTTTGCTCTTCTATCCCTGTAGGCATACTGCATAGCTTTTTCCATAGCCTGCCTTGCGACACGAATAGTATTTTTTCTCCTGCCATACTGTCCTTTAACAAGCTTTAAAACTTTTTTATGTTTTGCTTTTGTAATTACTCCACGTTTAGTTCTAGACATTTGTTTACTTTATAAATTGTAAGGCATATACGATTTAACGATTTTAGAGTCTTGTTTTGACATTATCGTTGTGCCTCTTTGTTTTCTTATTTGAGAATTAGTCCTTTTAATCATACCATGTCTCTTTCCCGCTTGGGGCATTTTTACTTTGCCTGAAGCAGTAAATCTAAATCTTTTTTTTGCTGAACTTTTTGTTTTTAATTTTGGCATAATTCTTCGGTTTTATACAAACAATAAATTAAGTTTACAAGTTAATATTATCTTTATTAAATAGGCTGTATCACCATTATCATTTGTCTACCTTCAAATTTAGGGTGGGTTTCTATCTTTCCAACTTCTTTTGTGTCTTCAATAATTCTATTCATTAAATCTTTACCCAATTGAATATGTTGCATCTCTCTACCTTTAAATTTAACAGTAAACTTCACTTTGTCTCCTTTAACTAAAAATTTTTTTGCATTTTTTAGTTTGAAATTATAATCATGTATCTCAGTACCAGGTCTCATCTTTAACTCCTTCAAGGAAACTACTTTTTGTTTTTTTTTGGCTAAACTCGCTTTTTTTTGTAGATCGTATTTATATTTACCAATATCCATTATTTTACATACTGGAGGATTTGTATTTGGTGAAATTTCAATTAAATCTAAACTTTCATCTTTAGCAATTTCAATGGCTTTCTTTAAAGTTAAGACACCAAGGTTGTTACCGTCACTTCCGATGACCTGAACATCTAAAGCTCGTATTTTCTCGTTAACTCTTGGTCCTTGAGGTTTCGATCTTCTTTGAAAATAATTATTTTTATAATTAGACACTTAATTTAAAGGAAATTTATTTAACATAACTAGATCATTGATTAGCTTTTCTTTTTTGACTGTTTCTTGTTTTTCAGATCCTAGTTTTCGAATAGTAACTGTATTTTTTTCTTCTTCTTTTTTACCGCAAATTAAAAGTATGGGAACTTTTGATAAGGAATATTCTCTAATTTTGTAATTAATTTTTTGATTTTTTAAATCCACTTCGCATTTTATACCTTCTTTAAATAAATCTTCAAACAACTTTTTTGCATAATTGTTGTTCTCTTCAGAGATAGGTAATACTACAGCTTGTGCTGGAGATAACCACAAAGGTAATTTCCCAGCATAGTGTTCAATAAGTATTCCTATAAATCTTTCTAGTGATCCGAATAAAGCTCTATGTAACATTACTGGAACTTTTTTTGATCCGTCTTTATCCACAAAACTTGCTCCTAATCTACCTGGTAAGTTTAAGTCTACTTGTAAAGTTCCACATTGCCAATCTCTGCCGATAGCATCACGAAGAACAAAGTCTATTTTAGGACCGTAAAAAGCACCATCACCTTTATTGATTTCATACTTTAATTTTGATTTTTTTATTGCTGTCAGCAAAGCTGCTTCAGATTTATCCCAAATTTTATCATCCCCAACTCTTTTTTCAGGACGGTCAGAAAATTGAAGTAAAACATCCTTGAAACCCAGATCTTTATAAATTTCTAGTATCAGGTTTGTAACACTTAAACACTCTTCTGTTATTTGTTCTTCGGTACAAAATATGTGTGCATCGTCTTGGGTAAAAGCTCTAACTCTTAGTAAACCATGTAAGGCTCCAGATGCCTCATATCTATGAACCTTTCCAAATTCAGATAACTTAAGTGGTAGGTCTCTATAGCTTTTTAGTCCTTGATTAAAAACTTGAACACATCCAGGGCAGTTCATAGGTTTTATAGCAAAAGTTTTTTCGTCTGGAGTTTCTGAAGTGTACATATTTTCTCCAAATTTTTCCCAGTGTCCAGATTTTTCCCATAGTGACTTATCTAGAATTTCAGGAGTATTAATCTCTTTATAGCCAGCCAGTCTTTGCTTTAACCTCATGTATTCAATCAATCTTTGAAATAAAATCCATCCTTTTTCATGCCAAAAAACTGCACCAGGACTCTCCTCTCTAAAGTGAAAAAGATTCATCTCTTTTCCTAATTTTCTATGATCTCTTTTTTCAGCTTCTTCTAGTCTATTAAGGTAATCATCAAGTTCTTTTTTTGAACTCCAGCATGTTCCATATATCCTCTGTAACATTTCTTTTTTTGAATCTCCGCGCCAATATGCTCCAGATACTTTTGTTAGTTTAAAAGCTTTTCCAATTTTACCTGAAGAGGCTAAGTGAGGGCCCCTACATAAATCATGCCAGGTGTCTCCATGGTGATAAACGGAGAGTTCTTCATTAGTTGGAATACTTTCAATGATCTCAGCTTTATATTTTTCTCCGATTTTTTTAAAGTGTTGAATCGCTTTATCTCTCTCCCAAACTTCTCTTCTTGTTTTTACGTCTCTCTCGATTATTTCGGACATTTTTTTTTCTATCCTCGCTAAGTCGTCACTAGTAAATGGTTCTTTTCTTGCAAAGTCGTAGTAAAAACCATTCTCAATTACCGGACCAATAGTTACTTGAGTACCTGGAAATAATTCTTGAACTGACATTGCCATTATATGAGCGGCATCATGTCTTAGAACTTCTAATCCTTCTTTATCTTTTGATGTAACAATTTTAACTACGGAGTTATTTTTAATTTGGTAACTAAGATCTTTTAATTCTCCATCCACCTTCATTATTAACGCTTCTTTTTCTAGAGTTTTGCTAATTTTTTTAGCTAACTCGAATCCATTTATTGATTTTGTGAATGGTATTTTTTTTCCGTCTAAAAGTTTTATATCAGGCATTTAACTATTTAAGTAATTTTTTATATTCTGTAAAAGTTGTCTGACACATTTTTTCAACATCAAATTTTCTTGTTACGTTTTTTCTACCTTCGTTTCCCATTGAATACAATGCTTCTTTATCTAGTTCTATAAGTTTATTAAGCACTTTGGCCAATTCTCTTGCATCTCCTGATTTATATAATATTCCTGATTTTCCGTTAAGAACAGTTTCTTTCGAACCTCCTATATCACTCGCAACTATAGGTTTTTTCATAGCTTGAGCTTCAACAGCTACTCTGCCAAAAGCTTCAGGTTCAATTGAGCTTGAAACAACTATATCGGCTATTGAGTAAGCAACGGGCATATCTTTCACATGGGATATAAATCTGACTTTTTGGTTCAGTTGATATCTTTCTACCAAACTAAAAAGTTTTTTAGAATAAACCTTTCTACCCTGATCTGGACCTAGTATTACTGCCTGGAAATTAGTCTTATTATAATCTTCTATAAGAATGTTTAATGCTTCAATTAAAATATCTTGACCTTTCCAACTTGTAAGTCTTCCTGGTAACAGTATAGTTTTTTTTTCTGTGTCTAAATTCCAATCTGAAATTAATTTTTTTTTTTTATGTTCAGCAATATTTTTTTCGTTAAAATATTCTAAATTAATTCCTCTAAAAATTACCATCAATTTATTTTTTGAATTTAAAAATTTTTCATAGTTTTCGTTTATGTGATTAAAAATGAAATTAGAGCCAGCAATAATTAACTTAGATTTGACCATCACACTGTTATAAAATTTTTTGATAACATTGGAAAAATTATAAGTTCCATGAAATGTAGTTACAAATTTTCTTCTTGTTAAAAAGCAGGCCCATAAGCATGACCAAGCTGGGGCTCTACTTCTAGCATGAATTATATCTATATTATAAATTATAGTTATTAAGGAAATTATTAATGTGTTAATGAGCATCAATATTATATTTTTTGAATGCACTGGAAGTTTAAAAATTTTTACTTTATTTTTTTTTACATATTTAAGTAGATGGCCTCCACTAGTAATAATAAATGATTTACAATCTTTCTCGTATAAAAAATGAGCTAAGTCATAGCAACCCGTTTCTGCACCACCATAACCTAGCTTAGGTATAACTTGTAGAATTTTCATTTTACTCAAAGCTTTTCTCCCATTCTAGAGCTGACTTTAAAATATAATTAAGACTATTATATTTCGGGTTCCAATTAAATTCTTTTTTAAATTTTGTAGTATCTGCAACTGAGTAAGGTATATCTCCTTTTCTTCTTTTGCCTATTTCTTTACTTAAAGAGTGTTTAAGAATTTTTTCCATTTCTAATACAACTTGATTAACTGAATAACCCTCACCGTAACCACAATTATAAATTTCTGAATTTTTCTTACCTATATTCTCAGCAGCTATTGCGTGCATTTCTGCTAAATCAGTAACATGAATAAAATCTCTCACTGTGGTTCCATCTTGAGTGTCATAGTCATTGCCATTAATAACAATTTTCTCTCTTTTGTTTGTGGCGACTTCACAGACTGCTTTGATTAAATTATTTGAATTTTTTGCAATAAGTCCTGATCTCTTTTTTTCATCAGCTCCAGCTACATTAAAATATCTCAAAATAATGGATTTAATTTTTTTCTCATTTGACAAATTTAGCAAATACTTTTCAAATTCATGTTTTGTTTTAGAATATGGATTTGTAGGCATCAACTCACTATTCTCATTAACTTTTTTCATAATAGAGGTGTTTCCGTAGACACCTGCAGAAGAAGAAAAAATAATTTTATTTAAACCGCATTCCATACAAATATTCATAAATGTCTTAGCTTTATCTACGTTGTTAAGTTTATATTTGTCTGGGTATAAAAGTGACTCCTCTACTTTAACTAAACCTGCAAAATGCATAACAAGATCAAATTTTTTTTTTCTTAAAAGCTCTTTAATCTTTTTTTCATCTGATATGTCAGTTTTTAAAAAGTTAGCCTTATTAGGAATTAATTTAGAATTGCCGCTAATTAAATTATCTAAAATTGTAACCGCATGACCTTTGTCGATAAGCAAAAGAGATGTGTGACTTCCAATGTACCCGGCTCCACCAGTAAGTAGAATATTCATTAAATAAGTTTACATTCAAAATTATAGAATACTTACAATATATCTATATATTTAGAATTGTGAAAAAAAAAATTAAATTTTATATAACAAGTCAAAATAGAAGAATTAGATATTCTTTAATAAATCAGGAAAAAGGATTAGTTTTAATTTTTTTTCATGGTTTCATGTCTGACATGGTTGGAGAGAAACCATTAAATTTTGAATATTTTGCCAAAAAATTAAAAATTGGGTTCTTAAGATTCGAATACTCTGGACATGGAAAATCAAGTGGAAAGTTCACAAACGGATCTATTTCTAAATGGACTAGCGATGCTAAAGATCTAATAAAAAACAAAGTTTCTAAAAATAAAAAAATTATTTTAATAGGGTCTAGTATGGGTAGTTGGATAGCTTTAAATTTAGCAAAATATTTTAAAAAACAGTTAATAGGATTTGTTGGAATCGCATCAGCGCCTGAATTTACTGAGAGAATAATGTGGAAGAATTTCACTAAAAAAATGAAAAGTCAAATTTTAAAAAATAACGTTCTTGAGTTAAAAAATGATTATGGCTCTACTTACCCGATTACAAAAAAGTTAATATTTGATGGTAGAAAAAATAAAGTTTTTTCAAAAATGAAATTAAAAATTCCTGCTCTTTTGTTTCACGGCACAAATGATAAAACCGTTCCAATCATTTTTTCTAAAAAGACCTTAAAATTATTTACTAATAAAAAGAAAAAAATGTTTATTATTAAAAATGGAGATCATAGTTTGTCAAAGAAAATAAATCTCAAAAAAATAAATAAGGAACTTAAAAAATTAATTAAACAATTTTTTTAATCCTTCTTTATATGTAGGAAACCTAAGTTTAATCTGCAACTTGTTTTTCATATTTTTATTACTTACTTTTTTTGAGTCTTTATAAAATTCTTTTATCATTTTATTTTTAAATTTTGCTATTGGAACAGGTTTTAAATTTTTAATTTTTAAAAGTTTTGCTGCAAAATTTGCTACCTCTATATTTGTTGCTGGTTTATCATCTGAAGCATTGAGTACCATAAACTTTTTTTGTGAAAAAAACATTTTTTTAATAATTTGAGCTAAATCTTCTATTCGAATTCTTGAAAAATATTTTTTCTCTTTTACGTAAATATTTGTTTTAGAAATTTTTTTTAGAACGTTATTTTCTTTTGAATAAATACCAGATACACGTAGTATGTTGATATCAAGATTGTTTAAGTCTCTAAATTTTAACCAAGCTTTTTCTACAATTTTTCTTCCCAAACCAAATTTAGTCCTTCCTTTAAGTTTAGAATTCTCATTTACCCATTTTCCATTATGATTTCCGTAAACACTTGTAGCTGATAAATAAATAAGTTTTTTAAATTTCGAATTTATTAATAAATTGCCAAAACTTTTAAGAACAACGTCTCTCTTTTTTTGTGGGGGTATTGAAATCAATATATAATCAGCTTGTATTAATTCATTGATTAATTTTTTGTCATAAGACTTATCTCTGAACTTAAAAGATTTAAATTTTTTTTTACCAAAGGTTTTAAAGCTTGTTCGTTTTGTATTAGTAGCATTAAAACTAAATTTTTTTTTAGATTGTGCCAAATTATTAATAAGATACTTAGCGGTCTGTCCAAAACCAAAAAAAAAGAATTTATCCTTATTTGTCATTAAGCTGATTTAGATTTACTTGTTTTTAATGTAATTGGATTTTCTAACTTATCAAGCATCTCTATAGGGCAAACTTGTTTAAATTTTTTAATTTCTAATGAAAAATTATTAAGTATTGTTCCAGCAGTTTCGGAGCTAGTTTCTTCATAATACTCTTCTATTAGCTTTTTAAGTTGATCAATCCAATACAGACTTTCGGGAGTCTGATAAACAACTGACTCATTATTTACAAAATTTTTGAATTTATTTTCTGGGTCGTAAACAAAAGCCATTCCGCCAGTCATTCCAGCAGCAAAATTATCACTTACGTCACCTAATATTGCAACTGTTCCGCCTGTCATGTACTCACAACCGTTTGACCCGCAACCCTCTACAACAGCTATCCCTCCTGAATTTCTTACTGCAAAACGTTCACCAGCCTGACCCCTAGCAAAAATTTTTCCTTTGGTAGCTCCATAAAGTACTGTGTTTCCAATTATAACATTTTTTTTTGAAATTAAATTAGAGTTTTTTGGAGGCCTAATTACTATTTTGCCTCCTGATAAACCTTTGCCAACATAATCATTGGAGTCTCCTTCAACTAAAATTTTAATACCTTTTGATAGAAAAGCTCCTAGCGATTGACCTGCTGAACCATTTAATCTGATTTCAATAATGTCATCATCTAATTTATCCTTGCCAAATTTCTTATATATATAATGAGATAATCTAGTTCCTATAGCTCTATAAGTGTTTTTTGAGTTGTAACTTAATGAAATTTTTTTATCGCCGGAAAACTTATCTTTTATATCTAACCAAATTTTTTCATCTAGTGTATCCGGAACTTTATTAATTATTTTATGCTCACAATATCTTTTATTAGTTCCTGGATCAGCTTGTACTAGTAAAGGATTTAAATCTAAATCATCTAAATTTGGTGAGCCTCTACTAATTTGAGTAAGTAAATCTGTTCTACCAATTACCTCGCTCAAATTTTTAAATCCTAATTCAGCAAGTATTTCTCTAACTTCTTGAGCTACAAATTGAAAAAAATTCACAACTTTTTCGGGTGAGCCAGTAAATTTTTTCCTTAATTTTTCATCTTGGGTACAAACACCTACTGGACATGTATTAGAATGACACTGACGAACCATAATACAGCCCATAGCTATTAATGAGGAAGTGCCCATACCAAACTCCTCTGCTCCCATCATTGCTGCCATTACTATATCTCTACCTGTCTTTAGGCCGCCATCAACTCTTAGTGTTACTTTGTGTCTCAGATTATTAAGTGTCAAAATTTGATTGGCTTCTGTTAGGCCCATCTCCCATGGAACACCGGCATACTTAATACTAGTTTGAGGACTGGCACCAGTTCCACCAGAGTGACCAGAAATTAATATTATATCTGCTTTAGCTTTAGCAACCCCTGCTGCAATAGTCCCAATACCAGTCGCAGCAACTAATTTTACACCCACTCTAGCTTTTGGATTGATTTGTTTTAAATCGTAAATTAGTTGTGCTAAATCCTCTATTGAATAAATGTCATGATGTGGTGGTGGGGAAATTAATGTAACACCAGGAGTCGAATGTCTTAATCTTGCAATATCTTTTGTAACTTTAAAACCAGGTAACTGACCTCCCTCTCCAGGCTTCGCACCTTGTGCAATTTTAATTTCTATTTCATTACAATTATTTAAATAGTCTACAGTTACTCCAAATCTTGCAGATGCAACTTGTTTAACTCTAGAATTCGCAGTGTCACCATTTTCTAATTTTTTAAATCTTTTTGAGTCTTCTCCGCCTTCACCGCTACAGGACGCGCCTTTTATTCTGTTCATTCCAATAGCTAACGTTTCATGGGCTTCCTCTGATAATGCTCCATGTGACATGCTTCCACTACCAAATCTTTTAGTTAACTCCTCAACCTTTTCAACTTCATTTACATCAAGTGAACTTCTCTCTTTCTTAAATTCCAATAGATCTCTTAAATTTATTGGTGGTAAATTATGCATTCCTTTTGAATACTTTTTGTAAGTCTCGTAAGACTTATTTCCAACTGCAGTTTGTAAAACGTGGATTAAATTCCCTTGAAATTGGTGTTCCTCGCCTAGCTTTCTATATTTATAGATCCCTCCAATTGGTAAAACAAAAACATTTTTTTCATAAGCTTTTTGATGAAGTTTTTTAATTTTTTCTTCAAAACCAGTAATTCCTATGCCTGAAATACGTGATACCATGCCAGGAAAATAGTCAGAAACAATAGCTCTACTTAAACCAACGGCCTCAAAATTACAGCCCCCTCTATAAGAACTAATGACTGAAATTCCCATTTTAGACATTATTTTTAACAGTCCATTTTCAATTGATTTTTTAAATCTTTTCACACAAGTATCAAAATCTAGTTTACCAAAAAGTTTTCTTTCAAATCTTTGATATATACTGTCAATGGCCAAGTAAGGGTTAATTGTCGTAGCACCAACACCAATTAAAACTGCAAAAGAATGTGTGTCTAGAGTTTCCGAAGTTTCAACATTTATAGAGCAATAGCCTCTTAACCCAAGTTTAACCAAATGTGAATGAACAGCGCCAACAGCTAAAATCATTGGAATGTTTGCACTATCTTTAGAAACTTTAATATCGCTCAGAATTAGAGTTTTGCTCCCTTCTCGGACTGCTACCTCAGCTTCAGATCTTATAGCTTCTATTCTGTCTTTTAATGAAGAATTTACATTAAAAGTACAGTTCAAAATTTTTATATTTTTTTGAAATAATTTTTTAAATTTCTTAAATTGTGAATTAGATAAAATAGGACTGTCTAAAACATAGATATTGTCCTCGGTTAAATTATCAAAATCAAGAATATTTCCTAAATTTCCAAATCTGGTTTTTAAACTCATCACTTTATTTTCTCTTAAAGAGTCGATAGGAGGATTTGTAACTTGGCTAAAGTTTTGTCTAAAATAATGGGCAACCGGTCTGAAATGACTCGACAAAACTGCAACAGGAGTATCATCTCCCATCGAACCAGTGGTCTCTTTACTGTCTTCAACCATTGGATGAAGAATAAGCTCTAAATCTTCAATGCTAAAACCCGAAAGATATTGTCTTCTTCTTAATTCATCTCTCACGAAACTGGGCGCTTCTTTGGTGCTTGAAACTTTTTTATCTAAATCAACAATCTGTTTATTGAATTTTTTATACTCTTTAGAAATGTAATTTTTTAATTGTTCATCTTTAAAAAATTTACCTTTTTTAAGTTCTATAGCTATGATTTGCCCTGGACCTAATCTACCTTTAGAAATTATTTTTTCTTCAGGAATTTCTATCATTCCTGTTTCTGAACCCGCAAAAACTAAATTGTCAGAAGTTACGGTATATCTAAGAGGCCTCAATCCATTTCTGTCTGTAGCTGCTATAACCCATTTTGCATCAGTCGCACAAATTGCTGCAGGTCCATCCCAAGGTTCAATACTGCTATTTAAAAAATTGAAGAGTTGTTGATGATTTTTTGGAACAGTTTTGCTCCTTTTGGACCAAGCATCTGGTATCATCATAAGTTTAATTAGTGGTGCCAGTTTCCCAGAATGAGTTAACAGTTCAAAAACATTGTCAAGAGCTCCGGAGTCGGATGAACTTCTAATCACAGGTTTTAAGTCATTAACATTTTTAAAAAGAGAACTAGACATGTCTTGTTCGTGAATTTTCATCCAATTAATATTTCCTTTAATTGTATTAATTTCCCCGTTGTGTGCTAAAGATCTAAAAGGTTGAGCCAGGTCCCAACTAGGAAAAGTATTAGTGGAGTATCTTTGGTGAAAAATTGCAAATCTTGATTTAAAATTTTTATCTTTTAGATCTGGATAAAAGTCTTCTAAAGACTCTGCTAAAAACATTCCTTTGTAGACGATAGATCTTGAACTTAAAGAGCAAATATAAAATTCTTTTAGTTGAGAATCTCGGGCTAATTTTTCTATTTTTTTTCTTACAACAAAAAGATCTCTTTCAAGATCGTCTGTCTCTAAATGCTCGTTTTTTCTAAATAAAACTTGGGTAATCTCAGGCCTGCTCATTTCTGCTTTCTCACCTAAAACTTTGGGGTTAACTGGGACTTGCCTCCAACCATAAATATAATAGTTTTCCTCAAGCAAAACAGTCTCTGTTATTGATCTGCACTTTTCTTGATTTGCATAATCATTTCTTGGTAAAAAAATCATACCTACACAAACTCTAGTTTTTTCATCATGTGAATGACCCGTGGACAATATTTTTTCTTTAAAAAAATCTGGCGAAATCTCTAATTTTATTCCAGCGCCATCACCAGATTTACCATCTGCATCTACTGCCCCTCTATGCCAAACTGCTTTTAATGCCTGAATTCCATACTCAACTATTTTTCTTGATTTTTTTCCATCGGTTGAAGCGATAAGCCCAACACCACACGCATCGTGCTCTGTAGATGGGTCGTAAGCTAAATTTTTTATTAAAAAGTTTTTATTTTTTAAGTATCTTTTCATAATTTAAGCTACTTTCTCAATTTGATTAAGTTTCTCTTTATCTTTCAAAAAAATTTCTATTTGTTTTGCTGCATCTCTTCCATCTCTTATTGCCCAAACAACTAGAGAAGCACCTCTTACAATATCCCCGGCTGCAAATACTCCATTAATATTTGTTTGCATAGTCTTAAGATCTATTCGAATAGTTCCCCATTTTGAAACTTGCAAATCGTATTCACCAAAAAGTTTCGGTATATCTTCAGGATCAAATCCTAATGCTTTAATAACTAAATCGGTCTTAATTTTAAATTCTGAACCTTTTTGTATTTCAGGTTTTTTTCTACCTGAGGCATCTGGCTTTCCTAGGATCATTTTATCAATATTTACTGATTCTACAAAAGAATTGCCAAGAAACTCCTTCGGACTAGAAAGCCATATGAACTTCACACCTTCTTCTTCAGCATTATTTACTTCTCGAGCTGAGCCAGGCATGTTTTCTTTGTCTCTTCTGTATAAGCATTTTACTGATTTTGCTTTTTGTCTAACTGCGGTTCTAACACAATCCATTGCAGTGTCACCGCCTCCTATAACTATTACATCTTTACCCTCGGCATTTAAAGTTCCGTCATCAAACATTTTTACATTATCTCCAAGACCTTTTCGATTTGATGCAGTTAAAAAATCCATCGCAGGAAAAATATTTCCTAGATTATTCCCGGGTAAATCAATCTCACGAGGTTTATAAACTCCTGTTGCAATTAAAATAGCGTCGTGTTTTTCCTTAAGTTGTTTTAAACTAGAATTATTCCCTACTTCAAAATTTTGTTTAAATATAATGCCAGAGTCTTTTAAAAGTTTAGTTCTTCTTTCTACTACATGCTTTTCCAATTTAAAATTAGGTATACCATAAATTAGCAATCCTCCTGGACGATCATACCTGTCATATATTGTAACTTTAAAACCAGACTTTCTTAATTCCTCTGCACAAGCTAACCCCGCTGGTCCTGCACCAATTATACCTATTGATTGCCTCTTTTCGTTTTTAATTTTTATTGGTTTGATCCAGCCTTCTTTCCATGCTGTTTCGGTAATATACTTTTCTACTGAACCTATTGTAACAGTCCCGTGACCTGACTGTTCAATTACACAATTGCCCTCGCATAATCTATCTTGAGGGCAAATTCTTCCACAAACCTCGGGCATATTATTTGTATTTTGAGAGAGTTCGTAAGCTTCCTTTAACCTACCTTCAGCAGTTAATTTTAACCAATCAGGAATATTATTATGAAGGGGGCAATGGACTTGACAAAAGGGAACTCCGCATTGCGAACATCTGCTAGATTGCTCTTGTGCTTTAGCATTAATATATTCTTTATAAATTTCGTGAAAATCACCTCTACGTCTATCAGTTTCACGCTTATCAGGTGTTTCCTGTACAATATTGGTAAATTTTAACATTTTTTCTTTTGCCATAATCATTAAAGTATATAAAAAAATTAAAAATTAAAGCAAAAATAGGTAATAAACTATTACCCTTTTTTTCAAAAATACAGTAAAATGAGCTTTATTTTATGCATAGCTGCTATGCACTTTGGCTTGCCTATAAAAAAACAATCTTAAAATATAAGTATATATGAAATGATTGAAATATTTATTCTGTCAATTGTACAAGGAATTACAGAATTTTTACCCGTAAGCTCTTCATCGCATTTAATTATAATATCTAAATATTTTAATTACTCTAATCAAAATCTCTCTATAGATGTCAGTCTTCATATCGGATCTTTTTTTGCAATCATTCTTTATTTTAGAACAGAAATTTTAAATTTTTTTCAGAATAAAGAGTTGTTTTTAAAAATTTTTATTTCCTCTATTCCACTTATAATAACTGGTTATCTTTTAGTTAAATATAATTTAATTGATCAATTAAGAAATATGAAGGTAATAGGTTGGACAACTATTGTTTTTGGTATTTTACTTTATATCAGTGACAAATTTGAAAATAGGAAAAAGATTAACAAAGACTTTGGTTTTAAATCAGCTTTATATGTAGGTTTTTTACAAGTGCTATCACTAATACCGGGTGTTAGTCGTTCTGGGATAGCTATCACAGCAGCCAGGACACTTAAATTTGAAAGAGTTGAATCTGCAAAAATTTCATTTTTATTATCAATACCTATTTTAGCAGCTGTGAGCATATATGGTTTACAAAATATTTTTGTTTCTAAAAATATAAATTTTTCCTTAATAAATTTACTAGCTATTTTTTTATCTTTTATTACTTCATATTTAACTATTAAATATTTTTTAAAATATATCAAAAATTTTAATCTTAATATTTTTGTGGGATACAGAATACTCTTAGGAGTGCTTATTCTATTTATCGCTTACTCATAAAGCCCAGGTTAAAATCATCAAAATAATAAAGACAATTATAAAAAAAACAATAATTGATTTTGTGAGTGATAGATTAGCTAAAAATTTCATCTTCTTAATTACTTATATTTTAAATGCATTAAAATCAATGGTGCGCCTGCTAGGAGTTGAACCCAGAACCTCCTGGTCCGTAGCCAAGCGCTCTATCCAGTTGAGCTACAGGCGCATAACTAATCAATTATCAAAAAAAAGCCTGTAAATAAAGGTTATAAATCTGTAATATAAATAACATGTCAGAAAAAAATACAGTAGTAATAACATCTGCCAAAAGAACGGCTATCGGTTCTTTGGGTGGCTCTCTTAAAAGTGTACCCGGGCATGAACTAGGTGCTTCGGTAATCTCTGATGTTATTAAAAATTCTAAACTAAAGAATGAAGAAATTGACGAAGTTATCATGGGTCAAGTCTTAACAGGTGGAGCTGGGCAAAATCCTGCTAGACAGGCAGCAATAAAATGTGGTTTACCAAAAGAAAAGCCCGCTTACGTTGTGAACCAGGTCTGTGGTTCCGGGTTAAGATCAATAGCTTCAGGTTTTCAAAGTATTAATTCAAAGGACTCTAAAATCGTTATAGCTGGGGGGCAAGAAAGTATGTCTACTTCTCCTCACGCTGTTTTTATAAGAAATGGAAAAAAATTAGGAAATACTGAGCTTATAGATACTATGATTAAGGACGGTCTTTGGGATGCTTTTAATGGCTATCATATGGGTGTTACTGCTGAAAATGTTGCAACAAAGTTTCAAATAACAAGAGATGAACAGGACAAATTTGCTTTTAACTCACAAACTAAAGCTTTAAAGGCACAAGAGAAAAATAAATTTAATGATGAAATAACTGCTTTTAAAATTAAATCGAAAGAATCTGAAATAAGCTTCGCAAAAGATGAACACCCAAGAGAAGGTACAAATTTAGAATCCCTCAAACGTTTAAAATCAGCATTTAAAAAAGACGGAACTGTAACTGCTGGAAATTCCTCGGGAATAAATGATGGGGCCGCTGCTATAGTTTTAATGGATGAAACAGAGGCTAATAAAAGAGGTTTGGAAAAATTGGTTAAAATAAAGTCTTGGGCAAGTTGCGGTGTTGATCCCGCGTTAATGGGTACTGGTCCAATACCCTCATCAAAAAAAGCACTTGATTTAGCTGGTTGGTCTGTAAAGGATTTAGATTTAATTGAAGCTAATGAAGCTTTTGCAGCACAAAGTTTAGCTGTTTTAAAAACCCTTTCAATCCCAGAGGAGAAAGTTAATGTTAATGGAGGAGCAATTGCTTTGGGACATCCTATAGGTGCATCAGGAACAAGAGTTTTAGTTACTCTAATTCATGAAATGATAAAAAGAGATGTAAAAAAAGGCTTGGCCACTTTATGTATTGGTGGTGGCATGGGCATTGCTATGTGCGTTGAAAGGTAATTAAGATTTAAGTTCAGATAAGTTTTTAAAAAAGTCTAAGCTATTGGGATTTGCTATAGCTTCTTTGTTGTCAAGTTTTTCACCATTAATAATCTTTCGAACTGCTAGTTCTACAATCTTTCCACTTTTAGTCCTTGGAATTTCTGGAACTTTTATAATAAAAGCCGGTACATGTTTAGGTGAACAATTTTTTTTTATTTTTTCTTTTATTATTCTAATTTTATCTTCATTTATGTCTTCATTATTTTTAGTCGTGATAAAAAGAATAATTCTTACATCGTCTTTAAATTCCTGACCAACTACCAACCCCTCTGTAATAAATTCAATATTCTCAACTTGTTGATAAATTTCTGATGTCCCGATTCTTACTCCACCAGGATTAAGAGTTGCATCAGATCTGCCATAAACAATAAACCCGTTATTTTTAGTTTTAGCTGTAAAATCTGCATGGTGCCAAATATTACTAAATTTAGAAAAATATGCTTTTTGGTATTTAATTCCGTCTTTGTCATCCCAAAATTTAATTGGCATTGTAGGAAATGGTTTTTTTACAACTAATTCTCCTTTTATGCCAATGTCCACACTTTTACCGGACTCATCAAAGACATCAACGTCAATTCCGAGACTTGGTCCTTGTATTTCGCCCTCATAAACACTTGAGTATAAATTTCCTAAAACTAAGCAACCAACTAAGTCGGTGCCTCCTGCGATTGATGCTAAATGTATATCTTTTTTAATATTAGAATAAACATAATTAAAGCTTTCTTTAGACAAAGGAGATCCTGTTGAAGTAATAATTTTTAAAGAGCTTAGATCTATATTTTTACAATTAAATTTTTCGTTTTTTAAATAATCAATATATTTTGCACTAACTCCAAATAGATTAAATTTTTTATTTTGACAGTAGTTCAGTAAAACATCTATTTTTGGATAAGTAGGTGAACCGTCAAATAAGTAAATTGATGACTTTGTTCCTAAGGCTCCAATCAGCCAATTCCACATCATCCATCCTGTAGTTGTATAATAAAATACTTTACTTTCTCTAATGTCACAATGAAGCATAAATTCTTTATTATGTTCTATTAAAACATTTCCAGCTCCATGAGTAATACATTTAGGTTTACCAGTCGTTCCACTAGAATATAAAATATAAATAGGATGATTAAACTCGTATTTCTCAAAGATTTCATCTAATTTTGATTCTTTTAATATCTCATCAAAATTATAATAATTTTTCTTATTTATTTTTTCTTTCTTATCGTAAGAAAAAACTAAGACTTTCTCTATTGAAGGAATTTTTTTTAAAATTTCATCTACTTTTTGTAAGATATTTATTTTTTTTCCATTGTAGTAGTAATAATCGCAAGTTATTAGAATTCTTGGTTCAATTTGCAAAAACCTATCTATAACTCCTTCAACCCCAAAATCTGGTGAACAAGAAGACCAGATTGATCCATTTTTAGAACTTGCAAGAAAGCTTATAACTGTCTCAATTTTATTTGGCACGTATGCAGCTACTCTATCATTTTTTTTTATCCCAATTTTTTTAAAAAAATATGATAATTTACAAACTTTATCGTAAAGTTGTTGCCAAGTTATGCTCTCTTCAAATCCATTTTCTGATAAAAAATTAATAGCAAGTTCATTATTTTTTTTCTTAAGCAAATTTTCAGCATAGTTTATTTTTGAATCAGGAAAAAAAGTATTCTTATTAAAAGTTTTATCTTTTTTTAATATTTTTTCACCTTTATGTCCGACTATTTCACTAAAATCCCAAAGTTTTGACCAAAACTTTTCTGGTTCTTTATTGCTCCATCTCCACAGATTATTAAAATTTCTATCTTTTTCAATATTTAAACTGTTTACAAACTTTTCTAATAACGATCCCTTTATTTTTTCTTCAGAGGGTTTCCACAAAAGTTTATTCATATTAATAACTTAACTTTTATAGAGTTATCTTAACAGATATTTTTTGAGTAAAAATTTTTGTGTTATTAAAGCCTCGTTAGACTTTATTTTTTTCCTTTTAAAAAAAATGTTTATTATCCACTTCACCGCTCTATTCTCCATACCCAAGTAGGCTCAAAAAAGATTAAAATGTGGCAAAAATGTTAATTTTAACAGTTATTTTTTTATTTATTGTCAATTCAATTTTAAATAAGTTCCAATCCTGTTTATAATATAATTATATGGCTCAAAACATTTCTGTACCAGATATAGGCGACTTTAAAAACGTAGAGGTTATTGAAATACTCATAAAACCAGGTGATCAAATAAAAAAAAATGATCCAATAGTTACCATAGAGAGTGACAAATCAAGTGTAGAAGTTCCTTCTCCAGAAACTGGAAAAATTAAAGAAGTAAAAGTTAAAGTGGGTGATAAAGTTTCTCAAGGCAGCCTGTTGGCAACAATGGACAGCGCCAAAGCGATAGATTCTGAAACAGAAACCAAAGAAGAAATCAAAACTGAAAAGTTGCCAGAAAAAACAGATGAACAGAAAACTAATGGAAATTTACAAACTGAAAATGTCATTAAACAGGATGGGGAATCGATCAAGGAGGTTAAAAAAGTATTTGCAGCACCAGCTTCTAAAGACGATATAGACCCTGAAGAAACCAATGAGTGGATTGATTCTCTTAATTCTGTAATAGAAAATGATGGCCCCTCAAGAGCAAGTTATTTATTAAATAAAGTTATAAATCAAGCTTATAAATCAGGTTTGGTTTTACCAGACACTAGAACTACTCCTTATATAAATACTATACCGCCAGAATCTGAAATAAAATCACCTGGAGACCAAAATATTGAAAAAAAAATAAGAGCTTACATTAGATGGAATGCAGCTGCTATGGTTGTAAAGGCTAATAAAAAAAGTTCTGAACTTGGTGGTCACATCGGAACTTTTGCTTCAGCAGCTACTCTTTACGATGTTGGAATGAATCACTTTTGGAGAGCAAAAAATAATAAATTTGGAGGAGACTTGATTTATTTTCAAGGACACTCAGCTCCAGGGATGTATGCTCGAGCATTTTTAGAAGGAAGACTAACAGCAAAACAGTTAGACGGTTTTAGACAAGAAGTTTCTGCGGGTGGATTGTCTTCATATCCTCATCCATGGTTAATGCCTAACTTCTGGCAATTCCCAACCGTCTCTATGGGTCTTGGGCCAATCATGGCAATTTATCAGGCGCGATTCCTAAAATATTTGATTAATAGAGGATTGGTAAAAGATGAAGGTAGAAAAATTTGGGTCTTCCTAGGGGATGGTGAAATGGATGAACCTGAATCACTTGGTGCAATTGGATTAGCTGCAAGAGAAAAACTTGATAATTTAATTTTTGTAATTAATTGTAATCTTCAAAGACTTGATGGACCCGTAAGAGGAAATGGGAAAATTATTCAAGAACTTGAAGGAAGTTTTAGAGGTACAGGCTGGAATGTAATTAAGGTGATTTGGGGTTCGTATTGGGATCAATTATTAACCAAAGATAAAACTGGTTTACTAGTAAAAAGAATGAACGAGTGTGTAGATGGAGAATATCAAGCTTTTAAAGCAAAAGGTGGATCGTATGTTAGAGATAAATTTTTTGGAAAATATCCTGAATTAAAAGAATTAGTATCTGCAATGACCGATAAAGATATTTGGAAATTAAATAGAGGAGGACATGATCCTCATAAGGTTTATGCGGCATATCACACAGCAATGCAGCATAAAGGCTCTCCAACAGTTATTTTGGCAAAAACTATTAAAGGTTATGGTATGGGTAAATCTGGGGAAAGTATGAACACTACCCATCAACAAAAAAAACTTGATGAAAAAGATTTGCTGTACTACAGAGATAGATTCGGTGTTCCGCTAACCGACAAACAAGTAAAAAATATTGAATATTTTAAACCACATGAAAATTCTGAGGAAATAAAATATTTAAAAGATAAAAGATTAAAACTTGGTGGTTTTATTCCAGAAAGATCATCTTTTGCTAAAGCAATAAAAACACCTCCTAAAGATATTTTTGAGCCTTTTATGAAGTCCACAGGTGATAAAGAAATGTCAACAACTATGGCGCTTGTTCGAATGCTCACTGCTCTTCTTAGAGACAAAAATTTTTCACCAAGATTAGTTCCAATCATTCCTGATGAGGCAAGAACTTTTGGTATGGAGGGTTTTTTTCAAAAAATTGGAATATATGCTCACGAAGGACAAAAATATGAGCCAGTGGATTCGGAGCAACTAAGTTCTTACAGAGAAGATAAAAGCGGTCAAGTGTTGGAGGAAGGAATAACTGAGTCAGGTGCTATGTCATCTTGGATTGCAGCTGGAACATCTTATACAAATCATGATTTAGAAATGATTCCAATTTATATTTTCTATTCTATGTTTGGTTTTCAACGAGTTGGAGATTTAGCGTGGGCTGCAGGAGATTCTCAAGCTAGAGGGTTTTTAATTGGAGCTACGGCTGGTCGAACAACTTTAGCTGGAGAAGGGTTGCAACACCAGGATGGTCATAGTCATTTGTTAGCTTCTAATATTCCTAATTGTGTTAGTTATGATCCAACATTTACTTACGAGATGGGAATAATACTAAGAGATGGAATTAGAAGAATGCATGAAAAAAAGGAAAATATTTTTTATTACATCACAGCTATGAATGAAAATTATCCTCATCCAGAAAAACCAAAAGGATGCGATGAGGGCATAATCAAAGGAATATATTTATTTCAAGAAAATAATAATAAGGGGAAAACAAAAGTCCAATTATTGGGTTCAGGAACAATTTTAAGAGAAATTATCGCTGCTGCAAAAATTTTATCAAAAGATTACAATATTGATTCCGACGTTTGGAGTGTAACTAGTTTTAATGAATTACGAAAAGATGGCATGGAAACTGAGAGATGGAATCTTTTAAATCCTAATGAAAAAAGAAAAAAATCCTATGTTCAAAAGTGTTTTGAAAAAAGAGATGGTCCTATAGTTGCGGCTTCTGACTACACTAGATCCTTCTCTGACCAAATAAGACCTTATACTGATAAACAATTTTATGCTTTAGGAACAGATGGATATGGAAGAAGTGATACTAGAAAAAATTTAAGAAAATTTTTTGAGGTAGATAAGGAACATATAGTTGCTTATACATTGAGCGCTTTAGCGAATGAACAGTTAATTGCTTCTACAGACGCAAAAAATGCAATAAAAAAATATAATATTGATCAAGAAAAATTATTTCCAACAAAACTTTAATAATGTCAAAATCTAAAAAAGTTAAATCTGCCAGTCCTAAAGTGAGAAAATTCGCGAGAGAACTAGGTACAAATATTAATGAGGTTTCTGGAACTCAAAGGTCTGGAAGGGTAACTGAAGAAGATATTAAAAATTTTGTTAAATCCCAAGTTTCTGTAAATAAAGGTAAAATTGAAAAAAAAATCGATATAGAGGAATATCCACACGAAGCTTTTGGTTTAGTAGAGGTTAAAGATCTACCAAGAGTTAAAAAATTATCTGGTCCACAACTTGTTAAATCTTGGACAGAAATTCCTCATGTAACTCAACATGATGAAATTGATATAACAGAAATGGAACAGTTCCGAACATCTTTAATAGACCATTACACAGGTGAAAAAATTAAAATTAGTCCCCTTGCTTTTGTAACAAGAGCAGTAGTTAATGCACTAAAAAAGTATCCTAATTTTAATGCATCTCTTGATAGCCAAAATAACAAAATAATCTTTAAAAAATATTTTCATATTGGTTTTGCTGTGGACACACCTCATGGTTTAATGGTGCCAAAAATAAGAAATGTTGATCAATTGAGTCTTAGAGAAATTTATGAGGAGTTAAAAAGAGTAAGTAAATTATGTAGAGAATTGAAAATAAAAAAAAAAGAATTTTTTGGAGGATCAATGACAATTTCAAGCTTAGGAGGTATTGGAGGAAACTTTTTTACCCCAATTATTAACCCGCCTGAAATTTCAATTCTTGGTGTAGGAAAAGCTTTTGAAAAAATAAAAAGAGTTGATGGTAAATTCATTATAAGAAAGATGCTTCCAATATCGTTGTCCTATGATCATAGATTAATTGATGGTGCTGAAGGTGCTAGATTTTGCGTTCATCTAGGAGAAAGTTTGGGTAAAGACTTTGCTTTCAAATTGGCAGTTTAAATGAACAAAGGAACACTTTCATTAATTTGTGCTGTTTCATGTTCTTTTCTATGGGGTACAGCTTTTATTGCCCAAGATACTGGAATGGATTACATAGGTCCTTGGACTTTTTCAGCTGCGAGATTGCTTTTGGGTTTTTTTGCTTTATTACCATTTTTTTTTATTTTTGAATTTAAAAAAATAGTAAAAATAAAATCAAATTTTAAAATTATTCTAGCAAATATGTTTTTATTAGGTTTCTTTTTAGCAGGAGGAAATATATTTCAACAAATTTCTTTATTATATACTGATGTAGCTAACTCGGCAGTATTTACCGTTTTATATGTAGTTATAGTGCCAGTGCTTGCTTACTTTCTTTTTTCAAAAAGCATACATAAATCTGTTTGGCCAGCCGTTATGATGTGTTTACTAGGAGGATTGTTCTTAAGTGAATTGGATAATTATAGAGTAAGACTTGGAGATTCTTTAGTTGTCGTAGGAGCTTTTTTTTGGGCACTTCATATTGTTTATGTATCAAAATTTTTAAAAATATTTAATTACCCAATAACTATAGCAGCTTTCCAATGTTTAATCGCAGCAATACTTTCAGCTATACCGGCGGCTTCAATAGAATTAATTTCTTTCAAACTTTTATCTTTAGAAGCAGGTGAACTACTTTATGCGGGTATTTTATCTAGTGGGTTTGCATTTTTACTTCAAATAATTGCTCTTCAACACTTATCGCCAGCACCGGCTGCAATAATATTTTCATTAGAGGGAGTTTTTGCATCGATAGCAGCTTGGTTTATTTTAGATCAGTTCCTTAATGAATATAAAATCTTTGGAATAATTATAATCTTATCAGCTGTTATTTTTTCACAACTGGCACCAATGTATGATAAAAGGAAATATGGACGAAACTAAATCAGGATACTCTGCACACGTTGGAGGTTTGATAGGCAAAAAATTGGATGACTCAAATTACGAGTATCATTGTGAAGTGAAAGAAATACATCTTAATACAGCAAAAATGGCTCATGGTGGATTTCTTATGTTTGTTGCAGATACAGGAATGGGTAATGCGGCTCATCAAGTGTCAGGAAACAAAAGATGTGTAACCATTTCTTTGGAAATGAAATTTATAAGAGCAGCTAGTTTGGGCCAGAAACTTTTAACGAAAGTCAAAATACAAAGAAAAACAAATACTCTAGTATTTATAACTAGTAAAATAAGTAGTTCAGAAAATATAGTTGCTACAGCTTCAGGTATTTGGAAAATTTTAAAATCTTAATTCTTCTTTCTTCTGTAATTTAAATATCCAAAAATAATTAATAAAAAAGAAGCAAATGGATAGACGATAGCTTTATTAGGACGCTCTGGATTTTCAATTTTAAAATTGCTTATAATATCCCCTATTTGTATTCCAGATTTTTTAGCTTCCCCTTTCCAATTTAATTTATCTACTTTAAGTTGGTTATTTTCCTCAAAAACAGTTACCCCAAACTCTTTTAGATTATATTTATTTTCAAATTTTCCTTTATCTATGACAAACAATTTATATCTTTCTCCATACTCTGATAATCTTGTAACTTTAATGTGAACTTCTTTAGATGGGTCTAATGTTAAACTTTGAATATTCTTGGCAGTAAGTTTTTGATCATTATACTTGGGATAAAATTTACTTAATACATAATCTGGAGCTAAAAATGATAGTGAAATAATTAAGAAGGCTACAATTTCATACCATCTTAATTTATTAATAAACCATTGTTGAGTTGCAGAAGTAAAAATCAAAATTCCAATTAGAGAGGTGATTATTACCATTAAAGCTTGCCATAAATTATCTACACCGATTAGTAAAAGTTCATGATTAAATAAAAATACTATTGGTAGAATACCAGTCCTTAGACTGTACCAAATCGCTTGAAGCCCAGTTTTTAAAGGATCGCCTCCAGAAATTGCAGCAGCAGCATAAGATGCTAAGCCAACTGGTGGTGTAACGTCGGCCATAAGACCAAAATAAAACACAAATAAGTGAACAGCTATTAAGGGGAAGATGTACCCTGAAGCGTTTCCAACATCCACTAGGACGGTAGCCATAAGTGAGGCAACTACAACATAATTTGCAGTGGTTGGAAGACCCATACCTAGAAGTAAACAAAGCAGAATAGTTAATAAAATTAATATAATTACATTGTCTCTGGCTATTGTCTCAATAACTATAATTAAATTAGTGCTTAATCCTGTAGAACCAACTGCTCCAACTATTATGCCTGCTGTCGCAATTGCAATTCCAACTCCTACCATATTGATTGCACCTTTTTGCAGACCTATAATAGTTTGGTTCCACCACTCAATCAGGCCAATTTTAAAATCTGAGTTTTTAATAACACGATTAATCAAATTCACTAGGATTAAAGAAATAGTTGCATAAAAAATAGAAAAACCTGCAGTGTATCTCATGTAAACAAGTAGAAAAATTAAAACAAAAATAGGTATTAAAAAATGAAGGCCGGATAAAAAAGTTTTCTTTAAATGAGGGACATCAGCATCATCCATGCCCTTGAGACCTAATTTAAGTGCTTCAAGATGAGATATATAAAACAGTGCGATATATGAAATTACAGCAGGCAAAAAGGCATGCTTTACCACTTCAAAATAAGTAACACCTATGAAGCTTGCCATTACAAATGCTGCAGCTCCCATAACTGGGGGCATTATTTGCCCATTTACTGAAGATGAAACTTCAATGGCTCCTGCTTTCTCTTGTGAAAAACCAGTTTTTTTCATGATTGGAATTGTAAAAGTTCCTGTTGTAACTGTGTTAGCGATTGATGAACCTGAGATCATTCCTGTCATTCCAGATCCTAGGATTGCAGCTTTAGCAGGTCCTCCTCTCATTTTACCAACCATAGCAAATGCTAAATCTAAAAAATATTTCCCCCCTCCAGCAGTTTCTAGTAATGCTCCAAAAAGTACAAATAAGAAAATAAAATCTACAGAAACACCAATTGGTATCCCAAATATTGCTTCTTGATCAAACCATTGAAATCCGACTAATCTTTTTATAGAAAGACCTCCATGAGAAATAATATCAGGTGCGTATTTCCCAAAATATGAAAATAATAGAAAGCAAATAGCAATTATAACTAAAGGTAATCCTATAGCTCGTCTTGTGGCTTCTAATAATATTATAATACCAATGGTGCCTATAATAAGTTCTACTGGAACTTTAAATCCGAATATTTCTTTTATTAAAAGTATTCCACCTCTATTAACGAGATCGTCATAAAAGAAATATATGTATAAACAGCAAAATGCAGCAATAATACTAATGAGAATATCAAAAATTGAAATTTTTTTTCCTCTAGTGATCGGAAAAATTAAAAAAGTTAAGGTTAAAGCAAAACCCAAGTGTATTGCCCTTGCAGGTAAACCTTTAAACATTCCAAAATTAAACCAAAATGGAAATGGAGATGCATACCAAAGTTGAAATAAGGTCCAAAGAATTGCTATACTAAAAATTATTTTTAAATGTAAACCAGATAGATTGCGAGTTGGAGAAATATCTTCTTGAATTCTGTCTTTAATCTTACTTTGAATAGTTTGATTCATTTTAAGTAGAATACATTATTCTAAAAAAAAGGCCCAAAAATTATTGGGCCTTTTTTAGTTAAAATAGAAAGTTGAATTACATTAATCCAGCTTCTTTATAATACTTAATAGCACCTGGATGTAATGGAGCTGATAAACCATCAGCTATCATATTTTTCTTTTCCAGAGGTCCGAAAGCAGGATGTTGAGCTCTGAAATCATCAAAGTTTTCCATTACTGCTTTTGTAACTAAGTATACAAGCTCTTCAGAAACATCTGCACTTGTAACAACTGTTGCTTTAACACCAAAAGTTGTAGCATCTTTTTTCTGATTTGAGTAAGTCCCTGATGGAATTACAGCTTTAGCATAATAGTCAGCTCCGTCAATTAAACCTTGAACTGGCGCACCAGTTAAATTAATTGGGCTAGCTTTTGCTTTACAAGTTGCTGCTTGCTCCATAGCGCCATTTGGAAATCCAACTGAATATCCGAATGCATCTATTTTTCCGTCGCAAAGAGCTTTAACTTGCTCAGATGAAGTTAACTCAGTAGTTGTTTTGAAGTAACTATTGTCAACTCCCATAGCTTTCATTAGCTCTTCCATTGTTCCTCTTTGACCAGAACCTGGATTACCGATGTTTACTGTTTTTCCTTTTAAGCCTTTAAAATCTTTAATTTTAGATTTTTTGCTAGCCCAAATTTGGAAAGGTTCATTGTGTACAGAAAATACAGCTCTTAAATTACTGAACTGTTTTCCTTCCCATTTACTAGAACCATTCACTGCGTGAAACTGCCAGTCTGACTGTGCTACACCAAATTGAAATTCACCATCTTTGATTTGCCCAATGTTATAGTTTGAACCACCAGTAGAAGGAGCAGTACATCTGTATCCTTTAGCTGTTCCTTTTTTTCTTCCATGTTCAGCACTTATCGCTGATTTATGTAACATCTTACAAATTGCGTTACCAGTTTGGAAATAAACTCCAGTAGGACCGCCTGTTCCAATAGTGAAGAACTCAGCTGAGTTTGCAACTGAAGTAATAGGGCTTGAAAAAGCCAAAGTTACTAAAATTGCAGATATCGTTGATATTATTTTTTTCATTTATACCCCTCGTTTGTTTATAATTTAAGATTTAACTATTTTGTAAGACTTGCGTAAAGAGAAAACTACAAATTCTTGGACCATTTTGACAGCTCCTCTATACCTTTTACAACATTTGGTGCGTATTTTTCAATAACTTCATCTTCTAGTTGATTATGGGTATTAATGCCCTCTAAAAATTTTTTTCCATCAAAATCTGTAAAACTCAATCTTGTAACCATTTTATCTTTTTTAAATCCAAAATCTGAACCTGGCAACATTGCAACACCAGTATCTTTTAAAATAACATCACATAACTCTGCAGATGATTTAAATTTTGAATTCATAAATTCAGGCATAACATAAAGTCCACCTTGAGGAGGATTCATAAAAATTTTATTGGATTTGAGTTTTTTATATACATATTGACCCACTGAATTTAATATATTTCTAACTTTAAATTTATAATCCTCATAGTCTCCATTATAAGCTTCAACAGCGGCGTACTGAACCGGAGTATTAACAGTCGAGTAAGTCTCGCTGGCGACTGCTTTTACGTTTATTAAGAAATCATGTAACTCGCTCGGAGCAGCAAGAAAACCCAACCTCCATCCACCAGCGCCACACCACTTACTTAATCCTCCGCTAATTAATGTTCCTTCAGGGTAATAAGTTGAAATTGACTCATATCTATTATTAAAAGTTATATCTGTATAAATTTCATCAGACAAAATAATGATTTTATTTTCTCTAGCAACTTGTGCTAACTCTTTGAAATTATTACAGATAGTTCCTGAAGGATTATTAGGAGAATTTAATATTAAAAGAATTTTATTGCTCTTAATAGATTTTATTTTTTTTTCTAATGCCTGTGCTGTTGGGAACCAATTATTTTCATAAGATGTTTGAAGCCAATGAGTTTTATTATTAGCAAGTTCTGCTTGAGGTGCATAAGAAACCCAGCTAGATGAGGGTAAAATAATTTCTCCATCGAAAACAACATGCATCAAATACATTGCTTCTTTTGACCCGGGCGTTACTAATACATTTTCTTTAGAAAAAGTGTTTTTAGTTTTTTTATTCAGATGAGTAGCTATAGCTTGTCTAAGTTCAGGTAAACCTTGTATCGACAAGTAATCTTTTCTATGTGCATTCTTTTTTAAAACTTCTACGATTTTTTCTGGAACTGGAAATGGGGATTGTCCAAATCCAAATCTATATATTTTCTTGCCTTGAGCAATAAGTTCCTTGCATCTTTCGTTAATTGCTAAAGTAGCTGATGGTTTTAGACTGATTACTTTTTTCTTTATTATATTTCTCATTATAACTTCTAATAAAAGTAATTATTTATATACGGGGAGTGAGGGTTTTAAGTCAATTCAAATTTTGAAAATTTTAATCAGAACATTTGACAAATTGATTCGGTCATGTTTTAATCTTATTTTGTTCTCAATGCTGATCTATATATAGTATAAAAAGAAATATCTGACACAAAAATGGATATATCCTCAAAAAAAATAGTAGCGCTATTAGGGCCCACTAATACTGGTAAAACATATTTGGCTATTGAAAAAATGCTCCAATACGAGAGTGGAATATTTGGCCTTCCCTTGAGACTTCTCGCTAGAGAAGTCTACGATAAGTGTGTGAAAAAAGTTGGTAAAGAAAAAGTTGCCCTAATTACAGGAGAAGAAAAAATTGTTCCAGGTTCTGCTGATTATTTTATTTGTACAGTTGAGTCGATGCCAAAAGATAAAATAGTTGATTTTATCGCTATAGATGAAATTCAGATGTGTGCGGATAGAGAAAGGGGACATGTTTTTACAGACAGACTCCTTAATCTAAGGGGAGAAAAAATAACAATGTTTTTAGGTTCGCAAGTTATGAAAAAAATAATTGAGGATCTGGTTAAAAATGTTGAATTTGTTAGACAAGAACGCTTCTCAAAACTTACTTATTCTGGTTACAAAAAAATATCAAGGCTTGATGGTAAGGCCGCTATAATTGCTTTTTCAATTGAAGAAGTTTACGCCCTGGCAGAACTAGTTAGAAGACAGAAAGGAGGAGCGGCTGTTATAATGGGGTCATTAAGTCCTAAGACAAGAAACTCACAAGTAGAACTTTATCAGTCAGGTGATGTTGGTTATTTAGTTGCAACTGATGCAATCGGTATGGGCTTAAATATGGACATTAATGAGATTTATTTTTCTAATCTTAAAAAATTTGACGGAAAAAAAACCAGAAGATTAAGTATAGTTGAAATTTCTCAAATAGCAGGAAGAGCTGGTAGATACAAAAATGATGGTAATTTTGGAACTACTGGAGATTGTGAAAGTTTAAATTCAGATGAAATTGAAAAAATAGAAAATCATCATTTGCCTGAAACAAAAATGCTTTATTGGCGTAATTCTAAATTAGACTTTAAAAGTCAAGAAAATCTTATTGCTTCATTAGAGTTGAAGCCAACTAATAAAAATTTAATTAGAATTAATGACTCTGTTGACGAAAGCGTACTTAGACATCTTTTGAAAAAAGGAGAAAATAATTCTTTATACTCTCAAAATTTAGAACTTTTGTGGGAATGTTGTCAAATTCCTGACTTTGAAAAAAAAGCATATGGTCAACACATCAATGTTGTAGATACAGTTTTTAAATTTTTATCTACAAGAAAAAAAAGAATACCCAATGAGTATATGAAAGAGCAACTAAAAGGTTTAGAGAAAAAACATGGTAATATAGATGTTTTAGCTAATCGAATATCAAATGTTAGAACCTGGTCATATGTAGCAAATAAAAAAAACTGGGTAGAAAATTCAGATTATTGGGTCCAATTTACTAAAAATATAGAAGATAATTTATCCGACAAACTTCACCAGGAACTTACAAGGAGTTTTATCGATAAAAAAATTAGTATTTTATCCAAAGGACTTAAACAAGATCTTGTTTTAAAAACTGAAGTAAGTGAAGAAAACAAAGTTTTAATAGATGGTCAAGATATCGGTGAGCTCAAAGGATTAAAATTTGTTGTAGAGTTTACTTCTAGTACTCTCGACACAGACATTAAGTCTATTAAAAAAGCTGCAAGAAGAGGAATTCACAAAGAATTAATGGAGAGGGTAAATAAAATAGTCAAAGATAAAAAAATTATTTTACAAGAGGATCATAAAATTTACTGGAATGGAAACCCTATAGCTAGAATAAAAAAAGGGGAGAATTATTTAAATCCAGAAATTGAAATTATAGCTGATGATGCTTTACCAAAAAATTCAAAGGACGATTTAAATATTTTTTTAAAGGATTGGATGTCAAATTATATAAATGAAGAATTAGGTGATCTTCTAAATTTGACAAAAATTAAGATCACAAACCAATATTTAAGAGCTCTAGTTTTTCAAATTTACGAAAATAATGGTGTAATGAAAAGAAATAAAATAGAAAATATAATTAGTTTAGTTTCAAAAGATGAAAGAAAAAAACTTTGGGGTATGGGTGTTAAATTAGGGAGATATCATATTTATTTACCAAAAATGTTAAAACCAAAAGCTGTCAGTTTGAGAGTAAATTTATGGAAATTGTTTTATAATCTCTCGCCTAAAAATCAAATACCCAAATCAGGTTTAAACTTTTTAGTTAATGAAAATTATAACAAAAATTTTCTTCTATTATGTGGTTTTGAAAGTTTTAAAGATTTCTTTGTAAGAGTTGATATTTTAGAAAAATTATTTATAAGCATTCTAGATAAGACTAAAAATCGTAAATTTACAATAACTTCAGATATGATGAATTTATTAGGTTGTTCAAAAGAAAACTTTTATAAATTAATGGATTTAATGAATTATAAAAAAGATAAAGATAAAGATACATATATTTTTTATGGTGATAGGAATAAAGATAAAAAGATTTCAAAAAATAAGAAAATTACAAGCCCGTTTGAGAAACTTTTATCCTTAAATATTAAGTGATGAGTAAACTAGACAAAAAACAATTAACCGGTATAGCTGCATTATTAGTTCATGCTGCTAAAATTGATGAACACTATAGTGATAAAGAAAAAAATATAATTTTGCTTTTTATAAAATCTTTCGCTGGAAAAGGAGAAATCGTAGAGCAAATTCTTAAAGAGGCTGAAAATTTAGAGAATAATTCTAACCAATTACTAGACTTTACCAATATTATTAAAAAGAGTTCTCAAGATTTCAAGGCAAGAGTTATAAAAGAACTTTGGAAAATAATCATTTCTAATGATATTAGTGATGAGTATGAATCAAATCTTATGAGAAGAATTTGTGGTTTAATTTATTTTTCTGATAAGCTTAGCGGAGAAATTAAGATGAGTATAACTTTGGAAAGGAAGAAAATTTGACATATATCGTAAAGGATGAATGTATTAAATGTAAACACACTACTTGTGTAGAAGTTTGTCCAGTTGATTGTTTTTACGAAGGTGAAAATATGCTAGTTATTAATCCGAACGAGTGTATTGATTGTGGAGTTTGTGAACCTGAGTGCCCAGTTAACGCAATAGTTTCTGATTATGATTATAATGAAAAAGATAAGGAAAAATGGCTATTGCTAAATAAAAAATATTCTGCAATATGGCCCAGAATTACTAAAATACAAGATCCTCTCCCTGAGGCGGAAGAGTTTAAAAATGTAAAAAATAAACATGAAAAACATTTTTCGGAAAAACCTGGTAAGTAAATTTATGAAAAAAAAACGTAAAAAAAATAAAAAAGACAAAAAACCAAAAAAGCTTAAGATTAAAAAAAGCATAGTTAAGGAATTAAAAAAAAAGGGCAAACCTGAATTAGTTGAGAAAAAAACAGGTAATTTTTCAGATGAAGAAAAAATTGAGATAAAAAAAGTAAAAAAACAACCCACTGAGAAAAGGCAGTACAATATTAAAGATTATGTTGTTTATCCAAAACACGGGGTTGGTAAGATTTTATCTGTTGAAAAAGCTAAAATAGGCCAAATTGACATTCAATTTTATAAAATTTTAATCGAAAAAGAGAAACTGACTTTAACTGTACCCATTAACCAACAATCTAATTTAAGACCTATAGCAACGATAAATCAAATTAATAAATGTGTTTCTATTCTAAAAACTAAGCCAAAGATTAAAAGAACCATGTGGAGTAGAAGAGCGCAAGAATATGACCAAAAAATAAATTCTGGGAAGATTTACGATTTGGCTGAGGTAGTAAAAGATTTAAACAAAAATTCAGATATCATCGCAGATCAGTCTTATAGCGAAAGACAACTCTTTGAAAAAGCTTATGAAAGGTTGAAATCTGAGTTTGAAGCTGTATTAAAAATTAAGCCAGAAGACGTTCAAAGAAAAATGGATAAAGCTTTAGGAAGAAATCAAAACTTAGCAGACGTATAAAAAAACGCCCTTTTTAAATTATAAATTAAAAAGGGCGTTTGCTTTAAAAAAACTATCTTCTTCTTCTTCTTCTTTTTTTAGCTTTTTTCTTTTTCTTAGCTTTTTTTCTACGTTTAGCCATCTTTATCTCCCATTTTATAAACAAATCTTTATGATTCGTTTGTTAATGTAAACTTTAATTAATTTAAGATTCATGTCAATTATTAAATGATTTCTAATTTTTGATTCAAAATTAAAAATTTAATCTAATTTTTAATTTTTTTGTAAAATTTTAAATAAGTTAGCAATACCAATGTTTATTTAAGCAATTAAATAAAGAATTTATTTATATTTTAATAAAGATTTTCTAATTGTTGTTTATAATTTTTAATTATTTCTTTTCTTTTTAACTTTAAAGTTGGTGTTAACATTCCATTATTAATTGTAAATTCTTCATTAATTAATACAAATTTTTTAATTTTTTCTACCAAAGTTAAGTTTTTATTTATATTTTCTAATATTTCTTTAATTTGTTCGTTGTTAATTTCTTTTTCTGTTACAATTAATGCAACTAAATAGTTTTTTTTATCGCCGTAAACCAAAGATTGTTTAATGTTTTCATTTAAACATAGAATATTTTCAATTTTACTCGGTGAAATATTATCACCGCCTAAATTTACAATAATATCTTTTTTTCTATCAGTAATTTTTAAATAATTATTTTTATCTAATTCACCTATATCACCTGTATATAACCAGCCATCTTTTATAACTTTTTCAGTATCCTCTTTTAAGTTCCAATATCCCAACATAACATTTTCGCCCCTAATTAGAATTTCGCCATCGTCAGATATTTTGACTTTATTTGTCCTAAATGGTGGGCCAACGGTTTCAACTTTTACTAAATTTGGTAAATTACAACTAACTACTGGAGATGCCTCAGTAAGACCATAACCTTGAAGAGTGGGCAAACCTACAGCATTCAAAAATTCGCCTATATTTTGATCTAGCGCCCCACCACCTGAAACGAAGGCTTGAAGATTGCCACCAAATTGACTTCTAATTTTATTTCTTACTAATTTATCACATAAAAAATTCATTATTTTTTCTCTTAAATTTAATCTTTCTTTTTTAAGTATTTTTTTTCCTAAGTTTAATGTTTGGTTAATTAGCTTCTTTTTAAATCCAGTTTGTTTTTCAAAATTTATATTTATTTTTGTAAAAAGGTTTTGATAGAATCTTGGCACAGCAGTCATGATTGTAGGTTTGGCTGAGCCCATATTAGAAATTAATTTTTCCAAGCTTTCTGCATAAAAAACTTTTGCACCGACAATAATTTGAATAAATTGAACAGTATGTTCATAAGAATGAGATAAAGGTAACCAGGTAAGAAACACAGGATTTTTTTTATTTACCAAAGGCTCTAATAATTCTACAGCACCTTCACAATTAGATAAAATACCTCCATGACTTAAGACTACTCCTTTAGGATTTCCAGAAGTGCCAGAAGTGTAGATAATGCAAGCGGGCATATTTCTTTTTAGATTTTTATTAATTACTTTTTCACTGATATTTTCATTTAAAATATCTTCTATTAATAAACTGTCTGCTTCTATTTTTTCAAAAGATATAATTTTTTTAACATCATTGTTTATAAATTTTTTAATTTTTTTAAATTGATCTTGATTTGAAACAATTATCAAAGACGGTTTGCAGTCATTTAAAATATACCTATAATCATTAGCTGAATAAGTAGTAAAAATAGGAACAGAAATTCCACCAGCATTCATAATAGAAATATCAGCCATTAACCAATAAGGTCTATTTTCAGAAAGAATCAAACATCTGTCACCTTCATTAATTAAAGATTTAATTTTTGCACTAAGTTTAAAAATTTTTTCAGTTATGTCTTCCCAGTTGTAAGTTGGTTTACTTTGTTTTAACCATTTTAAAAAAGGTTTTTTACCATCAATTTCATCTACTTTTTTAAAATAAAGTTCAACTAAACTGTTTAATTTATTTATATTCATAAATTTGGTGGGCGAAGAGAGACTCGAACTCTCAAGGTATTGCTACCACCGGATTTTGAGTCCGGCGCGTCTACCAGTTCCACCATTCGCCCTTTTTTTAAATAATCTAATTGATTTTTCTTACTATGAGAACAAAAAATATAGATGTTGTAAACATTATTAAAGCATATGCTGCTGTTGGAACCATAAATACAATATCATTAAATAGTTGGGTAGTTACGACTACTGCCAAAGTACCGTTTTGTAAGCCGCACTCTAGAGAAATACACTTTCTTTGCGCAACGCCTGAAATAAAGAATTTAGCAACAAAATAACCAACAAAGATCATTGTCATATTTAAAATGAAAGTAACTAAACCTGCTCTCGTAATAAAGCTTACTATTCGATCCCATTCTTCTACCCAAATTGCAATAAATACAATTAAAAATAAAATTACCGAGATTCTTTGGATAAGCAAAGTTTTAGATACTATAAAATCAGTCATTAAACTTCTGACTGTCATTCCAAGTATAACTGGGACAGTAACAACAAAAAACATTTTAATTGCTATATTTAGCATTGATATTTGATTTGTAATTTCTACACCCAAAAATTCAGCAGAGTTGAAGACTATTAATGGAACTGTGAAAATAGAAAGCAAACTTACAATAGCCGTTAAACTCACAGATAATGCGACATCACCATTTGCAAATTTAGTTAAAATATTAGAAGTAACCCCTCCTGGAGCTGCTGCAATTATCATTACGCCCATAGCTAATTCAATAGGAAGTGAAATAATTTGAATTAGTAAGAAAGCGATAATTGGCAGTACGATAACCTGACATAAAAAACCAACAAAAAAGTTTTTTGGAATTTTTATTACTCTTATGAAATCTGCAATAGTCAATCCAAGTCCTAAACCGAACATTATTATTGCTAAACATACCGGGGCTATTGATTTTGCTATTTCCATTTATTTGTGCATTTTTTATACAATTTTAAATGAGGAGTTTTTCATTAGGTCAAAAATTGTTGACACAAAAACAGACTTATTTTTTTGGTTTTGCATATAGTTTAGTTCAAAAGATTTTATGTTTTTTGGAGATGGTAGAAGCATGTATTCAAGCTTTTTATTTTTTACTACCAATTTTTGTTTTAAGAGATATTTTAATTTTCTAATTACTGTTGCTCTTGGAATCTTTGAAATTTCAGAAATTGAAGAAGCATTTATTCCGTTTTTTGGAACATGCCTTAAAAGATCTAAATATAAATCTGCATAAGTTCTAGGATCCTCAATAACTCTATCTTTAACTTTTCTTGAATAATCTATAAATTGAGCAATACCAATTGAGCCCCAAATATTCCATACCTCTAAATCACCAAAGAACTCTCGGTGTCTGATTAAGTATGGGATTTGTAACCTAAACCAATGTTGCCAACAAATTGTAAAATACTTATCAATAAATGCTTCGATTTCTTCTTTATTATATGATCTTCCAAACCAAGATTCTTTTGCAAGGATTTTACTAGTTTTTTCTAAAAAAATAGCCATTACGCTTTTAGAATTAGCAGGCCTTTGTAATTGGTTAATTGCATTACTGAAAAAAATTGATTTTCCTTTTCTAAATATAATATTTTGATCTTGTAAAAAATTTACTTTTCTTCTTATTGTTTCCTTAGGAATATTTAGATATTTTGAAATCTCAGATAAGTTGATCTTTTCAATATTTAATTCTTTTTTAGAATAAAATTCTTCATAAGAAAGATATTGAAATCGGTCGGCATATTTTTGAAAAATTTGATTAACTAAGAAAACTAGAATTAAATAAGTATCATAATCTTTAAAGGTGCTGTAAGCATTATTGCACCATGTTTGCTGCAATTTAAACCAAATAGATATGGTTTCATTAGAATTTTTTGATAAAGTTTCATGAATAGCCTCAGTGTTAAAAGCTTCAAATTCTTTATTTTCTAAAGATGGTGTTTTACTTAAATTATTGTAAATTTTAATTGTTTTTAAATTATATGGTTTAGACATTTATTTTTTCCACGTTACACTTTGATTTATCAAGATAGCCATTAAAATCCAAATTATAAAGATGCCTTCTGGCGAAAAACCGTAATCTGCACCAAACATTCCTGCAACTAGAACGATTGAATAGATAGCTACTGTAGATAAAATTAAACTTGCCATGTACCTAAGGATTGTGCATTTTAAATTCATGATTTTTAAAAAATTATACGATAGATGTGTTGAGCTTGCTAGACATAAATTGTCTAAACCTTTGTTGGGATTTGTAGCATTTATAGAGAGTTTTTTTTTTCCAGTTCCTCCTGACTTAATGATAATTCCAATGGTCGTGGCAAAAAGAGAGGACTATATTAAGATATTTATAATCGCCACAACTGGTTCTGTATTAGGTGGGCTTTTTGGATATATTTTAGGGGTTTTCTTTTTAGATGTCTCTATGGTCATAATAGAATTTTATGGATATGAAGAAAAAGTTTTTGAAATGCAAGATAAGATGTCTACAAAAGGAGGTTTTTTAGCCTGGCTTGGTATTATGTTTTTAGCTGGATTCACTCCTCTTCCATTTAAAGTCTTCACTATAACAAGTGGAGTTATTGCTTATAACATTCCAGTATTCTTCCTCATTTGTTTATTTACTAGAGGACTTAGATTTTTCCTTGTTTCATATTTAACATTTCTTTTTGGTAAAAAATTCGGTGACTTTATAGAGAAAAGAGGTGCGTTATGGTTTACTTTAACTGGAATCTTTATTGTAATTTTAGCTGTCGTCCTATACATAATTTTCACCTGATGTTAAATAATAAGTTTATTTTAAAAAGTATTTTATCTTTTAGTGTAGTCTCATTAGCGATTGCTTATTATATTCAATACATATTAGGGCATAAACCTTGTAACCTTTGCCTGATAGAAAGAATTCCGTATTTTTCAGCAGTAATTCTTGTTTCTTTAATGTTCGTAATTAATAAATACAAAAGAGTGATTGCTGGAATTTTGATGTTATTTTTTATTTTTGGTACAGTAGTCTCTTTTTACCACGTAGGAATTGAACAAGGTTTTTTTAGTGAGTCTTTAGTATGTGATTTGGGTGAATCTAATGAAAATTTATCCAAAGAAAATCTACTAAAGCAACTTGAAAATAGCTCAGCTGTGAGCTGTAAGGACGTAACTTTTAGGTTTCTTGGTTTTTCGCTTGCTACAATAAATACAGTTATATCGATCTTATTAAGTGGTATTATGTTTAAAGTAATTAGAAATTATGGACAAAACAAATAAAAAAACTTTAGAAGAAATTATTAGAGTGGATCACGCTGGCGAGCGCGGGGCAATAAAAATTTATGAAGGTCAACTACTTGCTTTAAAAACTTTCAAACAAGACGAGGAGCTTAAAAGAAAAATTGAAGAAATGAAGGAGCACGAGTTTGAACACTTTGATTACTTTGAAAAAGAAATACAAAAAAGAAATATTAAACCAACTAAGTTACTTCCTCTTTGGGACTTGTTAGGAGTTTCCCTTGGTTTTGGAACAGCAATGTTAGGTAAAAAGGCGGCAATGTTGTGCACTGCATCTGTTGAGGAAGTAATTGATGAACATTATAAGAATCAAACTTATAAATTAAAAGAAGATGAAAAGGATCTTAAAAAAAAGATTATAAAGTTTAGAGAAGATGAATTACACCACAAAGACATAGCTTATGATCAGGGTGCAACCAAAAAAGGATTGTACGGTTTGTTAGATAAGGTTATCAAGACTTCATCAAGAATAGCAATTGTTGTGTCTGAAAAGATTTAATTAAGGTTCTAATTCAATATCCCAATACAAATAATCCATCCAACTTTCGTGAAGAAAATTTGGTGGGAAGTTTTTACCATTTTTGTGAAGATCGTCAACAGTAGGTCTATAAGGCTTATTAAATAATTTTAAATCACAATCACCGAAAAGTTTACCTCCTTTTTTTACATTACATGTAGAGCAAGCTGTTACAACATTTTCCCAATCTGTTAAGCCACCTTTAGATTTTGGTAAAAGGTGGTCAAATGTTAAATCTCTTTTTGCTCCACAATATTGACACGTAAATTTATCTCTTAAAAAAACATTAAATCTCGTAAAGTTAGGATTTTCAGACGGTTTTATAAAACTTTTTAAAGCAATCACGCTTGGTAATGACATCTCAAATGATGGGCTTCTTATTTTACGTTTGTAATTAGAAACGATACTTACCCTATCAAGAAAAACCGATTTAACTGCATCCTGCCAGCACCACAAAGATAACGGGTAGTAGCTTAAGGGTCTAAAATCAGCATTCAATACTAACGCTGGACACTTTTCTAAAGGCACTTTTTGATCTGCAGAAATAATCATAATAAAAAGTTATCTGAATAAAACGGTTATATCAAGATATAAAATTGATACAGTTAAATTAAATATTAATATAAATTTTTTTTAATAAACTCTAAACCAACGCTTGAACCTTCAGTAGGTATACGATGTTCACAATTTTTAAAAATTTTTGTTTCTATTATATAATTATTTCTGTTAAAAAAATCCTTAGCTTCTAACAAAGATGTAATAGGCACTACCATATCTTTATCGCCATGCATTAACATAATATTTGGTCTTGAGGTAATATTCTTGCCCAAATAATCAGGGCTTATAATTCTGCCTGAGTATCCTAAAATACAATTAATTTTATCTTTCCTTTTAATGCCAGTTTGTAAAGCAATCATACATCCTTGACTGAATCCTGCTAAAGCTATTTTATTTGCACTAATATTATTTCTTTCTTTAACTTCATCAATTAGTTTATTAAGTTTAGCTTCAGCAACTAAGGATTTTGCTAATATCTGGTCTTCTGAATGATTTCCTAATTCAAACCATTGAAAGCCACTCGGACTTATACTGCATTTTTCTGGTGCGTCTGGGCATATAAAAATAGTTTTAGGTAAATAATTTTTCCAATAATTCGCTAATATAGATATGTCTTGACCATCTCCTCCATATCCATGACAAAGTATTATTGCACTTTCTGGTTTTTCTTTAGAAATTGGATCAATAACAATACTTTTTAAAGAGTAGCTCATAAATATAGGATCATGATATTGCCTTTTTTACCGTTTAGTTCAACATCATGAAAATTAAAAGATTTACTAATTTGCATATTAATTTAAGTTAAAAATAACATAGTTTATGACAAATAAAAATAAGACAGTTTGGTCAGGCAGATTCAAAAGCTCAACTTCTAAATCATTTCAAAGAATTGGGGCTTCTATTAACGTAGATAAAAGACTCTACGAACAGGATATATTTGCCTCAAAAATTCATACACAGATGCTTATTAAAAAAAAAATTATTCCCGCTAAAGAGGGAAAAAAAATACTTAAAGGATTGGACAAAATTAAAGGACAAATAAGAAAAGGTAAATTTATATTCGAAGAAAAATTTGAGGACATCCATTTAAATATCGAAAAAAAATTATATGAAATAATCGGTGACTCAGCAGGTTATATGCATACTGCCAGATCAAGAAATGATCAGGTAGTTACAGATTTTAAACTTTGGGTAAAAGATTCATCTTTAATTTTAATTAAAGAATTAGACTATTTAATGAAAAATATAATAGTCAAAGCAGATAAAAATGTGAGTACTGTGATGCCAGGCTTTACTCATTTAAAAAACGCACAACCAGTTTCTTTTGCCCATTATCTCTTAGCTTATTATGAAATGTTCAAAAGAGATAAGCAAAGATTTAAAAATAATCTAGAATTAATTGATGAGTCCCCACTTGGAGCGGCAGCTCTATCTGGTACATCTTTCAACATAGATAGAAATTTTACTTCTAAGAAGTTGGGTTTTAAAAAGCCTACTAATAACTCAATCGACACAGTTTCGGATAGAGATTTTGCAATAGACTTTCTTTATGTTTGCGCTGTATGTGCAATGCATTTATCAAGAATGGCCGAGGATTTTATAATATTAAATTCTGATGCTTACCAATTAATTAGCTTCAATGATAAAATGCTAACAGGCTCATCTATCATGCCACAAAAAAAAAACCCTGACCCCGCAGAACTTATAAGAGGCAGAACTGGAATTAATTATGGAAAATTAAATTCTATTTTAACAATAATGAAGGGACTTCCAATTTCATATTTTAAAGATTTACAAGATGACAAAGCATTAGTATTTGATGGTTTTGATACGTTAAAAGATACACTAACTATGAGTAATGAGTTAATTAAAAATGTAAATCCAAACAAAAATAGAATGTCTGATATGGCAAAAACTGGATATACAACAGCAACTGATTTTGCTGACTACCTAGTGAAAGATAAAAAACTTTCTTTTAGAGAGGCTTACAAAATCTCATCAAAAATAGTTAATTATGCAGAAAAAAATAAGAAAAATTTAGATGAATTGACATTAAATGAAATTAAAAAGTTTCATAAAAATTTGAATAATAATGTTTTAAAAATTTTTAATGTAAAAAACTCCATGAATTCAAAAAATTCTTATGGTGGAACATCTGAAAGAAATATAAAAAATATGATAAGAAAATACAAAAAGGAACTTAAATGAAATATGTTGTTACTTTTGTGATTTTAATATTTATATTGGGATCCTGTGGGAAGAAATCAGACCCGCAATACCAAGGATCAATTAATAGTTTTGTAAAAATTATTTAAATATGTCTTATATAAGATATAAAAATAATAATCTATTTGTAGAGAATGTCTCTGTAAAAAGACTTGCATCAAAATTTAGCTCTCCCTTTTATCTGTATTCAGAAAAAAGTATTATTGAAAATTATAAATCATTTTCAAATAATTTCAAAAGATCTAATCCACTAATTTGTTTTTCAGTAAAAGCAAATTCAAATATTCAAATTTTAAAAATTTTAAAAAAAATGGGATCAGGCGCAGATGTTGTTTCAGGAGGAGAATTACTTAAAGCTATTAAATCTGGTATAAAGCCTAATAAAATTGTTTTCTCTGGTGTGGGTAAAACAGAGGATGAAATTAAATTAGCGATAAAAAAAAATATTTTATTGATAAATGTAGAATCGGAAAATGAAGCTATATTAATTGATAAAATTGCTGGTAAATTAAAAAAAAAGATTGCTATTGGCATCAGACTAAATCCAGATATTAACGCTCCTACGCATAAAAAAATTTCCACAGGTAAAGCTGAAGATAAATTTGGTCTTTCAAAATCAAATTTAATTTCATTTTGTCTAAATGTTAAGAGGTTAAAAAATTTAAGACTTAATGCAATAAGTGTACATATTGGTAGTCAAATATTGAGTGAGAATCCCTTTAAAAAAACTTTAAAAGTTTTGGAGGAGATTATTAAAAGAACAGCAATTAACTTCAAGTTTGTAGATCTTGGAGGTGGATTTGGTATTACTTATAAAAAAGACGATAAGAAAATAAATCTAAAAAATTATTCAATTTTAGTAGAAAAGTTTAAAAAAAAATACAATTGTAATATTATTTTCGAGCCAGGTCGGACAATCGTAGGTGACTCGGCTATTTTGGTAACTAAAGTTCAATATTTAAAAAAAGGTTCAAATAAAACATTCGCAATACTAAATGCTGGTATGAATGATTTTATGAGAACAGCACTATATGACGCCGTTCATAATATAATTCCAGTGATTAAGAATGGTAAAAAAAATAAAGGTCCTTTAGAATTTGTTGGTCCAATATGTGAAACGACTTGTAAATTTGTTAAATATAATAAATACCAAAGTCTAAATCAATCTGATTACGTTGCAATTGCTGATGTTGGAGCTTACGGTTCTTCTTTGTCTTCTAACTATAATACAAAACCTTTAATAGCTGAGATAATTATAAATAAAACTAAAACAAGAGTTATTAGAAAAAAACAGGATATAAAAAGTTTACTCAATCAATAATGCATTTTATAAGATCGTTCTTATTTACCATATTATTTTATGTAACTTTGATACTGGTTTTTATATTAGCTATACCAGCATTAATTTTACCAAGTAAAGCTACGTTAATCTGTGGAAAGATATTGGCTCATATAATTATTTTTTTATTAAGATTTATCTTAGGAGTTAAGGTTTCTTTTTCTGGAATTGAAAATTTAAAAAAAAATGAGAGATTTTTTGTTGCAAGTGCACATCAATCTTTGCTTGAAACATTTATACTCCAAGCTCCTTTACAGTATCCTATTTTTATTCTTAAAAAAGAACTTCTTAAAATTCCCTTATTCGGTTGGTATTTAAAAAAAATTGGTTCAATTGATATTGTTAGGGATACAACAACAAAAGACAATTTAAATTTTTTCGATAAAATTAAGAATATTATTGAAATTAGTAAAAGACCTTTATTAATTTTTCCTCAAGGAACAAGAGTTAAATTTGGTGACAGACTGCCTTTCAAAAAGGGTGCGGGGAGAATTTACGAAGCATTAAATTTACCTTGCGTTCCTGTAGCTTTAAATACTGGAAAAGTATGGCCAAAAAATAGTTTTTTAAAATATAATTACGATATTAAAATATCTTTCTTGGAACCTATTGAGCCTGGAAAAGATAAAAATGATTTTATTAAAAAACTAGAAAATAATATTTATTCTGAAATAGATAGATTAAATTAGTTTTTCTTTCTACCAAAATCAGGTTTGGCAGTATCTTGACCCGCCTTCACAATCTCTTTTCTAATTTCTTTTGTTGAAGAAAATATTTTGTTTAATCCCTCTGGATTTTTTGAAGATATTGCTTTTTTAAGTTCTTCAAGGCTATCTGAAAACTTATTAAGAACCTTTAAAATATTTTCACTATTATCAATAAAAATATCCCTCCACATTATTGGATTTGAAGAAGCAATTCTTGTAAAGTCTCTTAAGCCTCCTGCGCTGTATTGAATAATATCATTTCTAAATTTGCTATCATTGCCAATTGCAGTTCTTACTAAATTATAAGCTATAGCGTGAGGTAAATGACTAGTTAAAGATAAAATATAGTCATGTTCTTCCATTGACATAATCTTGACTTTGCTTCCTAACGACTCCCAGAATTTTTTTAATTTTTTAATTTCATCTTCTTTACTCTCTTCTTCAGTAGAAATGATACACCATCTATTTTCAAAAAGTTTTGAAAAACCCGACTTTGGGCCACTTTCTTCTGTGCCTGCAATCGGGTGTGAACTTACCCAAACAATATCTTTCAAATTTAGATTTTTTATAATTTTATTAACCTCTTTTTTTACTGATCCGGTATCAGTTAATATTGCATTTTTTTTTAAGTTACTTTTCATAGACAAAATTATCTCTTTATAGCTACTTAATGGAGCAGAAATAATAATTAAATCAGAATCTTGAATGCATTTTGTAATATCATTAAAAATATTTTTACAAAGATTTTCTTGTTTTATAAATGAAAGCACCTCTTTCGATTTATCGAAAACATTAACCTCGTTTGCAATTTTTTTTTCATTAATTGCTCTTAAAATTGATGAGCCTATTAAACCACACCCGATAATTGATATACGATTAAACATTGCAAAGCTTTTTAATTTTAGAAATAAATTTTTTGTTCTCGATTGTATTCCCTATTGTAACCCTAAGAGAGTTTTTAATATTATAAATATTCATTCTTCTTAATAAAATTCCTGAGTTTAATAAAGCTTTAAATGCATTATCAGATGTAATTTTTTTTCTATTAAAATTCAATAGAAAGAAATTAGCGTTTGTTTCATTAGTCTCAATTTTAAGATCTTTAAATACTTTAAAGAAAATTTTTTTCCATTTATCTATGTGTTTTATTTCCTTTTTTGCCCATTTCTTATCTTTAATACTGGCAGTACTTGCAAAAATTGCTGGAGTATTAATATTAAAGGGCGGTCTTATTTTCTCTAAATTGTGTATTATGTTTTTTGGTCCATAAGCCCAACCGACTCTTAAACTAGCTAATCCATATAGTTTAGAAAAAGTTCTGGTAATAATCACATTTTTATAATTTAAAAACAACTGTAAACCAGATGAAAATGAATTTTCGTTTACATATTCAAAGTAAGCATCATCTATTACTAATAAAATATTACTTCTAAGTTTTTTTCTAAGTCTGAGTAATTCTTTTTTTGGAATAAACGTACCGGTAGGATTATTTGGATTAGCAATAAATACGATTTTAGTTTTTTTTGTTACACAAGATAATATGCTATCAACTGAAGTATTATAATTTTTTTCTTTAGCATATTTTACTTTTGCTGCATTCATCATGCTATACATTCTATAAATTATAAAACTGAATTGAGAAACTATTACCTCATCATTTTTTTTTAAAAAAAGTCTACAAATTAATTCAAATATTTGATCAGAACCAGCACCTAAAAGAATTTGTTTTGAATTTATTTTAAAATTTTCAGCTAGGGTTTTCTTTAACAAAAGACCTTGTGTGTCCGGATATCTTTTAAGATTTTTTAATACTCTTTGGTATTCTTTTAATGCCTTAGGGCTTGGTCCTAAAGCAGACTCATTAGCTGATAATTTGACCTTTATTAATTTTTTTTTTAAAAAGCTCATATCACTTGAGTATTTCTTAGTCTTAATATTTGTAGGTTTAGGTAATTTCATAAATTTATTTATTTAATATATAAAAAGTAGCTTTATTTCCATATTTCAATTAATTCTTATAAAAAATTGACAAGTTTGTGTCTATTTAGTACATATACAAAGCGCCAATTTAACCGAATTGCAGGCGTGGGAACAAATGTAGCTAAATAGGGTTTTGCCCAGTTTAGCTGGGCTTTTTTTTTATATGAACTATAAAACTGAAAATATAAAACGAATAAACGTCTCTAAACCATTAAAACTAGATTGTGGTCAAACAATCCAAAATTTTCCTTTAGCTTATGAAACCTATGGAGAGTTAAATAAATCGAAAGACAATGCTATTTTAGTTTTTCATGCTCTCACTGGAGATCAGTTTGTTAGTGAAATTAATCCAATCACCAAAAAAGAAGGTTGGTGGGTATCGGCTGTTGGGCCAGGTAAAGCGATAGATACTAATAAGTATTTTGTAATCTGTGCAAACGTTATTGGTGGGTGTATGGGTTCATGGGGTCCCAAAGAAATAGATAAGAATACTAATGAACCTTATGGATTAAATTTTCCAGTTATAACAATACGAGATATAGTAAAAGCTCAAGAAACACTTTTGGATCATTTAGGAATAGAGAAACTTCTTTGCGCTACTGGTGGATCAATGGGAGGAATGCAATCTCTTCAATTCTGTGCAACTTTTCCCAATAGAGCTTATTCAGCAATTCCGATCGCTTGTAGTTCAAGTCATAGTGCACAAAATATTGCTTTAAATGAACTTGCAAGACAAGCCATCATGGCGGATCCAATTTGGGACAAAGGAAGATACTTAAAAAAAAATATTCAACCAAAAAATGGTCTAGCAGTAGCTAGAATGGTTGGTCATATAAGTTATTTATCAGAAAAAGGCATGCAAGAAAAATTTGGAAGAAAACTTCAAGAAAAAGCTGATTTCGAGTTTAGCTTTAATGCTGATTTTCAAGTTGAAAGTTACCTAAGGCATCAGGGTTATACATTTGTTGAAAGATTTGATGCTAACTCTATCCTATATATCACAAGAGCCATGGACTATTTTGACTTATCAAAACAGTTTAAAGGTGGTCTTGTTGAAGCTTTCAAAAGTCAAAAAACTAAGTTTTTAGTAATTTCTTTCTCATCAGACTGGCTTTATACAACAAAAGAAAATAAAGATATTGTTATAGCTCTTAACGCCTCAGGTGGAGATGTATCATTTGCTGAAATTAAAACAGATAAAGGACATGACTCATTTTTGGTAAATGAGCCTGAATTTTTGAAAACCATAAAAGGTTTCATTGACTCAATGCATACAAAATTTAAAAATGAAAAGAGAATTTAAAATTATAGCTGACTTATTACCAAAAAATTCAAGAGTTCTTGATGTTGGATGTGGAGATGGAACTTTAATGGAATTTTTATCTAAAGAGAAAAAGATTGATGTTCGAGGTTTAGAAATTGAGGAAGAAAAAGTTAAAATCTGTATTAGTAAAGGATTGTCTGTAATTGAGGGAAACGCAGAGACTGAACTTGACCAATTCCCAGATAAATCTTTTGATTATGTAGTTTTAAGTCAAACTCTTCAGGCTTTTTATAATCCAGAAAATGTTTTGAGTCATTTATTAAGAATAGGTAAGGCTTCAATAGTTTCTATTCCAAATTTTGGATACTGGAAGGTGAGAACAAATTTATTATTGTTTGGAAAAATGCCAATAACAAAATCTTTGCCATACAATTGGTATAATACACCTAATTTGCATATGTGTTCCATAAAAGATTTTTTTCATTTTTGTATAAACAAAAAGATAAAATTAGAAAAAATATTAGGTATTAATAAAAGTAAAATTTCAAAAATAAATTTGTCAAATCTAGAATATAAAAACTTATTCTCAGAAGTAGGAATTTTTTTAATTAGCTGAAGATGATTATAGATATTATTCCATGTTTGAGTGATAACTACAGTTATTTAATTAATGACAAAACAAGTAATTTAGTAGGTATAGTTGACCCTTCAGATTTTGACGAAGTTAATAAAATTATAAAAAGAAAATACGGAAAACTTGACTATATTCTAAATACTCATCATCATAGTGATCATGTGGCTGGAAATATTGAATTAAAAAAGAATTATAAATCAAAAATAGTTGGATCAAAAGCTGATGGAAATAGAATACCTGGAATAGACATTCTATTAGATGAGGGAGAAATTTTTAAATTTGGGAAAGTTAATTTTAAAATAATCACAGTACCAGGACACACTAAAGGTCATATAGCCTTTTATTCAGAAGATGAGAAAACTATTTTTACAGGTGATACGCTTTTTTCATTAGGCTGTGGAAGAGTTTTTGAAGGAACAATTAAAGAAATGTTTTTATCTATAAATAAAATTAAAAGTTTACCTGGAGATACCAAAATATATTGTGGTCACGAATATACAAAACAAAATTTAGATTTTTGTTTGAAATTTGATGAAAATAATCAATTTCTTATTAAAAAGTTAGATTGGGTTAAAGAAAGAAATGATAACAAAATGCCAACCATCCCAACAACTTTAGAAGAAGAAGTAAAAACTAATATATTTCTTAGATGTGATAATTCATCTATAAAAAACATTCTTAATATGAATAATTCAAGTGATGAACAGATTTTTGAAAAACTACGTAGTTTAAAAGATCAATTTTAGATCATTAATCTTGACTTGAAAATCTTTCAAGTTATATTGCCTTAAAATTAAAGGAACACAATTTATGTCTTTTGCGATTATAGAAACAGGTGGGAAGCAATATAAAGTTTCTCCTAGCCAGATCTTAAAAGTTGAAAAATTAAATATTGAAAAAGGAAAAACCATTCAATTTAAAAATGTGCTACTTTTAAATGATAGTAAAAATACAGAAATTGGTAACCCAAATATTAATGGAGCTATTGTTGAGGCGAAGTTACTTGATAATATTAAAGATAGAACAATTTTAGTTTTCCATAAAAGAAGAAGAAAACATTCTAGAAAAAAAAATGGTCATAGACAAACTCATTCAAAAGTACAGATAACAAAAATTTTATCGGGTGGAGGCAAAATAATTGCCGAAGCAAAAATTGAAAAAAAGTTGACTAAACCTACACAAAAAATTGAAAAAGATAAAATTGAAGATAAAAAAGTTAAAGTTAAAAAAGTTATAAAAAAATAGGTAATTTCAATGGCAACAAAAAAAGCTGGTGGATCATCGCGAAATGGACGAGATAGTAAGGGAAGACGTCTAGGCGTTAAAAGGTATGGAAGCCAAAATGTAATACCAGGAAATATAATTGTTAGACAAAGAGGTACCAAAATACACCCAGGTGAAAATGTTGGTATGGGTAAAGATCATTCAATTTTTTCATTAGTAAAAGGTAAAGTAAAGTTCAAAAAATCTAAATTAAATAGAACTTTTGTTTCTGTAGTTCCCAATTAAATTAAAAATAACTTAAGTTATTTTATATTCCAAAATGAAATTTTTAGATCAAGCAAAAATTTATATTAAAGCCGGTGATGGAGGTCCTGGATCTTCTAGTTTTAGAAGAGAAAAATTTATAGAATTTGGCGGGCCAGATGGAGGTGATGGTGGAGATGGTGGAGCGATTATTTTTGAGTCAGAACGTAATTTAAATACTCTAATTGATTTTAGGTACACTCAACACTTCAAAGCTGGATCTGGAAAGGCTGGCAGTAAAAGAAATAAAACCGGAGCTAACGGAAAAGATTTAATTATAAAAATTCCAGTAGGAACTCAAGTTTATGAGGAAGACAATAATACTTTAATTTATGATTTTACAAAAAATAAAGAAAGATACTTAATTGCATCTGGTGGAAAAGGAGGATTTGGAAATTTGCGTTTTAAAAGTTCAACCAATCGAGCTCCAAGAAAAAAAACTAGTGGAAAAATAGGTGAGGAATTTTGGATTTGGTTACAGTTAAAGGTTATCGCAGATATTGGAATAGTTGGTTTACCTAATGCAGGAAAGTCTAGTTTACTATCTGCATTAACTAGAGCTAAACCTAAAATTGCTAGTTATCCATTTACAACTATCAATCCTAATCTTGGAGTTGCTTTTATAAACAATAAAGAAATGACGCTAGCTGATATACCTGGGCTTGTGGAAGGGGCACACAAAGGAGTTGGTTTGGGAGATAAATTTTTAAGACATATAGAAAGATGTAAAGTTTTATTGCATCTTATTGATTTAACAGAGGAAGATTTGATTAAAAATTATTTAAAAATTAGAAATGAACTTGAAAAATACAATGATTCACTTATTAAAAAAAAAGAATTGATTGTTTTTAATAAATCAGATCTTGTAACTAAGGAAGAAGTAGATAAAAAATTAAGAATATTTAAAAATAAAATAAAAAAAAAGTATGAAATAATTTCTACTTTTTTAGATAAAGACTTAAAAAATATTAAAAAAATATTATTGAAAAATGTTATTAAATAATACGAAAAAAATAGTGTTTAAACTTGGGTCTTCAACAGTTGTTGATAAAAAAGGAGCTTTCAAAAAAAAATGGCTTTCCTCTCTTATTCAAGATATTAAAAAAATTAAAAAAAATAGAGATATTGTAATAGTTTCCTCCGGTGCGATAGCTTTAGGTCAAAGTTATTTAAAAATTAAAAAGAGTAAAATAAAACTTGAAATGAGCCAAGCAATAGCATCCGTAGGACAAATTCATTTAGTTGATGAATTTAAAAAATTATTTAATAAGAATAAAATTAATATTGGACAGATTCTAATTACTCCTGACGATACAGAACAAAGAAGAAGGGCGTTAAATGCTAGAAGGACTTTTGAAAATTTATTTAAACTTGGGGCAATACCTGTTGTAAACGAAAATGATACTACCGCAACTACAGAGATAAAGTATGGAGATAATGACAGACTAGCAGCAAGAGTAGCACAGATAATTGGTGCTGATACCTTGATAATTTTTTCTGATGTAGATGGATTTTATGACAATTCAAAAAAAAATAAAACTTTAATTAAAGAAATAAAAAAAATTGATAAAAAATTATATTCTTTAGCTAATAAAAATATTAATACTTATGGATCAGGAGGAATGATAACAAAATTAGAGGCTGCAAAAATATGTATGAATTCCGGCTGTAGAATGTTTATAGCAAATGGTCAAAATTTAAATCCATTAAGAAAAATGATAAAAGATAAAATATATACTTCTTTTATTCCAAAAATATCTACGCTTGACGCAAGAAAAAAATGGATCGTAAGCTCCTTGAGTTCGTCGGCAAAGATCTTTGTAGACACTGGTGCAGCAAAAGCATTGTCAAATGGTAAAAGTTTATTACCTGCAGGAATAACCAAAGTTATAGGTGATTTTAAAAAGGGAGAAAATATTTTGATTGTAAATGAAAATGGTATTGATTTAGCTAGGGGTCTCTCATCTTTTTCATCAGTTGAAATAAATAAAATTAAAGGTTTACAAAGTAACCAAATAGAAAATATTTTAGGTTATCCTAGTAAATCAGAGATTGTTCACAAAGATGATATGGTAAAAATTTAATTATGAAATATTTAAAAGATATAGGTAAAAAAGCAAAAGAAGCACAAAAAAATTTAAATATTGCTGATCAAAAAAAAATTAATTTGGTTCTCAGAGATTTTAGTAGGTCACTTTTTAAAGAGAGAAGTAAAATTCTCTCCGCAAATAAGAGGGACATAAATAAATCAAAAAAGAAAAAATTATTAGATCGATTAATTCTTGATGATAAAAAGATTGAAGAAATCAGAAAATCGATAAAACAAATAGAAAAATTCAAAAGTCCATTGAATAAAATTTTAGAACAATGGAAAAGGCCCAATGGTCTTAGTATCAAAAAGGTAACCACTCCAATTGGAATAATAGGTATCATTTACGAGAGTCGCCCAAATGTTACGGCTGATGTTGCAGCACTTTGCCTTAAATCAGGAAACTGCTCTATCCTAAGAGGGGGGTCAGATGCATTCGAAACTAATAAAGTTTTAGCAAATCTTTTTAGAAAATCATTGCAGAAAAATAGGTTAAATAAAAATTGTGTCCAATTTATTGAAAGGAAAGATAGAAAAATTGTAAATTATTTATTGTCTTCGATGACTAATTTTATTGATGTAATAATACCTAGAGGAGGAAAAGATTTAGTCAAAAAAGTACAAAAATTTTCTAAGGTGCAAGTGATTGGGCATTTAGAGGGCCTATGTCATATTTATGTTGATAAAGATGCAAATTTAAATGCCGCAAAAAAAATTGTGATAAATGCTAAAATGAGAAGGACAAGTATTTGCGGTGCATTAGAAACCTTATTAATTCACTCTAAGTGTTTAAAGTCTCATGGGGTGCCAATAATTAAAAAATTAATTTCTTCTGGTTGTGAGGTATTGGTTGATAATAAAATAAATAGGCTATTTAAAAATAAATTAAAATTAGCTAAAAAAATTGATTGGAAAACAGAATATTTATCACCTAAAGTTTCGATAAAATCTGTAAGTAACGTTCAAGAGGCTTTAGATCATATTTCAAAATATGGCACTATGCACACTGATAGTATTATTTCAAGAAACTATAAAACAGCAAACTTTTTTTTAAATAAGGTAAATAGTGCAATAGCAATGCATAACGCCTCAACACAATTTGCAGATGGAGGTGAATTTGGTTTTGGAGGTGAGGTTGGAATTTCAACAAATAAACTTCCGCCTAGGGGTCCTGTTGGAGTTAATCAACTAACTTCATACAAATATATTGTTGTTGGAAAAGACTCGGTGAGATCATAGTTTAAATGGCTTTATCTAAAGAAAAAAATATTGGTATTTTTGGAGGCAGCTTTGATCCTCCACACAAAGGCCATCTGATAATAGCACAACAAGTAATAAAAAAGATAAAATTAAATAAACTATTTTGGCTAGTTGCAAAAAAAAACCCATTTAAAAAAAGGACACACTTTAGTCTTATAAAAAGAATGAAATTAAGTAAAAATTTAGTGAAAAATGAAAGAAAAATTATTGTTAAATTTTTAGACAATCAAATTAAATCTTCAAGAACAATAAATAATATTATGTATTTAATAAAAAAAAATAAAAACTCGAAATTTTTTTTAATTATTGGTTCTGATAATCTAATAAATTTTCATAAGTGGAAATCTTGGAAAAAAATTATAAAAATCACAACTTTGGTTGTATATCCGAGAAATAAATTCGAAAATAGGGCTAAAAGATCAATTATATCAAGATATCTTAGTAACAAAAATGTAATATTTATAAAAAGTAAAAAAATAGATATTTCTTCTTCAAAATTGAGAAAAAATTATTTAAAGTTAGTATCTTGATGAAAATTGACAAAATAAAAGTTATCATTGAAAAAACGTTAAACGACAATAAGGCCAAAAATATAATATCAATTGATTTAAAAAAAAAATCATTTGTAGCAGATTACATGATTGTTGCTTCAGGTACTTCGTCTAGACATTTGCAGTCTTTATCGGAAATTTTAGTATATGAGTTGAAAAAATTTGGAATTGAGAATTGTCGAATTGAGGGAAAAGAAAGTGAACACTGGAAATTAGTAGATGCTATTGATATTATAGTTCATATTTTTCACCCTGAAAAAAGAAAGTTTTATGACCTTGAGAGAATGTGGTCAGAGCCTATTCCTAAAGAAAAGGCAATAATATGAAAAAACTAATTTTTTTTACTTTAACGTTTTTATTTATATTTAATAATTCGTATTCAAACACTAACAATCTCTTATATGAAAAAATTGATTTGTTCGGTGAAGTCCTTGAAAAGGTTCAAGATGAATATATTGATGAAGTTGACCAGGCAGAAATTATGGACTCAGCAATTAACGGTGTCCTTCAATCATTAGATCCTTATTCTTCTTATATGAGTCCAGAATTATTTAAAAGCATGCAAACCGATACAAGAGGAGAATTTGGTGGACTTGGAATTGAAATTGGAATGGAAGCAGGAGTAGTAAAAGTTATTGCTCCTATACCAGATACTCCCGCAGACAGAGCGGGCGTTAAAGCTGGTGATTATATAGTTAGAATTGATGATGAGCAGGTCCAGGGCAAGTCTTTAATGGAAGCAGTGAAGTTAATGAGAGGACCGGTTAACACAAATATAAAATTAACAATTAGAAGAAAAGGTAAAAGAAAAGCTTTAGAATTTAATATAAAAAGAAAAATTATAGAAGTTTCTTCAGTTGACTCTAAAATTCTTGGAGAGAGAAAAAATATTGGATATATTCAATTAAAATCTTTTAATGAGAAAAGTGATAAACAATTTTTCAAGATTATTAAAGATTTTGAGAAAAAGTCTAATTCACCGATTGGATATATCTTTGACCTTAGAAATAATCCTGGGGGTCTCTTAAGTCAGGCAGTTAATATTACTGATTTATTTTTAAATGATGGTGAAATAGTTTCAACTAAAGGAAGAAGAATATCTGAAACTCGAAAGTTTTTTGCACGCAAAGGAGACGCAATAAATGGAAAACCTATAATAGTAATTACTAATAGTGGCTCAGCTTCGGCGTCTGAAATTTTTGCTGGGGCATTGAAAGATCATAAAAGAGCAATTATTTTAGGAGAAAATACATATGGAAAAGGTTCAGTTCAATCAATAATCCCTCTTAAAAATGGAGGTGGAATGAGGTTAACTATTTCAAAATATTACTTACCTTCAGGAAAATCTATCTCAGAAGTAGGTGTAACTCCTGACATTATTGTTGAAGAAAAAGGAGATAGTTTTAAAATTAATAGCGAAACAGATAATCAATTAAACTATGCTATTAACCTATTGAAATCTTAAATATGCAAAAAAATCCATTACCTTTAAGAATTGGGGTTGGAGTTGTTGTGTTGAACTCAGATAACATGGTTTTTGTCGGAAAAAGAAAAGACAATCCTGTAGATAAGTGGCAAATGCCACAAGGAGGTGTTGATGATGGAGAGACTTTATTTGCTGCAATGAAAAGAGAGCTCCTAGAAGAAACTAGTATAAAAAATATCAAAGTATTGAAAGAATTAGATTATTGGCTTGAATATGATTTACCAAAGAATCTTATTGGGATAATTTGGAAAGGGAAATTTCGGGGGCAAAAACAGAAATGGTTTATAACAAAATTTTTAGGTGATGAAAGTGAAATAGATTTAAATACTCAAAAACCCGAATTTATAGAATGGAAATGGTTAAATATAGAAGATTTGCCAGATGTAATTGTAGATTTCAAAAAACACATCTATGAAAAATTACTTATTGAACTAAAAAGAATTACTGAGCAATCTCTTTGAGTGACTCTATTTTGTAGGCTAGAATATATCTTTCTTTATCGTTAATTTCGTTTGAGTTTAATTTAGTCGTAGACTCCTTTATAATACTCTCTTTTATTGCACCAGTTAAATTTTTTATATTTATAACTGTAGATGAAAGTATAAGAAGATTATTTTTTGAAAATTCTACTATGCCTTCCTCTACAAAAAAAACTTCTTTTTTACCATCGGTGGAAACTTGTATAAAACCTGGTCTTAAATACGTAATCAAGGCTATATGATCTTTAAGAATTGTCATTTGACCTTCAAATGAAGGTATACTTACTTCATCCGCTTCAGATTTCAAAACCATTTCGTCTGGACTAATGATTTCTAAATTAAAATTTTCTGACATTATTTTGCTGCATCCTTTGCCATTTTTTCAGCTTTTTCTATAACTTCTTCGATAGTACCTACCATATAAAATGCTGCTTCTGGCAAATTATCATACTCTCCTTTGCAGATCGCATCAAAACCTTTAATGGTTGAGTCCAGATCAACTAATTTGCCTGGAGATCCGGTAAATACCTCAGCAACAAAAAATGGTTGAGATAAAAATCTTTGAATTTTTCTTGCTCTAGCAACTGTAAGTTTGTCCTCTTCTGAAAGTTCATCCATACCAAGAATGGCAATTATATCCTGTAAAGATTTATATGCTTGTAATATTCTCTGTACTTCTCGAGCTACTCTATAATGTTCTTCTCCAACAATTCTTGGGTCAAGAATTCTGGATGTGGAGTCTAAAGGATCTACTGCTGGATAAATACCCAATTCGGCAATCTGTCTCGATAAAACTGTAGTTGCATCAAGATGTGAGAAAGAAGTAGCTGGAGCAGGATCAGTTAGATCGTCTGCAGGAACATAAATAGCTTGAACTGATGTTATCGAACCCTTACTAGTTGTTGTAATTCTTTCTTGTAGATTTCCCATATCAGTAGCTAATGTTGGTTGATAACCAACAGCGGAAGGAATTCTGCCTAGTAGAGCCGATACCTCTGAACCAGCTTGAGTAAATCTAAAGATATTGTCGACAAAAAATAAAACATCTTGACCCTCTTTATCCCTAAAATATTCAGCAACTGTTAAACCCGTAAGAGCAACTCTTGATCTTGCTCCAGGAGGTTCGTTCATTTGGCCATAAACTAAGGCTGCTTTAGATCCCTTGCCATCTTTTTTTATGACACCCGATTCAATCATCTCATGGTATAAATCGTTTCCCTCTCGAGTTCTCTCACCAACTCCGGCAAAAACTGAAAAGCCTCCATGTGCCTTTGCAATATTATTTATAAGTTCCATAATAATTACAGTTTTTCCAACTCCTGCTCCGCCAAATAAACCTATTTTTCCACCTTTTGAATAAGGAGCTAATAAATCTACAACTTTAATTCCTGTCGCCAATATTTCAGTCTCAGTAGACTGCTCTGTAAATTTCGGTGCCTGCCTATGAATTGGCCATTTTTCTTTTGTCTTTACCTCCCCTTTCTCGTCAATTGGTTGACCTATTACATTAATAATTCTTCCTAAAGTTTCAGGACCTACGGGTATACTGATCGGGGATCCAGTATTGATAACTACATCACCTCTTTTCAATCCCTCAGTAGAGTCCATTGCTATTGTTCTTACTCCGCTCTCCCCTAAGTGTTGAGCTACTTCTAATATTAATTTATTTTTTCCAATATTTACTTCTAACGCAGTTAGTATTTCTGGTAAATCTTGTTCGAAACTTACATCGACTACTGCTCCAATTACTTGAGTTACTTTTCCATTTTTGCTCATATTATAAACTTTCAGCTCCTGATATTATTTCTATTAATTCTTTTGTGATAGAGGCTTGTCTGCTTCTATTATAATTTATAGTTAACTTTTCAACCAATTCACCAGCATTTCTGGTAGCATTATCCATAGCGGTCATTCTAGATCCTTGCTCGCTTGCTGCATTTTCTAAAAAAGCTTTAAAGATTTGAGTCGAAATATTTTTGGGTAAAAGATTTTCTAGTATTTCGTCCTCATCAGGTTCAAATTCATAAAAATCATCTGCTGCGGGTTCGCTTGATGACTTCTCCTTTTTAGCTGGTATAATTTGTTGAGCTTGAGGAATCTGAGTAATGACATTTTTAAAATTATTGAAAAATAATAAACATATATCAAATTCATTTTTATAGAAAAGATCCAAAATAATTTTACCTACTTCCTCAGCTTCCCGAAAAGAAATTTTTTTTCTATCTTTAAAACTTAATTTTTGAATAACATGTTTGCCATAATCTCTTTTTATCTGATCCAACCCCTTTGAGCCAACAGTTATAATCTTTAATGTTTTTCCTTCCTTTAATATTTTTTCAAAATTTACTTTTGCTAATCTGCAAATATTTGTATTGAAACCTCCACAAAGCCCCCTGTCCGCAGTCATAACAACGCATAAATAAGTTTTATCCTGTCCTGTTCCAGCAATTAATTTTGGTGCTGTCTCTTTTTCTGTTATAGAATTAGCAAGATTATTTATAATATTTTTCATTTTTTCACTATAGGGCCTGCCCTTTTCAGCATTTTCTTGAGCCTTTCTTAATTTTGCCGCAGCTACCATCTTCATGGCTTTTGTGATTTTTTGAGTAGATTTTACGCTCGTTATTCGCTTTCTAAGATCATCTAAACTAGGCATAATTTATAAACTTTTTTTATATTCTTCTATTGTTTGCATCAAAGCATTCTCTGTATCCTCTTCTAACTTTCCAGTTGACTGAATTTTCTCTATCAGTTCCGGCTTGTCACTTTTTATTTTCTCTATAAGACCTGCTTCGAATGATTTAATCTTATTTAAATCTACATCGTCTAAAAAACCTCTAACTCCTGAGAACACTGCGATTACTTGTTCTGCAACTTTTAATGGTGAGTATTGGTTTTGTTTCAAAATTTCAGTTAGTTTAGAACCTCTATTTAAAAGTTTTTGTGTAGAAGCGTCTAAATCAGATCCAAACTGGGCAAATGCTGCCATTTCTCTATACTGAGCTAATTCTAGCTTAATCGATCCTGCCACTTTCTTCATCGCTTTAGTTTGAGCGGCTGATCCTACTCTAGAAACTGAAAGACCAACATTAACGGCTGGTCTAATTCCTTGGTTAAATAATTCAGTTTCAAGGAAAATTTGTCCATCAGTAATAGAAATTACGTTCGTAGGAATGTAAGCAGAAACATCACCTGCTTGAGTTTCAATGATCGGTAAAGCGGTAAGTGAACCGCCGCCATTAGCGTCACTAAGTTTTGCAGCTCTTTCTAATAATCTGCTATGTAAATAAAAAACATCACCGGGATAAGCTTCTCTACCTGGAGGTCTTCTTAATAAAAGCGACATCTGTCTATAAGCTACAGCTTGTTTAGATAAATCATCGTAAATTATTAAAGCGTGCATTCCATTATCTCGAAAGTATTCTCCAATTGTACAGCCAGTATAAGGTGCTAAAAATTGTAATGGAGCAGAGTCTGAAGCTGTTGCAGAAACTATAGTTGTATATTTCATGGCTCCTGCGTCTTCTAAAGTTTTAACAATTTGTGCAACTGTTGATCTCTTTTGACCTATAGCTACATAAACACAATACAACTTTTTTTTCTCGTCACTAGACTCGTTAATTTCTTTTTGATTAATTATTGTGTCAATTGCTACAGCTGTCTTTCCTGTCTGTCGATCACCAATTATCAACTCTCTTTGCCCTCTACCTACAGGAATTAAACTATCAATTGCTTTTAAACCCGTTTGCATTGGTTCACTTACAGACTGTCTAGGAATAATTCCTGGGGCTTTAACTTCTACTCTTTTTCTTTGAGCTTTTTCGTTTAAATTACCTTTTCCATCAATAGGATTTCCTAATCCATCAACAACTCTTCCTAATAAATCTTTTCCAACAGGAACGTCAACAATAGACCCTGTTCTTTTTACTGTATCGCCTTCTTTTATTCTTCTGTCGTCACCGAATATAACCACTCCAACATTATCGCTCTCCAAATTTAGCGCCATTCCTTTTGAACCATCATCAAATTCTACCATCTCTCCTGCTTGCACATTATCAAGACCGTATATTCGAGCAATACCATCTCCAACAGTCAAAACTTTTCCTACTTCTGTAACTTCTGCCTTATCACCAAAATTTTTAATTTGTTCTTTTAAAATTTTTGTTATTTCAGATGGATTAATTGACATATTATGACTCCAACATTAATTTTTCAATTTTTTTCAATTTGTTTTTTATAGAAGTGTCAATCATGAGACTTCCTATCTGTACTTTAAGACCTCCTAAAAGACTCTCATCAACCATATTATTAAAAATGATTTTAGAACCAATCGTATGAGATAGTTCATTATTTAAACTGCTTATTTCCTCAGACGTAAGTTTTTTTGAAGAGGTTAATGTAGCAGTTAGCTCTCCTCTTTTTTTTGAACTTAATATTAAAAATCTCAAAAAAATTTCTTTAATATAAAAAATTCTTCTCTTTACAACCAAAATTGATAAAAATTTTTCTAGTGTTTGAGAAAATTTCATAATTTTTGAAATTTCTTTAATAACTCTTATTTGATTAGCATGAAGTTGAGTGGGATTTTTTACAAAATTTTCTAGATCTTTACTCGATCTATATAATTCTAAAAAATCACTTACATTTTTTTCAACAATTTCTAACTCTGAATTTTCTCTAGAAAGCTCAAATAGAGCTAGAGCATATCTCTCCGATGTTTCTGTTGAAAAAGATTTATTTGAACTCAATTTTTTACCTATTAGTGATTATTTTAAAGAATTTTATGAAGTTTCGTATCATATGAGAATATACTCTTCAAGATGACAGAATAATTGAATTAAGTAAAATTTATTGGGTCAACATCAACTGTAAGTTTAATTTTTTTCGAAATTTGAAGATTCTTAAAAAATAATGCTAGTTTCTTTTGTATCAATGCTTCACTTTTGGTTTTTAACAAAAGCCTAGTTCTATAATATTGTCTAATTTTAAAAACTGGAGAAGCTATTGGACCTAAAACTTTAATCTCCTTAATATTTAAAAGTTTTTTTTTTATTTCTTGCGCTCCTCTAAAACTATTATCATTTGATTTTGAAGATACAATCAGGGCTATTAATCTTGAAAACGGAGGAAGATTATTTTTTTTTCTCATTAAGAGTTCATTTTTTAAAAATTTATCTGGATCATTAGATATCAGATCTTTTAAAGTTTCATTTAATGGAAAATAGGTCTGGTAAACAACTAAGGATTTATTTGAAAATCTTCCTGCTCTACCACTTAATTGATTGTAAAGCTGTATATTTTTTTCTGTAGTTCGTAAGTCATATCCCATGCCAGAGAAATCTGCATCTACAACAACAATACAATTTAATTTGGGGAAATTAAAACCTTTTGAAATTAATTGTGTTCCAATAAGAATATTTATTTCATTTTTTTCAATTTTTTTCAAAATATTTTCGCTTTCTGATTTTTTTAATAAAAAATCACTAGAAATTATTTTGGATACTTTATTAGGAAAAACTTCTTTTAATTCATCATATATTTTTTCAACACCTGGTCCATACATTTGAAAATCACAATTTTTTTGAATTTTGCATTTTACCTCTCTTTTAGTTTTAAAACCGCAATAGTGACAAACCAATTTTTTAATAACTTTATGATAGGTCAAATATATTGAGCAGTGAGGACAAATATGTTTAAAGCCACATTTTTTACAAATTAAAAACGGAGCATAACCTCTGCGATTTAAAAAAAATAAAACTTGTTCGCCTTTATTCAAATATTTTTTAACGAGCTCTAAAGTTTCAAGTGCTATAAACTGATTTTTTTTTAAAGATGAATGGTTTAAATTTATTACCTCTGTATCGGGTAAGGGAAAATCGCTATATCTTTTTAAGATTTTAGTTAAATTATATTTTTTATTTTTTATATTGTTAAATGTTTCTAAAGATGGAATTGATGAAACGAGATGTATTGGAACGTTCTCAATAGATGCTCTTGAAATAGCCATATCTCTCGCGTTATAAATAAGTCCCTCTCCTTGTTTGTAAGAGGGATCATGTTCTTCATCTACAATTATCAAACCTAACTTCTTAAAAGGTAAAAATAGTGATGACCTTGCTCCAATGACTAGTTTTATTTTATTGTTTAATATCCCCTGCCAAATTTTTCTTTTATTTTTAACAGTTATTTTTGAATGCCAAATTGATGGATTAAATCCAAAAAAATCTATAAACCTTTGTTGAAATTGTTTGGTTAAAAAAATTTCAGGCAACATTATCAATACTTGTTTTTTTTTATTTAAGATTTCTTTTATTCTCTCAAAATAAACTAATGTCTTTCCAGATCCAGTTATACCTTGAAGCACCGATACATTAAAATTACTACCATAACCTTGAAGATTTTTTAAACATTTATTTTGCTCTTTGTTTAAAAAAAATTTTTTTTTTTCTTTTATTGTCTCTATACTTGTTTTCTTTTCAATCTTAAGAAGGTTGCTTTTATTTCCTATACACATTTTTAAAACCATTCCTTTAGAAACTAGATTGTACATTGAAAACCAGTTAATAAAGTTTATAAGATTCTTGTTAATTGAAATTTTTTCCAATTTTTTTTCAATGCTTCTAATTTTTACATTTTTAGGCGTGGGTTGAACTTTGTCCCAAATAACACCAATCTCTTTACTTTTTCCAAAAGGTACTATTACGAAATCTCCTTCTTTTAAAAGAGTTTCATTCTCAGAGCGATATGTTAATGGGTAATTAAATATCCTAGGAATTAAAACAGGAATGTGCATTTTTAGATACTAATTAAAAATTTAATTATTAAAAATGAATTGGTCTTTTATCAACAGATAACGCAGCTTCTTTAATTGCTTCAGTATGAGTTGGGTGCGCGTGGCAAGTTCTAGCTATATCCTCGGCGCTTGCTCCAAACTCCATGCCCAAGGCCATTTCAGCTATCATGTCTCCGCTATGAGGTCCAATAATGTGAACGCCTAAAACCTTGTCAGTTCTAGCGTCAGCTAAAATTTTTACAAATCCATCTGTTTCATTATTTACTTTAGCTCTTGAATTAGCCAAAAAAGGAAACTTGCCAATTTTGTAATGTATTTTTTCTTTTTTTAGTTCTTCTTCGGTTTTTCCAACTGCTGCTACCTCCGGGGAAGTATATATCACTCCAGGAATAACATTATAATTAACATGCCCTGCTTGACCTGCTAAAATTTCAGCTACAGCTATGCCTTCCTCCTCAGCTTTATGTGCCAGCATTGGTCCTTTGATAACATCTCCTATTGCATATATATTTTTAATTGAGGTTTGAAATTTATCATTAATTTCTATTCTTCCTTTTTCATCTTTTTTAATTCCAATTTTGTTTAAGTTTAATCCCTCGGTGTAGGGTTTTCTGCCTACAGAGACCAAAACCTTGTCACAATCCAGCTTCGTTTTTTCAGAGGTTTTATTATCAATGAGTTCGATGGTTGCTTTATTAGAATTACTAGAAACACCAGTAACTTTACAATTTAATTTAAAATTAATTCCTTGTTTTTTTAAAATTTTTTGAAATTCGTTTGAAATTTCTCTATCCATTCCAGGAATTATATGATCTAAGAACTCGACTACAGTAACTTTGGACCCTAGTCTTGACCAAACTGAACCCATTTCTAAGCCTATATAACCTCCCCCAACAATTACTAGAGTTTTTGGAACTTTGGACAGAGACAGGGCGCCAGTAGATGAAATTATGTTTTTTTCGTCTATTTCTACCCCCGGAAGTGAGGCAGGGCTGGATCCAGTAGCAATTATAATATTTTTTCCTTTGTAAGAATTCTTTTTTCCATTTTCATAAACCATAACATCGTTTTTAGAAAAAATTACTCCTTTGCCTTTTAAATACGTGACTTTATTTTTTTTAAACAAGAATTCAACACCTTTGGTTAAAACTTGAATTGATTTATTTTTATTAACCATCATCTTATCGATATTAAGTTTGATATCAGAAATTTCTATACCTTGATCATTGAATTCTTGTTTTGCTTTTTTATAATTATCAGAAAGATTTAATAAGCTCTTTGAGGGTATGCAGCCAACGTTCAAACAAGTGCCGCCTAAAGCACCTCTAGACTCGATGCATGCAGTTTTTAAACCTAATTGAGCGGCTCTAATTGCGCAAACATAACCGCCAGGTCCTCCACCAATAACAATGACGTCAAAACTATTTTCCATTTTATAAATTTAAAAATAATCTTTTCGGTTGCTCTAAACTTTCTTTTATAGTTTTTAAAAAAGAAACTGCCTCTTTACCGTCTATTATTCTATGGTCATAAGACAATGCTAAATACATCATCGGTCTTATAATTACACTCCCGTTTTCTACGATTGGTCTTTCAATAATATTGTGCATACCCAAAACTGCAGATTGAGGCGGGTTTAATATTGGTGTAGATAACATAGATCCATATATTCCTCCATTAGTAATTGTAAAAGTTCCGCCTTGTAAATCATCAATATTAATTTTTCCATCTCTAGCTTTTTGACTTAATAAGGAAATATTTTTCTCAATATCTGCGAAAGACATTTGGTCAGTATTTCTTAAAACTGGAACAACAAGTCCTCTATCTGTTCCAACAGCTATACTAATATTATAGTAATTTTTATAAACTGTTTCATCGCCTTGAATTTCAGCGTTAATTACAGGATAATTTTTGAGTCCAATAACACATGCTTTTACAAAAAAAGACATAAATCCTAACTTGGTTGAATATTTTTTTTGAAATTCATCTTTGTAGTTATTTCTCATTTGGATGACTTCTTGCATATTAACCTCATTAAAAGTTGTTAACATGGCTGCGCTGTCCTGAGCATCTTTAAGTCTTTTTGCAATCGTTAATCTTAATCTAGTCATTTTTATTCTTTCTTCAGGTCCATAAGCTAATCTTCTTTTAGTTGGCTCTGGTTGAGTACCCATGAGTCCTAACAAATCTTCTTTTAAAATAATTCCATTTCTTCCAGAACCTTCGATATCATCTAGGTTGACATTTGTTTCTGCAGCTAATTTTCTTGCTGCAGGAGAAAATGTTTTTTCAACTTTTTTAGTTTCTTTTATTTTTTTCTTTTCTGGTAAACTATTGAGTATTAGTGGCTCTTCTGCTTGATCAATATTTTGCTCTTCTAAAATAAGTGGTTGCTCTTCTGTATATGATACATCTTCTTTTTCTAAAGTAAGAGGCTCAGAAATTACTTGTTTTTTTTCATTTAATGGTTTTGTAGCTTTTTCTATTTTTTCTTGTTTTTTTACTGGAGGAGTATATTTTTTTTCTTCTTTTACTTCTTTTTCTGCGGATTTGATTTTAGAACCAATAGTTCCTAGCACCGAACCCACATTAACTGTTTGACCTTCTTTAACTGTTATATTTTGCAAAGTTCCATCAGATGGTGAAGGAACTTCAACATTTACTTTGTCCGTCTCCAATTCGACAAGAGGCTCATCAGAAGTTACTTGATCTCCTTGATTTTTTAACCACTTTGATACTGTCGCCTCGGTTACTGACTCGCCTAAAGTTGGAACTAATATTTTTTGAGACATGAATTAAAACTTTCCTACTACCTTTTCTAATATTTCATTTTGCTCTGCAAGATGTTTTTTTAGATATCCACTAGCTGGGGACGCCGCAGGCTTTCTGCCAATGTATTTTATTTCTTTATTCTCCGCTTTTATATAGTTTAAACTCCACTGGATATAGTTTCTTACAGTATTCCACGCACCCATATTTTTAGGTTCTTCTTGACACCAAAAAAATTCAGTTTTCTTTCTAAATCTTTTTAATATTTTGGCAAGTGTTTTTACGGGAAATGGATATAATTGTTCGATTCTTATAATAAATACATTTTTATTTTTATTTTTTTCTCTCGCTTGAAGAAGATCAAAATAAATTTTTCCAGAACAAATTACTACTTTTTTTATTTTTTTATCTTTTGCAAGTTCGATTAAATTATTTTTTTGTAAGTCTGCGTGATCAATGAGAACTCTATGAAAAGTATTTTTTTTAGTAAAGTCCTCAATGTTTGAGGTGCACATTTTATTTCTTAATAAGGATTTTGGAGTCATAATGATCAAAGGTTTTCTAAAATCTCTATGAATTTGTCTTCGCAAAGCATGAAAATAATTGGCTGGAGTTGTACAATTTACAACTTGAATATTTTCCTGGGCACATAATTGCAAAAATCTTTCTAGTCTGGCTGATGAATGCTCAGGTCCTTGTCCTTCATAACCATGTGGTAACAACATTACGAGACCATTGGCTCTTGCCCATTTTCTTTCAGCTGAAGCAATAAATTGATCTATAATTACCTGGGCACCGTTAGCAAAATCTCCAAATTGTGCCTCCCAAATTACAAGAGTGGTTGGTTCTGATAGAGCATAACCATATTCAAAACCAAGAACAGCCATTTCAGATAGCAAACTATCTATTACTTCAAATCTTTTTTGATTTTTTGAAATATTGTTTAGTGGAATGTATTTACTTCCATTTAATTGATCTTTCAATACAGAATGACGTTGACTAAAAGTTCCTCTTGCAGAGTCCTGTCCGGAAAGCCTCACTGGATAACCCTCATCTAACAAAGTCGCAAATGCTAGATGTTCTGCTGTTGACCAATCAAAACCTTTGCCAGTTTGAAACATCTTCTTCTTATTTTCAAGTATCTTTTTTAAAGTTGGATGGGCATTGAAAATTTTTGGTGTAGAGGTAATTTTTTCACCAATTTTTTTAATTTTTTCTGATGACACTCCTGTAATACCTCGTTTATCTTTTCCTCTTTCGGGTTTAAATCTTGACCATACGCCCTCATACCATTCTAGTTTAGGTTTATATTCTTTAGCGGTTTTAAACTGTTCCTCCAAAAGATTTTTAAATTTCATCTTCATGCTATTAAATTCTTCAGAAGTAATTACGCCTTCGTCGATTAATTTTTTTGAATAAATACTAAGTGCAGTTGGATGTTTTTTGATTTTTCTGTACATGGTAGGTTGAGTAAAGGATGGTTCGTCTCCTTCATTGTGCCCAAATCTTCTATAACAAATCATATCTATAACTACATCTTTATTAAATTTTTGTCTGTAGTCGGTAGCAATTTTTGCACAATGTGTCACTGCCTCAGGATCATCGCCATTGACATGTAAGATTGGTGCGTCAACCATTTTTGCTAAATCAGATGGATAAGGTGAGGAACGAGCAAACTTAGGACTCGTTGTAAAGCCTATTTGATTATTAACAATTATATGTATTGTACCTCCAGTATTATGACCAGGCAGACCCGACATAGCAAAACATTCTGCAACAACACCTTGTCCAGCAAAAGAAGCATCCCCATGAATTAATACTGGCACTACTTGTTTTCTTTTTTTGTCTTTATGGAAAAACTGTTTAGCTCTTACCTGTCCGAGCACGACAGGATTTACAGCTTCAAGATGTGAAGGATTATCAGTTAAAGATACGTGCACTAAGTTGCCATCAAATTCTCTATTTGAAGAAGCTCCTAAATGATATTTTACATCTCCAGTAGAATCAGAGCTGTAAGAAGCATACTCTCCAGTAAATTCGTTAAACATTCTTTTGTAAGATTTTTGTAAAACGTTTGCTAGAATATTTAATCTACCTCTATGAGGTTGGCCTATTTTTACCTCTTTAAAACCAAGACTCCCACCTCTTTTTATTATCTGCTCCAAAGCGGGTATTAAAGCTTCTCCTCCATCAAGTCCGAACCTTTTAGTTCCAACAAATTTTATAGCTAAAAATTTTTCAAAGCCTTCTGCTTGAATAAGCTTATTTAAAATTGCTTTTTTTCCGTTTTCTGTAAATTTTAAATGATTTTCATTTTTTTCCATTCTTTCTCTAAACCATGTTTTTTCAGCTGGGTCAGAAATATGCATATACTCAACACCAATTGACGAACAATATATTTTTCTAAAAAAAGTAAGAATCTCATTTATCGTGGAGTAGCCACCTTGCATGTAAGCACCTACATAAATTTTCTTATTGTAATCTTCTTTTTTAAAACCGTGATCACTTGGATGTAAGTCTTCAAGATATTTTCTCTCCATCATTCCCAATGGATCCAATTTTGCTATCAAATGCCCTCTTATTCTGTATGCTCTTATTAACGCTATAGCTTTTACGGACTTGTTTGTATCTATTTTAGTTTCATCGTCATTTAATAAATTCTCTTTTATATTTTTTTCAATAAGTTTTTTGCTTAAATGATTTTTTTTAACTCGAGACCAACTAGGTCCTTTTAGGTTTTTTAATATAATCTCCTCATTATCTTGAAGCCCATCAAAAAATAGTTTCCAGTCTTTAGGTAGATCCTCTGGATTAGATAAATAGTCTGAGTAAAACTTCTCAATAAAAGAAGAGTTTACTCCAGTTAAAAATGAAGTTTTTTTGAAGATGTTGTTATCTTTAGAAGAAGACATTTAATGGCTTATTTTAACATAAATTTATAAAAATCAACCATTAAGTTTATCATACAGTGTTTTGCCAATATCAGCTGGAGATTTTGAAATGGTTATACCAGCCGATTTCATAAATTCTATCTTATCTTCAGCTCCACCTTTTCCTCCAGATATTATTGCGCCAGCGTGCCCCATTCGTCTGCCTGGAGGAGCTGTTAGTCCAGCAATAAAACCAACTATAGGTTTTTTAATTTTTGACTTTTTTAAAAATTCTGAAGCTTCTTCCTCGGCTGAACCACCAATTTCACCAATCATTACAATAGATTGTGTTCCTTCGTCTCTTAGAAAAAGCTCTAAACAGTCAATAAAATTTGTTCCATTAATCGGATCACCACCTATACCAATACAAGTGGATTGTCCCATTTGATTTGTGCTTGTTTGAGCAACAGCTTCGTAGGTTAAAGTTCCTGATCTGGAAACAATTCCAACTGAACCTTTTTTGTGAATGTTGCCAGGCATAATTCCAATCTTGCATTCTCCAGGTGTTATTATTCCAGGGCAATTAGGTCCAATTAATCTGCTTTTACTTTTAGATAACTCACTCTTTACTTTTAACATATCATTAATAGGAATGCCCTCGGTTATACAAACAATCAATTCTATTTTTGCTTCTATTGCTTCTATTATTGCATTTGCAGCAAATTTTGGGGGCACATAAATCATTGTAGCATTTGGATTAGTATCTTTTTTAGCTTCCTCGACTGAGTTAAAAACTGGTAGACCCAAATGCTTCGTGCCTCCTTTTTTTGGTGTCACGCCACCAACTAAATTAGTGCCATATTTTATTGCTTGATCTGAATGAAACGTTCCATGAGTACCAGTAAAACCCTGACAAATTAGTCTTGTATTTTTGTTAACTAAAACTGACATTTATTTTATTGCCTCAACCACTTTTTTTGCTGCATCATTTAAATCAGAGGCAGATAAAATTTTCAGTCCAGATTTATCTAAGATTGCCTTACCTTCAGTAAAATTTGTTCCGGCTAGTCTTACAACAAGTGGTATACTTAATTCACTTTCTTTAGCTGCATCTACAACTCCTTGAGCAAGAACATCGCATCGCATAATACCTCCAAAAATATTAATCAAAATAGCTTTAACATTTTTATCGGAAAGTATGAGTTTGAATGCAGCAGAAACTTTTTCCTTTGAGGCGCCTCCTCCTACGTCTAAAAAATTTGCAGGCTCTTCCCCATAAAATTTAATTATATCCATAGTAGCCATTGCCAAACCGGCTCCATTAACCATGCATCCTATAGACCCATTAAGCTTTATATATGCCAAATCATAATTTTTAGCTTCAATCTCTTTGGGATCTTCTTCGTTTAAATCTCTAAGCTCAAATATCTCAGGTTGTCTGAACATTGCATTGTCATCAAAATTCATTTTGGCATCTAAACAGATTATTTTTGACTCTGTAGTTATAATAAGTGGATTAATCTCAATCAAACTAGCATCCTTATCTTTTAAAATTGTAAATAAAGAATGAATTAATTTTTTTCCCTCTCTTTTTTGTTCCTCATTGAAATTGAAGGGTTTAATAATTTGTTCGATTTGTTCGTTTTTAATTTCTTCTGTTGGGTTTATCTTAGTAGTTATAATTTCTTCAGGATTTTCCTTAGCAACTTTTTCAATATCTACTCCACCTTTAGTACTACTTATAAAAGCAATTTTAGAACTGGCTCTGTCAACTAAGCAAGAAAGATAAAATTCTTTAGCGATATTTGAGGCTTCTTCAATATAAAGCTTTTTAACTTCTTTGCCTTTGGGTCCTGTTTGGTGGGTAACTAAAACTTTTCCAAACATTTTTTCAGCTTCATCTTTAATTCTATCTATTCCCTCTACTAACCTAATGCCTCCAGCCTTTCCTCTGCCTCCAGCGTGAATTTGGGCTTTTAAAACAAATTTTTTTCCTTTTAATTGAATTAGCTTATTCTCAATTTCAGAGGTTGAGGAGATTACAAAACCATTTGAAACTGGTGCGCCATTATCTTTTAAAATCTTTTTGGCTTGATATTCATGAATGTTCATCTGATTGGGTTTATACTTTAATTGTTTTCTTTTTTATAGTAAATTTTCTCTTAATTTCAAATGATTGAAAAAAATATTAATATTTCAAAAAAAATTACATTTTTATTATTTCTGTTATTTTTCTTAGTAGGCACTTTGACCTATAAGGATTACGGTATATCCATTGATGAAGAATTTCAAAGATCCTCTGGATTATACTGGTTAAAATATGTATTAGAATTTACTCCTTTTGAGGAATTGAGTAGAGAAGTGGCTGATAAATTTGCTCTATCAAAAGATTTTACTGTTTCACATGTTGAGGATCATCCGTTTTATGGAGTAATTTTTGATTTACCAGCAGCTTTTTTAGAAGTAATTTTTGAAATAAATGATCCAAAAAATTATTTTCACTTAAAACATCTTTTCACTTTTTTTTTATTTTTTATCGGAGCAGTTTTTTTTTATAAAACATTATTAAATAGATTCTCTAGCTATAAGGTAGCTTTAATTGGAGTATTATTTTTTATTTTATCTCCTAGAATTTACGGCAATAGTTTTTATAATCCAAAAGATATAATTTTCTTATCGCTTTTAAGTATATCAATTTATTTCTGCTTTAAATTGTTTGATAAAATGAATTATAAAAATTTTTTACTTTTTGCCTTTTTTACTGCATTAAGTACTTCACAGAGAATGTATGGAATTTTTTTACCACTATCATTTATAGGGTTTTATTTTTTAAGTATTTTATCAAAAACAGAAGATGTAAAATATTTAAAGGGTTTAATTTTTTTTTGTTTTACATTTTTATTATTTTTAACTTTATTTTGGCCGTATCTATGGAGTAACCCATTTGCAAACTTTATAGAGGCTTACAAATATTTTTCTCATCATTCTCATCTATCAGGGATTAAAATGCTTTTTAATTCTGAGTACATCAGAGGCAACTCTGTACCTTACAGTTATATAGTAACTTGGATAGGTATCACTACTCCAGTTCTTTACTTAGTTTTATTTTTTATTGGTTATTTTTACATCATAAAAAGATTTTTTTTAAAATTTTTAAATATCAAGAAGGAAAGTTATTATTACGACTTATGGAGAAGTAAAAAAGAAAAAAAAGACTTATTTATTTTATTTAATTTAACATGTATTATTTTTTATTTGATCTTATTTGACGTAAGTATATTTACTGGATGGAGACATCTTTATTTTAATAATATATTTATTATTTATATCTCTACTTACGCGCTCTATTTAGTTTTATTAAGTTCAAATTTTAAATCAAAACAAAATTTCATTCTTTTCTTTATATCTATTTATCTAATTTTCATTTCATATAAGATGATCGTATACCATCCTTACCAAAATATTTATTTTAATAGTTTTTTTAACAAAACTTCCTCAATTCACAAAAAATTTGAAGTAGATTATTGGGGACTTTCTGGAAATAAGTTTCTTAGAGAAATTTTAGAAATTGAAAAAGATAAAAATTATATATCAGTCGCTTCAGCATCCTATCTTCCTCTAGAAAGGAGTAAAAAGCTGTTGAATGTAAAAGATAGAAAAAAAATTAATATAGTAGGACAAGATTATCAAAATGCCGATTATATTTATACGAATTTCACATCTGAGGTAGATAAAAAGTACGATGATAAGTACAAAATCCCGTCAAACTTTTCAAAAATAAATACATTCGTAATTGATAATGTTGTAGTTTATGAGATATATAAAAAAAATTAAAATATGAAATTATTTGTTTACAAAACGTTATTTATTTTTGGTTGTATATTTATACTGTTCCAATTAACTTTTGGAGTAAAAATCAAAGAATTTAAGTATGAGTTAAATGAAATTAAGTCTAGAGAAAATATAATTTATTTTAAAGATAAATTAAGAAAAGAACTTAAAAATGCAGTTGAAAAAGAAAATTATTTAAATCCTGAAGATGCTAAACTAATTAACGATTTTATTAACAAAATCAAATTAGAATTATCAAGAAATAATCAATAAGTATTAGGGCATTGAATTATATGCTTAAAATTTTAAAAAAAATTAAATTTAAAGAACAAGACGATAGGATGTCTAATGTTGGAGCAGTCGAAAAAGTGATTGAAAATTTTGAAAAAGATCAAAATAAAAACTTAAAGTATTTGTTGTCAAAAAGGTATTCATGGATGAATAAATTTATAAAAGACAGCGATTTAGGTCTTGAAGTTGGAGCTGGCGCGGGTTTATCAAAAAAATTTATTTTAAATAAAAACTTAAAAATAAGTGATTTTTCTGAACATCAACACTTGGACTTTAAAAATATTGATGCACAAAAAACTCACTTTAATGAAAATTCTTTTGACTACATCATTGCATCAAATATGGTACACCATATTCCATACCCAATTAAGTTTTTTAATGAAACTCATAGAATTTTAAAAAAAGGTGGTAGGTTAATTATTCAAGAGGCTTATTGTTCGTTGGTCTTGCAAATGGTGATAATTTTAATGAGACATGAAGGTTTTGATTTTACCGTCAACCCTTGGAGTAAAAAAGAGCCAGTTACAGAGGAAAACAATGTCTGGATGGGAAATGCAGCAGTGCCTAACCTGATTTTTGATGATGTTAAGTTTTTTGAGAAAAATATAGGTAATTTATATAAAATTGAACATGAAAAAATATATGAATGTTTTGTTTTTTTAAATTCAGGAGGTGTTCATTCTACAACTTTTTACGTACCTCTTAACACTTTATTTTTAAAGATTTTGGACAAATGTGATAATTTCCTAACAAAATTATTCCCTAAAGTTTTTGCAACTGGTAGACAAATTGTACTAAAAAAAGTTTAAATCATTACAAAACTTCAATTCATAAGATTTAACATTTTCATTTATTTTAGTTTCTTCAAAACAATCTTTAGATATGTAGTCGTAAATATTTGAGTTTTTAATTGGAGTAATTGAGTAAATAACTTTAATTTTTTTCTCTTTTAAAACTTTAATAAATAAATCTTTGTAACTTGAATAATATTTATTTCCTATCTGTGGGTAGTCTGTGCCATCAAAGGTATGCCATCTTGTTGTTGAAGAAAAATTTTTTTCCAAAATAACTGACAAAAAAGGGTAATTACCTAAAACCATAATATTTCTTCTGTCATTTTTTAAGATTTTTTTAATTTGATTTAGAAGCACAACTTCTGTCTTTGGGTTTTTATATTGAGGTGAAATCCATTTTAAACCTTTCAATTTAGCATCAATCTTTTCTGCCTTAATTGCTAATTTAAAATCCACTCCCGTAAGCTCATGAAACTTTCTGCCCTCATTAAATCTCAAATGATATTTAAGCGTTACAAATAAACAAAATATAATAATAAAGTAATTAAATAAATTTTTAACTTTTCCAATATAAATATGAGAAAAAGCTGTTATTAGCGGAACTAAAAAAAATATAAATGTTTGATTCTTGGTCAGCACTTGATGAAATATTAAACATGCAGAAAAGATGAATATAATTAAAAAGTAATAAAAATCATTATTATTAGAGTAACCACTGCGAGAAAAAAGTCTTTTAAGGTTAATATAGACCAATGGAAATAGGGCTATAAAAATAAATTTAAAGTGATTTAAAAAACCAGGAAGTGAAATTTTCAAATTTTCAATTCTACTTTCTCCTATGCTTGGAGGATAAAAAATATACTGTTCCATAAATGATAATAAATCAATTCCACTAATGTATCCTATGATTATTAAAATCAATGATATTAAGACGCCACTTAAAAAAGTTATTTTTATGAAATGATATTTTTTTTTTCTGATTAAATAGAAAATAGAGATAGGTAAGATAAATAAAATTATATATGAGGCGGGAACTTGTTTAGATAAAAAAGCAAATATAAAAAAAATTGGAAAAAAAATCCAATAATGTTTTTTGTTATTTTTAATACCTAAAATCAAAGCATAAATCCCTAATAAAGAAAAAAAGGTAGAATGATGATCTACAAATGGAGTTCCGCTAGATGGATAGGCGAGTATAGAAAAAAAAATTGAATAGATAAAACTATAAAAAATATTTAAGTTAAAATTTCTTAGAAGAATAAAAGTTGCTACTGTGACTAGGCAATTAATTACAGAGGCATGAAAAACATAACTTTGCCAATTAGTGCCTAATATTAAAAAAAACAGGCCTTGTAGATAATCTATAAATGGACCAGATACTACCCAATAATCTTTAAATGGAAATTCACCAAGCAAAATTCTATAACCGGTTTCGAAATGTGAAAAACTATCGTGAGGAAAAACACCTCTGCTTCCATAATACTGGTTGAATAGTATAGAAAATAAAATCAAAAAAATTATCATTAAAAATTCTTTATTAGAAAATAAAATTTTTAATCTATTCATAAATCTATTTTTTTATTATTAGCTTCATATATGGGAAAGGAACCCTAAGTAAATTGAAAACCAATTTATCAATCATAAAGAACTTAGATATTTTAGCGAGCGTACCTGCAATACCTTGTCTTTTTTTAAAAGCCTTATCACTATTAAGCCTATTTAGCATTCTAACCTTAATAGTGTCATCTAAAAAGTAGCTATAATTATTTTTTTTTAAAATTTTTTCAATTTTTTTTCTTCCAAGAAAACTTAATCCATCCCATAAACCATGTTCATTTTCTTTTTTTTCAAAATTTTTAATTTTAGAATTAAATAAAAATTTTGTAATCTTTTTATTTATAATAATTGGAATTACAAAATGAGGCTCATAAGGAAAGTCATAATTAGGACAAAGTATTATATTGAGGCCATTTTTGTTCAACAACTGATGAGTTTTTAATAAATATTGAACTTGATCCTCGACATGTTCGAAGACGTTGATTGAAAATATTAAATCAAATTTTTTGTCACTAGAGTATTTTTCTACACCCGTACTTTCTACTTTAATGTTGTAGCCATCTTTATTAAGTTTGCTAATAACTGTTTTTAAATTATGAAAACCACTTATATTTGGATCAATGCCCGAGAACTGGATATTTGGAAAATTTTCTTTTAACTCATTTAAAAGAATGCCAGTTCCTGAACCGATTTCTAAAACAGAAGAAACATTATTTTTATTTAAAAAATAGTATATTTCTGAAAAGCCAAAAACTACATCGGCTAAAACGAAATCACAATAATGTTCATCATTATCAAAATATTTTAAATATTTATTTCTAAGATTTTTATAATCTAATAGCATTAAAACTTTTAATTCTTATTTTAAACTAATGAACTATCAATTTTTTTTGCAGCATCGAATAATTCTTGAACAGCTTTGATAGAGTGATCAAACTGTTTTTTTTCATCTTGTGATAACTTTATCTCAATTACCTTCTCAACGCCATCTTTACCAATTTTTACAGGAACTCCTGCATAAAGGTCTTTTACACCGTATTCTCCATTTAGATAAGCAGCGCAAGGTAGTTCTTTTTTTAAATCTTTCAAATAACTTTCTGCCATTTCAACACCGGATGCTGCAGGAGCATAAAATGCAGAGCCTTTTTCAAGAAATTTTACAATTTCTGCTCCACCTTTTTTGGTTCTTTCTACAATACTGTCTAATTTTTCTTTTTTAATTACTCCACCCTCTATTAGTTCTTTTAGATTTTTACCATCAACAAAAGTGTGATTTATCATTGCAACCATACTATCTCCGTGTCCGCCAAGAACCAGTGATTTAATTTTGTTCGTTGGAAGTTTTAATTCTTGAGATAAAAAGTAGATAAATCTTGATGAGTCTAAGATTCCTGCCATGCCAACTACTTTATTTATAGGTAAGCCTGAATATTTTTGAAGAGCCATTACGATAACATCTAACGGATTAGTAATACAAATTACGAATGCATTAGGTGAGGTATTTTTAATTCCGAGGGCTACTTGTTTAATAATTTTCAGATTAATTCCTAAAAGGTCATCTCTAGACATTCCGGGTTTCCTAGGAATACCAGCGGTTATAATTATAACATCGGAATTTTTTGTATCTTCATAATTGCTTGTTCCAGAAATATTAACATTGAACCCCTCTACTGGCGATGATTGTGCTATATCTAGAGCTTTGCCTTTAGCTATTCCTTCGGCTATATCAAAAAGAACAACATCGCCTAACTGTTTTAAAGCAATTAAGTGAGCTAATGTACCACCTATTTGTCCAGCACCAATTAATGTAATTTTTTTTTTCATTTTATTTCATAGTAGGCATTGTAAATTCTGGATCAGATCTCAAACCTGAAGGCCATCTTGAAGTAATTGTTTTTAGTTTTGTATAAAATCTTACGCCTTCTGGCCCATGCATATGTTGATCACCAAATAAAGATCTTTTCCATCCTCCAAAACTATGGAAAGCTACTGGTACTGGTATTGGTATATTTATACCAACCATACCAATTTTTGCTTTATTTGAAAATGTCCTACTAGTATCTCCGTCTCTAGTAAAAATACTTACACCGTTTCCAAACTCATGGTCATTAACTAATTTAAGAGCTTCATCAAAATTTTTCACTCTAACGACTGATAATACTGGGCCAAATATTTCCTCTTTGTAAATTTTCATACTTTTTTTTACATGATCAAATAAACAACCGCCCATAAAAAATCCTTTATCAAAACCTTGTAAATTCAATTTTCTTCCATCAACAATCAGCTTGGCCCCTTCTTTAACCCCTATATCAACATAGTTTTTGACTTTATCTAAATGTTCTTTTGTAATCAGAGGACCCATCTCAGATTTCTTATCTAACCCAGGTCCAATTTTTAAAATTTCAACTTTTTTTGCAAGTTTTTTTACAAGAGAATCAGCAATATTACCAACGGCAACTACAACAGATTGAGCCATACATCTTTCACCAGCTGAACCATAAGCAGCGCCCATTAGACCATTAACTGCTTGATCTAGATCGCAATCTGGCATAACAACACAGTGATTTTTAGCTCCTCCGAGTGCTTGAACTCTTTTTTCATTTTTTGCACAATTCTCATATATGTATTTGGCGATAGGAGTAGAGCCTACAAAACTTACTGCTGATATATTTTTGTTATTTATTATAGCATCAACTGCCTCTTTTCCTCCGTTAATGACATTAAATACTCCCTCAGGCAATCCGGCTTCAAGAAATAATTCTGCCAATCTTATTGAGCATGAAGGATCTTTCTCTGAAGGTTTTAGAATGAAAGTGTTCCCACATGCTATCGCCATTGGAAACATCCACATTGGAACCATAGCAGGAAAATTAAAAGGAGTTATTCCAGCACAAACTCCTAATGGTTGCCTAACAGACCAACTATCCACATTAGTTCCGACATTCTCAGTAAATTCTCCTTTAAGCATTTGAGGTATTCCACAGGCATACTCAACTATCTCTAATCCTCTAGTTAATGATCCCTTCGCATCCTCATATACCTTTCCATGTTCTGATACTATTATCTTGGTTAATTCATCAAAATTTTTTTCAATCAGCTCTTTAAATTTAAACATTACTCTAGCTCTTTGAAGAGGAGGTTTGTTAGACCATGACTCAAGGGCATTAACTGAGTTTTCTACTGCTTTATTTAAGTCAGCTGAAGAAGCTAACTTTACTTCTGCACTTTGCTCGCCAGTGGCAGGATTAAAAACTTTTCCAGTTTTTTTAGAGTCTCCAGAGAATTTTTTTCCATTTACAAAGTGTTCAATTAAATCCATATCTTAATTGAATAAATAAGCTTTTAACTCGTTGCAAGCATTTTTTTTATAGACCCGATAGCTTTTGCTGGATTTAGACCTTTTGGGCAAGAATTAGCACAGTTCATAATTGTATGACATCTATATAGTTTAAATTCATCTGCAACTTTTTTTAATCTTTCTTTTTTTTCTTCATCCCTACTATCCGCTATCCATCTATAGGCCTGTAAAAGAACTGCAGGACCTAGATATTTTTCACCATTCCACCAGTAACTAGGACAAGAAGTTGAACAGCATGCACAAAGGATACATTCGTAATATCCATCAAGTTTTGATCTGTCCTTTTCAGATTGTAAGATTTCCTCTTTTTCTAAATTTGTTTTTGATGTTTTGAGCCACGGTTGAATTGACTCATACTGTTTATAAAGATTGCTAAGATCCCCAATTAAATCCTTAACAACCTTTAGATGGGGTAGAGGATAAATATTAATTTCTCCGTTAATGTCAGAATGGGATTTTATACAAGATAAAGTATTTACACCATCAACATTCATCGCGCAAGAACCACACACGCCATGAGCACACGATCTTCTAAAGGTCAAAGAAGAGTCAAATTCATTTTTAATTTTGAAAAGAATATCTAGAACTTTTGGACCGCAATTATTCATATCAACTTCAAAAGTATCAATCCTTGGATTTTTACCATCATCTGGATTCCATCTATAAACATTAATGTTCTTAATATTTGTTGATCCTGTTTTGTCTTCGTAATAATCGCCTTTTAAAATTTTTGAATTTTTTGGTAAGCTAAACTGTGACATTAATATACTCTTTCTTTAGGTGGGAAGTATTGAACGTCATTAGTCAAGGTTCTTGAGTGTACATCCCTGTATTTTACCTTAATTTCTTCACCCGTTTGCCACGCTAAAGTGTGTTTCATGAAGTTTTTATCATCTCTTTTAGAAAAATCTTCTCTAGCATGAGCTCCTCTACTTTCTTTTCTGTGATAGGCAGAGTCCATTGTAGTCATGGCTTGACGTATAAGATTATCAAATTCTAAAGTTTCAACTAAATCGGTATTAAAGAGAAGTGATTGATCTTTAATAGATAAATCCTCCATTCCAGCAAAAGGTTCTCTTATTGCTTTCACCCCCTCTTTTAAGGTCTTTTCTGTTCTAAAAACAGCACACTTACTTTGCATTGTCTTTTGCATAGATAACCTTAGTTCAGAGGTTTTAGTTTTTCCTTTAGAGTTTCTAATTTTATCAAATCTATCTAAACATCTATCTGTCTCTGTACTATCAATTTCTGAGTGAGGTTTGCCTGGTTTTACTAATTCGGCTGCCCTTTTTGCTGCAGCTTTCCCAAAAACAACTAAGTCTATTAATGAATTAGAGCCTAACCTATTGGCTCCATGAACAGATACACACGCAGCTTCACCTATAGCCATTAAACCAGGAACAGTTTGTTCTGATCCATTGAGCGTAAGTACTTCAGCTCTATAATTTGTTGGTATTCCTCCCATATTATAATGCACTGTAGGCACTACTGGTATTGGATCTTTAGTAACATCAACACCAGAAAAAGTTTTTGCTGACTCAGCAATACCAGGAAGCCTCTCATCAATTACTTTTTGATCTAAATGATCTAAGTGCAGATGGACATGATCTTTTTCTTTGCCTACACCTCTGCCTTCATTTATTTCTATTGCTATCGATCTACTAACCACATCTCTTGACGCTAGATCTTTTGCTGTTGGGGCATACCTTTCCATAAATCTTTCACCTCTTGAATTTAATAGAAATCCCCCTTCTCCTCTAACACCTTCTGATATTAAACATCCTACACCATAAATTCCAGTAGGATGAAATTGAACAAATTCCATATCTTGTAAAGGAAGTCCTGCCCTTAAAACCATAGCATTCCCATCGCCAGTGCAAGTATGAGCAGATGTTGCTGAATAATAAATTTTTCCATAGCCACCAGTTGCAATTATTGTTATGTGAGATCTAAACCTGTGTATTGTTCCATCATTTAAATTCCATGCTATTAACCCTTTGCATTCTCCATTTTTCATTATTAAATCTAAAGCAAAATATTCTATAAAAAATTCAGTGTTATGTTTTAAAGCTTGTCCGTAAAGAGTGTGTAAAATAGCATGACCAGTTCTATCAGCTGCAGCACAAGTTCTTTGAACTGTTCCGTTGCCATAATTTTTTGTCATACCCCCGAATGGTCTTTGATATATTTTACCGTCTTTAGTCCTGCTAAATGGAACGCCATATTTTTCAAGTTCTATTACAGCTCTAGGAGCTTCTTTGCATAGATATTCTATCGCGTCTTGATCTCCCAACCAATCTGATCCCTTAACTGTATCATACATGTGCCATCTCCAGTCATCTTCGCCCATGTTTCCTAAAGCTGCAGATATTCCACCTTGGGCAGCTGAAGTGTGACTTCGAGTTGGAAATACTTTTGAAATACATGCGGTCTTCAAACCTGCTTCTGATAATCCTACCGCAGCTCTAAGACCAGATCCTCCTGCACCTAGAACTACTACATCATATTCGTGATCTATAATTTTGTAACTTTTCATATTTCCAAATTAAATATCGTTATAATCGTAATCAATGGCATTATTATACCAAAGATAAATAGTAATTTGTTTGCGACATTTTTTATTTTTTCATTATGTATATAATCCTCAAATATCTCACTTACAGTCAATGATGAGAAAAAAAAGGCAATAATGAGAAATGTAGAGAGCAACAAGCTAGATGGCTGGGCTGTAATAAATGCTATTAAACTAGAATAATCAGATTGAAATATCGAAACTAAGTTTATAATGAACCAAATCATTAAAGGTAATAAGATAGCTGAGCTATACTTTTGAAATAACCATTTTTTTGTAGAAATATGCATCTTATAATAAATTCTTTCCAATTAAATAAATAAGCGCTGTTAAAATAAAAGATCCAAGAATAGTAATTAGTCCAGTAATTTTTGAAACTTTAAGGTCAAAGCCGTAACCTAAATCCCAGGCTAAATGTCTGATCTCATTTAAAACATGAAAACTAAAAGACCAGCATAATGATATAATAAAAAATTTTCCAAAAAACGATTTTAAAAATAATTGTGTTACCTCATAATTAGCTGGACCAAAGTATAATGAGATTATCCAAAAACAAATTAATGTTATGGCAAATAAATTGACTACAGTGATAATTCTATGAGTGATTGAAAGCAAAGAAGATATATTCCATTTATAGATTTGTAGATGAGGTGTTAAAGGATTATTCTCATATTGCTTTTCTTCTTTCATTATATAGTTTTACTTTTTAATCAATGTTTCTAAAATTTGAACAGTATTTAAAGCCGCTCCCTTAAGTAGATTATCAGAAACTACCCATAAATTTATAGCTTTTTTATTTGAATTATCCTTTCTAATTCTTGAAATGTAAGTAAAATTGTCTCCTTCCGCTTCAAATGGAGTTATATATCCAGCGTCCTTATGCTCATCTATTACTTTACACCCTGGAGCTTTACCTAATATTTCTTTAATTTGTTTTAAGTCATAATCATTCTCAAACTCAATATTTACTGATTCTGAATGCGAAGTTTTCACTGGCACTCTTACACAAGTAGCAGTTAAATTAATTTCTTTATCTAATATTTTTTTTGTTTCATTTTCCATTTTCCATTCTTCTTTTGTGTATCCGTCTTCAACAAATGTATCGATGTGAGGAATTAGGTTGAAAGCGATTTGTTTTGTAAAATTTTTAGACTCAATTTTTTTATTGTCTAAATACTCTCTTGTTTGAGTAAATAGTTCATCCATTGAATCTTTTCCCGCTCCAGAAACTGCTTGATATGTTGAAACTATAACTCTTTTAATTTTATAAAGTTTATGTAAAGGTTTTAAAACTAAAACTAACTGTATTGTAGAACAATTAGGATTTGAAATTATATTTTCATGGGATTTTAAAGCCTCTGGATTCACCTCTGGAACAACTAAAGGAACATTATTGTCCATTCTAAAACAACTAGAGTTGTCGATTATTATAGTTTGATTAGATGCGATTGGTATCCAGTCTTGTGCAACATTTTTTCCCGCAGCAAAAATAGTTATCTCAGCACTTGAAAAATCATATTCCTCTAGAACCGTAACCTGTATTTCTTTGTTTTTAAATTTTAACTTTTTTCCAGCACTTTTTTCAGACGCAATTAAAAATAATTCATCAATTTTAATTTTTGACTTTTCAAGTATTTCTATTATTTTTCTTCCCACATTGCCTGTGGCTCCTATTATCGCTAAATTCATAATACCCTTTTATTTCAATTTTGAAATAATTGCATCACCCATATCAGTTGTGGAGATTTCTTTTTTGCCTGGTGATATTATATCTTTTGTTCTTAAACCATCGTCTAGTACTTTTTGCACAGCTGAATCGATTAAATCAGCTTCTTTGATGAGGTCTAAAGAATATCTTAAAGCCATTGATAAGCTTAATATTGTTGCAATAGGGTTAGCTATATTTTTCCCAGTTATATCAGGAGCAGAGCCATGAACAGGTTCATATAATGATCTAATTTTTCCATCTTTGTCCTTTTCACCTAAAGAGGCGGATGGTAACAGACCTAGTGAGCCAGTTAACATTGCAGCCTCATCTGAGAGCATATCTCCAAAAAGGTTGTCAGCTAATATGACATCAAATTGTTTAGGATTTCTAAGAAGCTGCATTGCGCAATTATCTGCTAACATATGATTTAACTCGATCTTCTTAAACTCTTTATCTTTTAACGCTTGAACCTCTTCTCTCCACAAAACTCCAGCTTCCATTACATTTGATTTTTCACAAGAGGTAACTTTGTTGTTCCTTTTTTTTGCTAAATCAAAAGCGACTCTGGCTATTCTGTGTATTTCACTTGTTGTATAAGTGTGAGTGTTTATTCCTTTTCTCTCATTGTTTTTAATAGGCTGTATACCCCTAGGCTCGCCAAAATATATCCCACCTGTTAACTCTCTAACAATCATTATATCCAAGCCTGAAACTACCTCTGGTTTTAAGGTAGAGGAGTCGACTAACTGCTTAAAACAAATCGCGGGCCTTAGATTTGCAAATAATTTTAATTCTTTTCTTAATTTTAAAAGAGCTCTTTCTGGTTTTTTTGAGAACTCTAAATTATCCCACTTAGGGCCGCCACAAGCACCTAGAATTACCGCATCTGACTCTAAAGATTTATAAAAAACTTCATCAGTAATTGGAATTTTATTTTTATCAATAGACGCTCCGCCAATTAATTCCTCTTCAAATTTAAAATCTAATGATTTATTTTTGTTAAACCATTCAAGTATTTTTTTAACTTCTCTAACTACTTCTGGACCTATACCATCTCCTGGTAAAAGCAAAATTTTTCTACTTTTGTTAGGCATTATTTATAATCCATGGTTTTTCTGATATTAAATTTTTTTCAAAATCATTTATCTTGCTTAATTTCTCCATTGATAAAGCAATATCATCTAAACCTTCCAACAAACATTTCTTTTTGAAAGAGTCAATTTCAAATTTATTGATTTCATTTCCAGATTTAATTTCTTGTTTTTCTAAATTGATTTCTATCTCTTTTTTTCTTTTAGAATACTCTGATAATTTTAAAACTTTTTGCTCATCAATTTTAATTGGCAATATGCCATTCTTGAAGCAATTATTATAAAATATGTCCGCAAAACTAGAACTAATTACGCATTTAATTCCAAAATCTAATAAAGCCCAAGGAGCATGTTCTCTTGACGAACCACATCCAAAATTTTTACCAGATATTAAAATTCTAGACTTATTGTATGGTTCTTTATTTAAAATAAAGTCTTTTATTGCTTTGCCATTTTCATCGTATCTCATTTCATAAAATAAACTTTTTCCTAGTCCTGTTCTTTTTATAGTTTTCAAAAATTGTTTAGGTATTATCATATCTGTATCAATATTTTGTAGCGATAAATAAGAAGGTATAGATTTTAAATCAGTAAACTTTTCCATTATTTTATCTCTCTTACATCAGAAAGATGCCCATTGATTGCTGCTGCAATAGCCATCCCAGGACTCACTAAATGCGTTCTGCCGCCCCTACCTTGTCTTCCCTCGAAGTTCCTATTGGAAGTAGACGCACATCTTTCTTTTGGTTTAAGTTGATCAGGATTCATTCCTAGACACATTGAGCATCCTGGCTCTCTCCACTCAAAGCCTGCTTCTTTAAATATTTTATCTAGTCCCTCTTTTTCTGCTTGTTGTTTAACAAGTCCTGATCCAGGCACTACCATAGCACTTATATTTTTTGCAATTTTTTTTCCTTTAAGAAGATCAGCAGCAACTCTAAGGTCCTCTATTCTTCCATTAGTGCAGCTTCCAATAAAAATTTTATCAATTTTAATATCTGAAATTTTTGTATTGGCTTTCAAACCCATATATTCGAGAGATCTTTTCATTGCCATTTTTCTATCTTCATTCTTTTCTTTTTCAGGATCTGGTACTAAACCAGTAACAGGTGAAACGTCTTGAGGAGAGGTGCCCCAGGTTACTAATGGTTCTATATCTTCGCCTTGAACGTCAATCTCTTTATCAAAAGTACAATTTTTATCTGAGTACAAGGTTTTCCAAAATTTAACTGCTTTATCCCAATTTTCACCTTTAGGAGACATAGTTCTACCTTTTAAGTAATCAAAAGTTTTTTGATCGGGTGCTATCAATCCTGCTCTTGCTCCGGCTTCGATAGTCATATTACAAATCGTCATTCTTTCTTCCATACTCAAATTACTTATAACGCTTCCTGCGTATTCAACAACATAGCCGGTACCACCTGCGGTACCAATCGTTCCAATAATTTTTAAAATTACGTCTTTAGCAGTTACTCCTTTGGGTAATGTACCATTAACATTTATTCTTAAGTTTTTAGTTTTTTTTTGAATGAGAGTCTGTGTGGCTAAAACGTGTTCCACTTCTGAAGTTCCGATTCCAAAAGCTAGCGCACCAAATGCTCCATGAGTAGCAGTATGACTATCTCCACAAACTATAACTGCACCTGGTTGAGTAAAACCCTGTTCAGGTCCAATTACGTGAACGATACCTTGTCTTTTATCATTTACATCGAAAAGCTCTACTCCGAATTCTTTACAATTTTTTCTTAAAGTTTCTACTTGAATTCTAGACTCTTCATCATCAATTCCTTTAGATCTGTCAGTTGTTGGAACATTGTGGTCTGAGACTGCAAGTGTAAAGTCAGGCCTTCTTAATTTTCTTTTTTGTAACCTCAATCCTTCAAAAGCTTGGGGGCTTGTGACTTCATGAACTAAGTGACGATCTACATAAATTAATGATGTTCCTTCTTTTTGTTCGTGAACAAGATGGTTTTCCCATATCTTATCGTATAGCGTTTTAGACATTTAAATTATTTTTTTTTGCCAGTAGGCTTCTCTGCTTTAGTTTCGACTTTTGGTGTCTCTTTTTTTGTTTCCACAACTTTAACCTCTTCTTTTACAGAAACTGTGTCAGGTTTAGCTTTTGGTTCTTCTGGCTCAACAGAAACATCCACTCCAATTTTTTTTTTAATTTTTTCTGCTATTCTTGCAGATTTCCCTTGTCTAGTTCTTAAATAGTATAATTTAGCTCTTCTAACATTCCCAGATCTTATAACTTTTACTGAGTCTACAATTGGACTATACAATGCAAAAGTTCTTTCTACACCTTCACCGAAGGATATTTTTCTAACAGTAAAAGAGGAATTTATGTCTCTATTTTTTTTAGCAATACAAACTCCCTCAAAAAATTGAATTCTTTCCCTTTTGCCCTCAACTATTTTAACCCCAACTTTAATTGTATCTCCTGGCGCAAAATTAGTAATTTTTTTATTAGAGGTAATTTTTTTTACTGCTTCTCTGTTTATGTCTTCAATGTTTTTCATTTTTATTTTTTTTAATGTGTTTTTTCCACAAATCTGGTCTCTGGCGACGTGTTATAGCCTCTGATTGAGATAAACGCCAGCTTTTAATTTTAGCGTGATCTCCTGATAATAGAACATCAGGAACACTTTTTTTCTCCCAAAGTTGAGGTTTGGTATATTGAGGATACTCTAACAATCCATTTTCAAAACTTTCTTCTTTGTTTGAAGTGACGTTTCCTATTACTCCAGGTAAAAGTCTAAGTATGCTATCGATAACTACAAAAGCCGCTGACTCACCGCCAGACAAAATATAATCACCAATACTAATTTCTTCAATCTTTCTTGTGTTTAAAATACGATCATCCACACCTTCAAAATGACCACAAATTAAATTAATAGTTTTTTCTTTTGATAATTCTTTTGCAAACTTTTGATCAAATTTTTTTCCTTTTGGCGACAGATAAAAAATTCTTTCACCTTGCTGCACATTTTTATCAATAGATTTTCCTAGTACGTCAGCTTTTAAAAGCATACCACTTCCTCCTCCAAAAGGTGTGTCATCTACAGTTTTATGTTTGTCTTCTGCAGAGTCTCTTATATTTACCAAATCTAAATTCCAAATTTTTTTTTCTAACGCTTTACCATAAATCCCTTTGGTAAGAGCGCCTGGAAATATTTCTGGATATAATGTAAATATTCTCGCTTTCCACATTATTATTTTTTCTCCTCATTTTTCTTAGCTTCCTGTTTCGGAGCTTCTTTTTTAGGTTCTTCTTTCTTAGCTTCCTGTTTCGGAGCTTCTTTTTTAGGTTCTTCTTTCTTAGCTTCCTGTTTCGGAGCTTCTTTTTTAGGTTCTTCTTTACTATCTTCTTTTTTTCTGTCTTTTTTAGGAACAGCTTTAAGAGGATTATTTCCGGGCTTAGGCATAGGAAATATTTGCGCTTCACCTAAAATTCTTGAAACTCTCAAAGTTGGTTTTGCACCTTTGCTAATCCAGTATTTTACTCTTTCAGTTTCAATCTTAATTCTTTCTTTCTTTTCTTTTGGTAAAAGAGGATTGAATGATCCTAATTTTTCAACAAATCTTCCGTCTCTTGGAAACCTGCTGTCCGCAACTACAATTTTATAGATAGGCCTTTTTCTAACACCGCCCATAGACAATCTAATTTTTAACATTTTTTTCCTTTCATTTGAGTTGATTTAATATTTCATCAGGTATTGCTCCTGATGGAATTTTTTTACCTTTTGACACTTTTTTCATCATGTCTGACATCATTTTAAATTGTTTTAATAATTTATTTATTTTAGAAACATCAACTCCTGCGCCTTCGGAAATCCTCTTCCTTCGAGAACCGCTAATAATTTTTGGGTTCTCTCTTTCTTTTTTGGTCATGGAGAGAATAATTGCCTCGTTAGCAGTTAAAAAATCTTCATCTATTGATGAATTTTTCATTTGTTCTTTAACTTTACTAACGCCAGGCATCATTGACATGACTCCTTCCATGCCACCCATTTTTTTCATTTGTCTAAGTTGATCAAGATAGGAATTCATTGTGAAAGCCCCTTGTTTTAGTTCGTCTTCTGTTTTTTTAATTTTTTCCTCATCTAAATCCTGAGATGCTTTTTCTACAAGAGAAACAATGTCTCCCATACCTAAAATTCTATTCGCTATTCGGTCAGGATGAAACGCTTCAAGGTCTTCTACTTTTTCACCAACACCTATATATTTTATGGGTTTGCCTGTAACACCTTTCATGCTCAAAGCAGCCCCGCCTCTTCCGTCTCCATCAACTCTGGTTAAAATTATTCCAGAAATATCTACAGCTGAGTCAAATTCTTTTGCTATATTAACTGCAATTTGACCTGTAAGTGAGTCAGCAACTAATATTGTCTCGGTAGGTTTTGTTAATTCCTTGATCTGTTTTATTTCAGTCATCATATTAAGATCAATTTGTGTTCTTCCTGCTGTATCAAAAATTATAACGTCAGAACCATTAAGATTCGCTGCCCCAAGTGCTCTTTTTGTAATATCTAAAGGTAATTGCTTTTCTACAATTGGAAGATTTACAATGTTATTTTTTTCAGCCAAAATTTTAAGTTGTTCTTGAGCTGCAGGTCTATAAACGTCCAAACTAACTAGCATTGTTTTTTTTTTGAATTTCTTTTCAATATGTTTGGCTAATTTTGTTGCTGTTGTAGTTTTTCCAGAACCTTGTAAACCTACCAAAAGTAAAGATACTGGCGGAACAGCGTTAAAATTTAATTCTTGATTTTTTACTCCTAAGACTTTTATTAACTCGTCGTTAACAATTTTTACAATCATCTGTCCTGGAGATGTTGATCTAATTATTTCTTGTCCAATAGCTTTTGGTTTAATATTCTGAATAAAATCTTTTGCGAATGGAAGAGAAACATCAGCTTCAAGTAATGCCTGTCTAATTTCTTTAAGGCCAGAGTCTACTTGTTCTTCATTTAATGAAGGCGCTTTTTTAAGGTTAGAAAATATATTTTCTAATTTATTAGTTAAATTTTCAAACATTTATAATTACCCAACAACTATCGCACTAGTGGGCGAACCCTCGCTGACTAGTGTCGATCCCTTTATTTCTAAAGGCACCGCAAAATTTACTATTTGCGGAAGTGACGAGAAGCTACAATTAAGGGTTTTAAAAGTCAATGAATAATTATACTAATCATTAATGGCAATAATTAACGCTTACAAAATGGATGGCTTAGGTAATGATTTTGTCATTATTGATAGAAGAAAAAATTCTATTAATTTGACAAAAGAAAAAATTATTGAATTGGGGAATAGAACTAATATTGGTTTTGACCAAATAATCTTTATAGAAAAAGAAAAAGGAAATTCTTTTCCAATAACAATTTTTAACTCTGATGGAGGTGAGATAAGTGCATGTGGAAACGGATCTAGATGCGTGGCTTACCTTTTAGGTAAAAAACTAAACACTAAAGAGGTAAAATTAAAAACTGATAACCGGCTGCTTAACGCAAAAATAGTAGGTGATTTTCTAGTAGAACTTGAAATAGGAAAACCTCTGTTAAGTTTTGAGGATATTCCCTTATCAAAAAAAATAAATCCTGCCGATATAACTATCATGATTGATAACAAAACATTTGCTGGTGGATTTTGTGTGAACGTTGGAAATCCACATATAATTTTTTTCGTAAAAAATTGTTTTGAACATAACCTAAATACGATAGGTCCTAAAATCGAAAACCATGCTCTATTTCCAGAAAAAACTAATGTAACATTTGCTCAAGTTGTAGATGAAAAAAACATAACTGTTAATGTATGGGAAAGAGGTGCTGGACTTACTAAAGCATGTGGAACTGCAGCTTGTGCAACAGCTGTTGCTGCGTTTAAAAGTAGATTAGTTAATGATGAAGTAGATATAAAATTTAAAGAAGGTTTTTTAAATATAAAAATAGATAAAACAGATAATATATTTATGACTGGTCCTGTCTCTGAAGTTAAAAAGATTGACTTTGAAATATCATGAAGTTTTTTGAAAATTTTAAATTTACCAATTTATTAAGTAAAAAAAAGATAGATGAAAACTTACTTGATAAATTTGAAGAACTTCTTATTGAGTCAGATGTTGGGCCAGTGATGGCTGCACAATTAAAAGATGAGTTTAAAAAAGAAAAGATTGGCAAGGAGATAAAAGATGAAAAAGAAATATTTAATTTTCTAGGTAATCAAATTTCAAAAATACTTCAACCATATGAAAAAAGTCTTAAGAAGATTCAAAAAAATTCTCCTACAGTTGTAGTTGTGGCTGGGGTAAATGGTGTTGGTAAAACGACTACAATCGGCAAGTTAGGTAGGTTATATAAAGATGAGGGAAAAAAAATTGTTTTTGGTGCAGCTGATACTTTTAGGGCAGCCGCTATTGAGCAGCTTGAAGTCTGGTCAAAAAAAATTAACGTTGATTTTATTAAATCAGATTTAGGATCTGATTCTGCATCTGTTGCTTATAAAACAGTAAAGTTCGCTGAAGAAAAAAAATTAGATTTAGCTTTAATTGACACCGCAGGAAGACTTCAAAATAAAAAAAATTTAATGGATGAGTATAAAAAAATATTTAAAGTTTTACAAAAAATAAATTCTGACTACCCTCATGAAACTATTTTAGTTTTAGATGCTACAACAGGCCAAAACGCTATAAATCAAGTAAGTGAATTTAAGAAAGCATCTAACATAACAAGTTTAATAATCACAAAATTGGATAGTGAAGCAAGGGCCGGTATAATTTTATCTATTTGTAAAAAGTTTAATTTACCTATAATTGCAGTAGGGGTTGGGGAGAAAGAAAGCGATTTGCGTCCATTTAATGCAAAAGAATTTACAAAATTAATGTTAGAAAATTAAATTGAATTTAAAAATTTATTTAAAACTCTTAAAAGATTTTCATTATATTCCATCATATGATCATCTTCTTCTGGAAAATATGAATATTTAGGCTCATTGGCTCTTTCAAAAACTCTTTTTCCCATTTTAAATGGAACGATTCTGTCTTTTTTTCCATGCATTACTAAAATAGGAATCTTTATATTTTTTAATTTTTTTAAGCTTTCGTATTTATCTTTGAGGATAAACGATACAGGTAAATAAGGGTAATAAAATTTTGCGGCATCTACTATTGAGGTGAATGGTGACTCTAAAATAAGACCAGCATATTTCTTATTTTGTGTAACTTCTACTGAAACACCAGTGCCTAGGGACTCGCCGTAGATAATAATTTTATCATCGGTAATTTTGTTTTTTGATAACCAATTTAAAGTACTTTTCGCGTCTTCGTATAATCCTTTTTCCGTTGGCTTGCCTTCATTCCCACTAAAACCTCTATAAGCCACTATTAAAAAGTTTATGTCAAAATTTTTAATTAAATTAAGTTTGTGTACTCTGTTAGATAAGTCACCAGCGTTTCCATGAAAAAAAACAAGTGTTTTTTTTTGTTTCAAATCTTTTTTATGTAACCATCCCTTAATACTAATACCTGTAGGTGTCGGTATACTTACTTCTTCAAAAGTAAATTCAACAGAGTCATTGGCGTAATTGTTTTCAGAAGGACTGTAAAGCAAGTTACGTTGATTAAAGTACATAAAAACTATTATCAGCAAATAAATTATTATTATTGCCGTAAAAAAGGTAAACATATATTTAATTTTTTTTTGCAAGATAGATTCCTATAAAAACCAAAAAGGCTCCTATTAAATGATAATATTCTAAAGTTTCGCCAAAAAATATTAGACCATAAAAAGCACCATAAACTGTAAATAAATATAATGTAAAACCAGTAATTGACGCACCTAAATATTTTTGAACTTTGGCATAAAGTGTAAAAGCAATTATTGCGGGAAAAATTGCTGCAAAGATTACCCAAAAAAGAAAATTAAAATCAAAGTTTGTGCTTTGTCTTTGAAATTCCTCTAGCAAATAAAAAGGAAATAGTGATATCGATCCAAACATTGCAATTAAAACAAATCTAGTCAACAAATCAAATTTTGATTTCCAATTAAGCAAATAAATAGAATAAAGGGCCCAGCTAATTGCAGCTCCCAACATCCAAATATCTCCAACTGTAAATTGTAGACTTGATAAAATTGAAATATCTCCTTTAGAAATAATTGAAAAAACTCCAAATAAACACAGTATTAATCCTAAAATTTGTATTAAATTTATTTTTTCCTTATAAATAAAACTTGATAACAAAATTATAAATATTGGCGAAGAAGTATAAATCACAGCCATATTTACAACAGTCGTCGTTTGGCCGGCAATGAAAGGAAATGCTCCACATATTCCACACCCAGTAGTTCCCAGAAAAAAAAGTTTAAAAAATTCTTTTTTAAAGCTTTTAATTTTTATTAATATGGGCTTATAAAAAAAAGGTATGAGTAAAGCAAAAACTGTTGTCCACCTCCAAAAAGCTAAAGAAATTGGAGGAACAAATTCTACTCCACCTCTAGCTACAATTAGATTGCTTGCCATAAATACAGGTTGTAAAAATAATAAAAAGTAAGGAAAAAAAAGATTTTTACTTTTTTTGGATGAAGGCCTCATAAATCATCATAAAAATTACCAAGCCCATTAAAATGTAAACTGGCAAAACATCTAAAAAACCTATCATCATTGACCTGGTTAATGTTGTTGCTAAACCAATCAGAAAAGCAATACAGAAAGCACATCCAATTATAGAAGTTATCTTATTCATCTTTACAGTTTTTCTCCAGCCAGTTAGCAGTACCTAAAAACCTTAAATCATCAAGTTTATTTCCAACTAACTGAACTCCTAATGGTAAGTTATTTTCCCCAGTTAGTAAAGGGAGTGAAATAGTTGGTAATCCTAAATATGTCCAAGTTTTTTGAAAGTCAGCACTTCCAGTAGATTTTAAACCTTTATCTGCTACTCCGCTTGAGGAAGGTGTTATAATGCCATGATAATCCTCAAAAACTTCTTTGTAAGACTCGTAACTTTGCTTCATGAAATCAATTGCATCTGTATAATCTTTTGCTGAGTATTTCATTCCTCTTTCAATCGCATCTCTCATTTCTTTTGAAAGTTTGTTCTTGTCTTTTTTATAATAAACTTGAAAATTATTAGCTAAATCCGTTTCATGAATGATTTGATGATATTTTGGAATTTTTTTAAAATATGAGGGTGTATCAAAAACCTCAATATTTTTATTTAATTTTTTAATTAAAAATTCGAAAGCTTTTTGGGACTCTTTATCAATATTTTTCCAGTTTTCAGTTTTGTAAAAAATAAACTTTGGTTCAAAAATTGGTCCTTCTTCACAAATTTTTATCATATCATCAGCAGCAAAATGAACTGTGGCAGGATCATATAAATCCTTTTTTATTAAAGTTTTTGCTAGTAGAGCTACATCCTTTACGGTTTTTCCAAATACACCTACTGTATCAAGTTTATCTGAAGTTTTTAAAACTCCATTTCTTGAAATTAATCCATAAGATGGTTTATACCCCACAACTCCGCAGTAAGAAGCGGGTCTAATTACTGATCCGCCGGTTTGAGATCCGATTGATAAATGTGCCATGTGAGAAGCTATAACAGCAGCAGATCCACTTGATGAGCCTCCTGGTGTTCTAGAATAGTCATGAGGATTTTTTGTTTTACTAGGATGAATGTAAGCTAATTCACAAGTTACTGTTTTTCCCATAATGATAGCTCCAGCTGTCTTTAATAAATTAACTATTTCAGAATCTTGAGAACTAGACATTTTTTTTCTAAAAACTGTTCCGCACTCTGTTGGCATGTCATATGTTCCAATTATATCTTTAATTGCAATTGGAAGCCCGTGCAAAGAACCTAGAGGTTTACCAGACTTTCTATATTCATCTGCTTCTTCTGCTTTTTCTAAAAGAATCTTTTTATCTAAAAAGGCCCAGGCTTGAACTTCTTTATCAAATTCTTCAATTCTTTTTATATAAGTTTTACATAGTTCTACAGAAGAAATGTCGCCAGATTTTAACTTGGAAACCAGTTCGTTGGCATTTAGAGAGGCTGTATCTATCATTATAAGTTATTAGTTTGCAAATAAGACGTCAGGTAACCAAAGGGCGATGCCTGGGAATAAATACATTAATACCATTGCAAAAATTACTATTGCTAAAAAAGGCATTATGCCTCTAAAGATTTCCATAAGTTCTACATTTTTCGTTTGAACACCCTTCAAATAATACGCAGACATTGCCATGGGTGGAGTTAAAAAAGAAGTTTGTAGATTTAAAGCTATCAACATCGCGAAGAAATATGGATTAACTCCAAAAAATTCTACTAAAGGTAAAAATATCGGAACAAAAATAATTAATATTTCAGTCCATTCCAATGGCCATCCAAGTAAAAAAATTATAATCTGAGTAATAACTAAAAATTGCCAAGGGGCAAGATCCATAGATTTAAAGAAATGCTCAAATACTTCATGACCTCCTAGATAAGAAAAAACAGATGAAAAGGTCCACGACCCTATGAATAACCACATTATCATTGCCGTTGTCTTAGCGGTAAGAAAAACTGATTCTTTAAAATTTTTCCATTTTAAAGTCTTATAAAAATAAGATAGAACAATTGCACCAAAAGCTCCAACTCCTGCCGCTTCAGCTGGTGTTGCTAAACCTCCTAAAATTGTTCCAAGTACCAGAATAATAAGTGAGAAGAGAGGAAGAAAAGAAACCATAACCTCTTTCAGTATTTCGGCTCTTGGAGGTATTTCTTCTTCAGGTGGTTTAGGTGCTATAGATGGATTGAAATAAGCTCTTGTAATTGCATAACCTATATATAGTCCTGCAAGTAATAAACCAGGAAGTATTGCGGCAGCAAATAATCTTAAAGGTGAAAGCTGAGCAATAACTGAGTAGACAATAAGCATAATGCTTGGTGGAATTAATATTCCAAGACATCCTCCTGAACATATAACGCCAGAAGCAAATTTTTTGTCATAACCTGCTTTGATCATGGCCGGCCAAGCTAACAAACCCATTAAAGTAACAACCGCACCAATAATTCCTGTCGCTGTAGAAAATAGTGCACAGGTTATTAGTGCTGCTACAGCCATAGAAGCTGGTAATTTATGAGAGGCTAATCTAATTGCAAAAAACAATCGAGAAACAATCCCTGCTCTCTCTACAAGATATCCCATAAATAAAAATAAGGGGACTGCAGTTAAAACAGTGTTATCCATTACAGTGTATGTGTTTTGAACAAATAATTGAAAAATTCTATTATCAAATAAATGTTCCATTCGAGTAGGGTCAAAGTAAGCGTAATAACCAAAACCAACTCCCATTGCCATTAATGTGAATGCAATAGGGAATCCAAGAAGCACTGTAAATAAAAATATCGCCATCATTAAGATTGCCACTTCTGGATTTGTTAAACTAAATAACATCTTTTTGATCCTCGTCTTGTGAAGTTCTCATTAAAATTTTTTCTGTTTCTTCTGCAACAACCATTCTAGCTGGCCAGTGGCCTGTTTGAATACAAATAATTGATCTAAAGACTTCACTGATACCTTGTATTATTAAAAGAACTCCAGCTGAAGGTATTAAAGCTTTCGCCATATAAATTTGAATTTGCGCAGGGCTATTCCAACTTGTTTCTTTAATTTTCCAAGCAAGTGCTGCATATTCATATCCATAGAAAGCTAAAGCAATAACTCCTGGAAAGAAAAATATAAAATATAAAACTAAATCTATATAACCTTGTACTTTAGGTTTGAATAATCTGTAAATTACATCTCCTCTAACATGAGACTCTGTGGATAAACAGTAAGCTCCTGCCATCATAAATATAGCTCCGTACATTTGTAAACTAAAATCAAAGTTCCATAAAGTTGGAGCATTAAAAGCATAAGCCATAACCACTTCGTAACATGTTCCGCCCATTAATATCACGATACACCATGAAAAAGCCTTTCCTACCGAAGTGCTTAAATGATCTGCAAAGCTGATAAATCCTCTCATAAAAATAAACTATTCTAAATTTTTAATTTTTTCCATAAAAAAAGGGGGTTAAAAAACCCCCTTTTTAAATTTATAAAAAGTTAATTAAATTTTAACTTTAGCAATGTTTCCAAACTCATTTTCATAAGCCAATTTGTAATTTGGCTGATTCATGAGTAAGTATTTCATAACTCTCTTAGCGTATTTCTTCTGAGAATCTACAATCTTTTTAAAGAATGGATCTTTCTTATTGAAATCACCTATTACTTTATCCCAACCTTTTAATTGTTGAGCTAAGATTTCATCAGATGTTTGATACACATTTACTTTGTGTTGATTCATCAATTTAGATAAATCAGCTGAGTATCTAACTAACGCTTTGAAGTAGTTGTCTGTATTCGCAGCATAAGCAGCATTTTTTAGTATCGCTTGGTGTGCAGGCGATAAACCATTAAATGTTTTCTTATTTACTGGAATTTCAAACATCTCTTGAGATTGGTGGAAGCTTCCTAAGTGATAATGCTTAGAAACATCTTGCATACCAAACTGAGAGTCTGAAGTTGGGTTGTTAAACTCAGCAGCTTCAATCAATCCTGTTTTCATTGCAGGTTGAATTTCACCGCCAGGTAATTGTCTAACTACCATTCCCATTGCTGTTAATACGTTAGTCGCTAAACCAACTGTTCTGTACTTCATTCCTTTAACATCAGACACTTTAGTTACATTCTTTTTGAACCAACCAAATGGCTGTGCAGGCATTGGCATATGGAAGAAACCAACATAATCGAAACCAACTTTTGAAAGTGTTTCGTTATAAAGTTTTCTACCTCCACCGTACTCCATCCATCCCATAACTTCTTGAGATGACATTCCGTATGATGGACCTGTACCAAATAATGAAGCTGCAGCATTTTTACCATACCAGTAAGCAGTTACCCAGTGTCCCATATCTAGTACACCTGAACTTACTGCTTGACCTATCTCTCCAGTTTTAACAACTGAACCTACAGGTTGAAGGTCAATCTTTAATTGACCGCCTGACATGTCGCTGACCATTTTTGCATAGTCGCCGGCCATTTCGAAGAATATATTTGCTCCTGAAGGCCAAGCTGCTTGCATCTTTAAAGTTTTCGGAGCACCGAATGCAATGTTTGGCATTGCAACTGTTGCTGCCGCTGCTGCACCTGTTACTGCAGCTGCTTTAAAGAACTTACGTCTTGAAGGAGTTTTAACTCCTTTGATTGTTTTTTTTGACATATGTCCCCCTTAATTATTAATAATTAAAAATATTTAAACATATAAATTTTTAAGAGTCTTGATGAAATTTTAGAATTTTTTTAATTCTTACAACTTCAAGTGGTAAAATAAATATCTAATTTACCTTATTTTTGCAATTTCCTGTTTTAAAGAACTCTTCAAGATTATTTATGGCTAGATTCGCCATTGCTGTTCTTGTTTCTTTAGTTGCGCTACCTAAATGAGGAAGAATAAATGCACTTTTATGTTTCAAGTATCCAGGATTTAAATTTGGTTCTCCTTTATATACATCTAAACCTACTGCATACACTTTTCTTCTGTTAAGAGCATCAATTAAAGCTTCATCGTCTACAATATCTCCTCTAGCAACGTTTGTAACTACAGCTCCCTTTGGTAAATATTCTAATGTATCTTTATTGATTAAATTTACTGTTTCTTTTGAGGCAGGACAACACACTGATAAAACATCAGAAACAGATAATAAACTTTTTAATTCTTTGTGGTAAGTTGCTCCATTTTCTTTATCAGCATTTAATTTTGATCGGTTATGATAATGAATAACCATACCCAAAGACATTGCTATTTTTGCAATTTTACGTCCAATTCTTCCCATGCCAAGAATTCCTAATCTAGTCCCAGTAAGTTGTTTTCCAATTAGATAATCTGCTGACCACTTCCAACTTGACTCTCTTGCTGCTTCTATACCCTCCGAAGCTCTTCTGCATGCTCCCAATATGAGCAAGATTCCAATTTCTGCTGTAGCATCAGTTAAAACTTCAGGTGTATTAGTTACTAAAATATTTTTTTTTTTTGCAGCCACAATATTAATATTGCCAAATCCTACAGCAAAATTTGATAAGATTTTTACACTGCCAGGTAGTTTGTTTATTGTGTCCTCATCCAATTTATCAGTTAAAGATGATAATATTCCATCACAACCTACGCTAAGATCTAATAGTTTTTCTTGGGAATAAAGTTCGTCATTTGAGTTTAATTTCGCATCAAATACTTTTACTGCTTTATCTTCACATGATCTCAAGAGCCTTCTCGTTATAAGAATTTTTTTCATTTTAAATATTTTTTAGATTTTGAGGCTTGGGTCCTCCAGTAAACCAATCTATAATTTCTACGGTGTGAACAATTGGGATAGAAGTTCCAGAAGAAATTTGGGTCATGCAACCTATATTCCCAGTAGAAATAAAATCAGGTGAAATTTTTTTTATATTTTCAACTTTTTCATTTAGTAGAGTTTTAGCAATTTTTTGTTGTAGAATATTATAAGTTCCAGCGGACCCACAGCAAATATGCCCGTCAGGTATATCTAAAACTGTATGTCCTGTTTTTTTAATTAAATGAATGGGTTGATGGTGAACTTTTTGACCATGCTGCATGGAGCAAGGTGAATGGTAGGCAATTTTATATTTACTTTTATCATCTTTTTTAAATTCTAATTTTATATTCTCACTTAAGTACTCTGTTATATCTTTAGTAAGTTCTGAAATTTTTTTTGCTTTTTTTTTCATTTCTTTATCATTTCTAAATATAAATTCATAATCCTTAAGAGTTGTTCCACATCCAGATGTATTACTTATAATCGCATCTAAACCATTTTCCAGGTATTCCTTATGCCAAGCATCAATATTTTTTACGAATGACTTGTGCGCTAAATCTTTTTTTCCCAAATGGTGGTTGAGCGAACCACAGCATTCGATTTCAGGAATTACGACAACTTCAACACCATTTCTATTTAATAGTCTAATTGTGGCTTCATTTATTTGAGGAGATATAACTCTTTGAACGCAGCCAGTTAACAAGGCGACTCTAGCAACAGTTTTTTTTAATTTTGAAGGATAATTTTTTTGTTCTGCCAATTTTTTACCAGGCAAGTTCAAGGGCATAAATTTTAATGAGTTTTTTAAAAAACTCGGTAATAAAAAACTAATTAACTTAATTGGTTTAGTTAAATGAGCAACAATTCTAAAAATAAAAGCATTGGGTAAAACAAAAGATAATATTGATCTGAATATTCTCTCAAGCAAAGGTCTTTTGTAAGTTGCTTCCACATGATTTCGACCATGGTCGATTAAATGCATGTAGTTTACACCTGATGGACATGTAGTCATACAAGCATAACACGACAAACAACGATCTATATGTTTAGCAATTTTTTTACTAGCAGGTTTGTTATTTTCCAACATATCTTTTATAAGATATATCCTGCCTCTAGGACCATCTAGTTCATCGCCAATAATTTTATATGTTGGGCATGTTGCATTACACATTCCGCAATGAACACACTTTCTAATAATTTTTTCACTAGAATTGTTATCTTTATTTTTTAATTGTGTCTCTGAAAATGTTGTTTGCATTAAATACCTATATACATTTTTCCTGGGTTTAATATTCTCCTTGGATCAAAACTTTTTTTAATTTTTTCTGTTATTTTATATTTTATTGAGTCAATTGCAAAAATATCTATTTGAGCTTTTAAATGCTCCTCTATTTTGATAACCGTCAAATAACCCTTAGCAGATCTAACAATATCAGTAATTTCTCTCAAAATTTTTGGACTGACTTTGTTAATTTCTAGCCAAACTAAATTTCCTCCCCAGTCAATAAAATATTTTATATCAAACTTTTTGAGTTTCTGGATTAAATCAAAAGTTTCACTTGGGGGAGAAACTATTCTTAATAAATTGCTTTTTGTAGCAGAAAACACATTCAAATTTTGTGTATTTTTCCAAAAAACATTAGATTGTTCTGGTTCAAGAATAGATACCTCTTTAGAATTAACATTTATTTCTTTCATTAGTTTTTCTATTCTTTTATCTACTGATTTTGCTGGACCCTCAATTCTTATGGCTGTTAATGCGCCTTTAATTGTTAGATCGTTAAGAGAGAAGTAATTTCTAAAAATTTCTGGATAAAATACTCCTCCTGAACAATCTGAAGAAGATGACAAAGCAAGATTTAAATATTCTAAAGCTTTTTTGATATGTGGATTGTCAATAACTAAAGTTTTATTACAAGGTGATTTAGGTAAAACTTTAACAGCTATTTCAGATAAAACTGCAAGGGTCCCAAAAGAACCAGATAATATTTTACTTAGATCATAACCTGTAACATTTTTTACTACAGTTCCTCCTGATTTTATTATTTCTCCTTTACCATTAATTCCTTTAAATCCTAATACGTGATCTCTAACACTCCCAACTTTAAATCTTCTAGGGCCTGCAAAATTACAAGCCATAACCCCTCCAATAGTTCCTAAATTTTTTTTTCCTGAAAAAAGACAACCAAAATCTGTTGGTTCGAATGCAAGTTGTTGATTATTTTTTTCAAGAGCATTGTTGATTATCTCTAATGAAGTTCCTGCTTTTGCTTTTATGTAAAGTTCTTCGGGCTTGTAGTCTATAATTCCTGAATAACTTGACATATCTAAAGTTTTTTCAGTTTGAAAGTTCTTTCCAATCTTATTTTTAGATTTTGAACCATTTATCTCTAATGGAATATTTTTTTTGTAACATTCTCTTACAACTTCAGAGATTTCATTTTCAGTTTTGGGCTTGAGTACTGTTTGATTAAAATCTAGGTAAGTCTGGAAATTTTGTTTTTCCTCCATGGACATGGACTCTTCCTTCCTCAGCACATTTTCTTAATATTGGATAAACTTTCCCTGGATTTAATAAAGAGTTTGGGTCAAGGGCAACTTTGATATTCAACTGTTGTTGAATATCATTATTGTTAAAAGCTTCACACATTAACTCTCTCTTTTCTATGCCAACTCCATGTTCCCCGGTTAATGCGCCTCCGACTTTGACACAATATTTTAAAATTTCCGCACCAAATTCTTCTGTCTTTCTCAGAGACTCTTTGTCATTTGCATCAAACATTATTAAAGGGTGAAGATTGCCATCTCCTGCGTGAAACGCATTTGCTACAGGTAAATTATATTTTTTTGATAATCTTGTAATTTCTTTTAAGACTTCTGCTAATTTGCCTCTTGGTATTGAGCCATCCATACATAAATAATCTGGCGCTAGAACTCCACAAGCAGGAAAGGCTGCTTTTCGCCCCGCCCAAAATTTTAGTCGTTCTTCTTTTGATTTATTGATTTTAATACTAGAACAATTATTTTTATTTGCGATAGACTCTATTCTTTGTATTAATTCAGAAACTTCTGATTCGGTTCCATCTAACTCGATTATCATCATTGCTTCTGCATCTATAGGATATCCAGCTTTAGAAAAGTCATTTGTAGCTTTTGTTAAAGCTTTATCCATAATTTCCATTCCAGCAGGAATTATTCCTTCAGCTATTATTTCAGATACACATCTTCCTGCATCTTCAATGCTTGGAAAACCAACTAAAGCTGCTTTTACATTCTCAGGTGTTTTTAAAATCTTTACAGTCACTTCGGTAATTACGCCTAATAAACCTTCAGAGCCCGTCATTAAACCTAAAAAGTCATAGCCTTCTGAGTCTAAAGTTTTTCCACCAAATCGTGTTATAGTCCCATCCATTAAAACCATTTGTATGCCTAACAAATTGTTTGTTGTTGCTCCGTATTTTAAAGAATGAACTCCACCTGAGTTTGTTGATACATTACCACCAATTGAGCAAGCTAATTGACTGGATGGATCGGGTGCATAATAAAAATTTTTATCCTCAACAGCTTGTGTAATAGATAAATTTGTTACACATGGTTGTGCAACAACACACTTGTTTTTAAAATCAACTTCCAAAATTTTATTGAACTTTCCCATGCTTAATAAAACACAATCCTCTAAAGGTAAAGAACCTCCGGTTAGTCCTGTTCCTGCTCCTCTAGGAACAACTTTAATTTTATTAGCATTACAATATTTTAAAATCTCACTTACTTCTTCTACTGTTTCAGGTAATGCTACAAGTAAGGGCATTTGTCTATATGCAGTTAATGCATCTGTCTCGTATGGGCGTATTTCATCTTCATGAGACAAAACATTTTCCTTGCGAATTATTTTCCTAATATCAGAAATAATTTTATCCCTATTAGAGATAATAGATTTTTGAACCTTTGGCATTTGTAAACCAGTCATAATTATTACTTTACAATTTTAATTGTTTTTGGTCAAAATACATTAATGTCACTTACTAAGCATTTTTCTGATTTTCTCAAGAGCTTGTCTTATATTATCTTGTGAAGCAGCAAAGCTAAATCTTACATAATTCTCGGCTGTTTTACCAAAAGCTGTTCCAGGAACAATTGCAACACCAGCTTCATGCATACATTTTTTTGTAAAGTCTACACCATTCATCCCTGTTCCGATTACTTTAGGAAATGCATAAAATGCTCCACCTGGCAAGCTACATTCTACGCCTGGGAGATTGTTCAAACCCTCGTGAATTAACTTTCTTCGTAATGTAAATTTTTCCATCATGTGTTTAATTGAGTCATCTGAACCATCTAGCGCAGCAATTCCTGCGTATTGGGCTGCTGCATTTACACAAGACACACTATTAATCAAAAGTTTATTAACGTGCTCAATTAAATTTTTCGGCCAGAAGCTCCATCCCAATCTCCATCCTGTCATAGAGTATGCTTTACTCCACCCCTCTAAAACGATAAGTCTCTCTCTTAATTCAGGATAGTTAAAGAATGTTGGCATCTCTTTACCATCAAAGATTTGTCTACTGTAAATCTCATCACTTAAAATTGTAACATGAGGATGTTTTTTAAGTCCCTCAGCTAAAAAGTCAATTTCTGACTTTTCAACAAAACTACCGGTTGGGTTGTTTGGATTTATTAAAATTAACAATCTAGTTTTATCTGTAATTAGTGATAAAATTTTTTCAGGATTGAATTTTAAATTTTTGTCTTCTGTTAAGTCATAAGGCACCGGGGTTGAACCAGTGTAATTAATCATAGACTCATAAATCGGAAACGCTGGAGTTGGGTGAATGATTTCTGCGCCAGGTTCACCTAAACATTGTATTGCATAATGCATAGTTGGTTTGCCGCCTGGCATTATCATAATTCTCTCAGGATCAATGTCTTGATTATAAAGTTTTTTTATTTTTCTTGTAACAGATTGTCTGCACTCTAAAATTCCATTTGATAAAACATATCCATGATGGCCGTCATCTAAAGCTTTTTTTGCAGCTTCAACAATATGTTTAGGTGTTTTAAAATCTGGCTGTCCTAATGCTAAATGAATCATCTCTTTTCCTTGAGCTTCAAGCTTTTTTGCTTCAGCTAGTACTGCGAAGGCCGATTCTGTTCCAAGTCTATCTAAGCTTTTTGCTAATTTCATTTTCTATATACAATTTTTGATCTATTAAGGTCTTTTACAGTTTTACAACCCATTAATATCATATCTCTTTTAATTTCGTCATGCATTTTTTGCAATATAGACTCTATTCCTTTTTGTCCTCCGGCCGCTAAAGCAAATAAATATCCTTTTCCAAAACTACAAGCTTTAGCTCCTAATGCTAGGGCTTTTAGAACATGAGTTCCTCTTTTAACTCCACCATCTAAAATTACTTCTATCTTATCCCCTACTGCATCTACTATATCTGCTAATTGATCAAAAGGTGCTCTTGAACCATCTAGTTGTCTTCCTCCATGATTAGAAATCATTATGGCGCTGCAACCAATATCAATGGCCCTCTTTGCATCTTCTACTGACATAACTCCTTTAAGTGCAAATGGTTTTTTCCACTTCTTCACACAGTACTCTGCGTCTTTCCAGTTCATTGATGGATCAAATTGTTCGTTAATGTAACCCATAACTGATCTATCAATGCTGCTTCCTTTTTCTGTCATGTGTACAATATTCGCCAGCTTGAATTTTTTACGAAATAAATAATTTAAACTCCATTCGGGGTGAAGTGCAAAACTTAATAAACTTTTTAATGTAAGTCTAGGAGGAGTACTAAAACCCGATCTATGATCTCTTTCTCTATTACCAGCTACTACTGTATCTACAGTTAAACACATCGCATCAAAGTTAGCTTGTTCACATCTCTCAATCAGATTATCTGTAAGACCTCTATCTTTATGTATATAAAGTTGAAATAATTTTGGACCTTTGGTTAAATTTCCAATCTCTTCAATGCTTGTTGTGGCCATTGTGGATGTGCCAAACATTGTGCCCATTTTTTCAGCAGCTTGTGCAGTAGCTCTTTCTCCTTCATGATGATAAAGGCGGTTCATAGAAGTAGCTCCCAAAAATAATGGAAAATTGATTTTTTTTCCAAATACTGTAGTTGATAAATCTATATTACCAACTCCCGCCAAAACACTTGGGATCAAATCACAATCGTTAAAGGACTCAGTATTTCTTCTAAGAGTTGTCTCATCATCTGACCCACCGTCAATATAATGAAAGATTGGAGAAGGTAGTTTCTTTTTGGCTAGTTTTCTAAAATCATCAAAATTGTAGCAGCGATCTAAAGACATTATTGAAATTTGTTTAAAACTTTTTTGAAAAAGTTATTGATTGATTGTCAGCACCGGGGTTTTTTTCTCCCCAGTCATTATTAGAAATATGGCTGTAGCTATAGCCAATCTTAGAATTTTCAAATATGTCAAAACCTACTTTGACTTCGCTTTTAAATTCAAGAACGTCACCTAAATCTTTTCCATCTCCTTTTTGATAGTACCCAGGAGTAAAACTCGGTAAAATTTTTACAGGTCCTAAATCATATTCTGCTTCTACACCTGTATACAAATAGGTGGAGCCTTTGCCAGATACAAATCCTCCAGTAACCGGGGAGACTTTACCTAAAAACGTATCTCTAAATAAATTTGGATTTTTGTGTTCTATACCAAATAAATTTGTTTTGTCATCCCCAACTGTATCTGTTGTATCAAATTTACCTGTATAAAAAGTTATATTCTTGTTGCTCTCCTGAGCTAACAAGCTTGAACTTAAAAACAAAGAGCTAACTAAAATTAATAGAATTTTTATTTTCATTTATAGAAAAATACTACCATATCTTTAAAAAGTATAGCTTCAATTAGCCTTATTATTCTTTCTTTTTTTTATCAAAGCATAAATAATTATTGCGCCGAAAATTAAAATCAAATAAGGCAAAAACCATAAAAGGAAATTGCCTCTGTTAAATCGTGGTTGGTAGACTATCCACTCACCGTACTTACTTATTAAAAATTCATATATTTCTTTTTTAGATTTGCCTTCATTTATTTTATCTTTAACTACCAATTTAACAGTTTGTGCAAATTCAGAATTAGAGTCAGCTATTGATTGACCTTGGCATACTAGGCAGCGAAGATTTTTATAAATTTCTATATGAAGTTTAGTAACTTCATCAGATTTAAGATGAGAGAAAGTTAAAAAAAAAATTATAAGGATTATTTTTTTCACAAGTCTAACTACTTTGTTAAATTTATTATATCTTTGTATTCATCTTGATTAAGTGGTCCAATAAATTTTTTAATAATTTTCAAATTATTATCTACCAATATACTTTCAGGAATACCGTAAACTCCAAAGTTTATTGAAACTTTACCTTCTGAGTCAGCAGCTGAATAATGATAAGGATCACCAAATTTTGAAAGAAATTTATTTGCATTTTTTTTATCATCTTTAAAATTTATTCCAATTAATTTTAAATTTTTTGCATTTCTATTTAAATTCATTAAATATTTATGTTCAGCTCTACAAGGACCACACCAAGATGCCCAAAAATTTATTAAATTATATTGATTCTCTTTTATTAATTCTTGATTAATTTCTAAATCCTCATTTAGAGAATTCAGTGTAAAATTATCTAAATTTGTTCCAATTAGATTTTTAGTATCATAAATTTCTGTTTTTTTTAAACCAACATAGAAAGTTCCTATTATAAAAATAGCTAAAGCAAATAAAATGAGTTTTAAAAAAGTTTTTTTCATCGTGTTTTAATTTTAATTAATCTTATAAATCCTCCACTTGCAATTAGTATTGCTGAAATCCATATCCAAATCATGAAGGGTTTCTTTTGAAACTTAATATTGTAATAATCTGATCGAGAAATATTACTCATAGTAAGATAAATATCAGACGATAATTTTGTTTTTATTGAAGCTTCATAAGTTAGTGTTTCTGGCTGTTCATAAATTCTTATTTCAGGATATAAAATTTCCTCAAAATTACTTTTGAGGTTTATTAATCTAAACTCTCCGACTATTTTTTTGTAGTTTTTTTCATTCTCCATTTGGATAGAATTAAAATTAATTTGATAAACGCTAAATTTTTTTTTCTCTCCAACTTTTAAATTAAAGTCATTTTCAGTTGTAAAATTATGACTAATACCAATAAAAAGAATTAGCATTCCAAATCCTAAATGAGAAATAATTCTTGAAATGTCACTTACAGTTTTATTTTTAAAAAAAGTTAAAAGATCTTTTACTGAATGTATAATTAAAAAAATTGAGGAAATTATGATTAAATTTGAAATAATACTATATTTACCCAAAAGGAAATAAATTAAAAAATTAAGAATTATTGCAGCAATTAGTATTAAAAAGTTTGATAAAAATTCTTTATACTTATTCTTAATCCAATTTATTTTAGGTCCAAGTGCCATAAAGATCAAAAATGGAATTACAAATGGAAATATAACTGCACTATAGAATGGTGGACCCACAGAAATTTTAGTGTTGTTTAAAACTTCTAAAATTATAGGATAAAGAGTTCCTATCATCACTGCAGTTAGAAAAAAAAACATAAACCAATTATTTGCTAATATTAATGTTTCTTTGCTTTTTAATAAGAAGTTATATTCCTCTTTCTTGCTATAGCGAAAAAAAACAATTAGTGCCAAAAATATCATCAAAGATAAAAAAATTAAAATATATAATCCTCGTGAAGGATCATTCGCAAAAGTATGAACTGAATTTAATATACCAGATCTTACTAAAAAAGTTCCGGTCACACTTATCGTAAAAGTTAATAAACATAAAATAATTACCCAAGAGTAAATTGAATTTCTTTTTTCTAAAACTATAACTGAATGCATAAGTGCAGTAATGACAAACCAAGGCATTAATGATGCATTTTCTACAGGATCCCAAAACCAAAACCCACCCCATCCTAATTCATAGTAAGCCCAAATAGATCCAGCAGTAATACCAAGTGTTTGAAACGACCAAGATATTAATACCCAAGGTTTTATTGATTTTGCAAAAAACTTATCTCTACAATTACTTATCAATGATGCTATTCCTGCAGAGAAATAAATTGAGGATCCCACGAAACCAATATAAAGCAAAGGAGGATGAATTGCTAAAGCTGGGTCCTGCAAAATTGGATTTAAACCAAGTCCCTCTATTGGAATAGGATAAATTTTACTAAATGGATTTGAATTAATAAGTAAAAAAATTAAAAATCCTAGTATTAAAAAATTTTGAAAAATTAGAGTGTACAGAAGATAAGATTTATTATTGTGTTTGGTAAAAACCAAAAATAAAAAAGAGAAAATTACAAGTATATTTATCCATAACAGTAAGCTTCCCTCATGACTGCCCCATGCTCCAGATATCTTATAAAAAAGTGGCTTCTTTGTGTGTGAATTTTCATAGACATTCACTAAAGAAAAATCAGAAATAACAAAAGCAACAATCAATACGATAAAGCTAAGAATAGAAAAAGTAGTTTGAAAAGTTACTAAATTTAAAATTTTTTGATTTACTAAATTATTTTTAATGTGAAGATCGACAAAAGATTTATAGATTACTGTGATACTTAAAAGAGTCGTTAAAATTACCAAAGTTATTCCTGTATTACTTAACATTAGTTTTCTAAATTTGTTTTCATTTCTGGAGGCATATAATTTTCATCATGCTTTGCTAAAATTTTATCTGCTATGAAAAACTTTTTATCCTTTAGTTTCCCCTCGGCTATTACTCCCTTACCTTCAGCGAATAAGTTTGGGACGGTTCCTGAATAAGTTACAATAATTTCATTTCGAAGATCTGTAATAATAAATTGTACACCTTTTGAGTCACTTAATATTGATTTTTTTTTAACCATTCCGCCAACTCTCATTTTTTTTTCAAAGGATAGATTTTTTTTTTGATTAATTTCTGTTGGAGTATGAAAATAAAGAATACTTTCGTTTAAAGATTTCAATACAAAAAAGATTGAAATTATAAAAATAAATATAGTAGCTATTAAAAATATTATCCTATTTTTAACTTTTTTTGTTAGCATTAAAGAATGCTTTAATTTGTTTTTGAATTTTCTACTAAAATTTTGTTAGCAATTTTAGAATTCTCTAATACATGTTTTTTTTTAGCTTCTGACAAAGACTCTAACTCAAGTAAAAATTCTTTCTCGTATTTGTCTAAAGTTTTTTTAGTTCTTAAATAAAGAATAAATCCAGAGATTAAAACTATTCCGAACGAAGACCAAACAAAAACACCGTAGCCATTCATTAATATTAAATTTGATATCATAATCTTTTAATGTTTTTTTTCTTTATTCTAATGATTTCTGTTTTATATTTCATTAGAAAAATTAGCGCACCATACAACAATAAAACTAATAACATTGATAGTAATGGCAACATCATTGATGAATGTATACTATTAGAGACTCCAAATTTTATACTTGCTGGTTGATGTAGTGTTGTCCACCAGTCTACTGAGTATTTAATAATTGGTAAGTTGATTGCTCCTAAAATTGCTATCAAAGATGAAATCTTTAATAAAAGCTGTTCTTTCTTAATTAATTTGAAACATAAAATATAAATAATATAAAAAAACATTAAAACCATCATAGATGTCAATCTTGCATCCCAAACCCACCAAGTTCCCCATGTGGGCTCTCCCCAAAGTGAACCAGTGACTATAGCTAAAAAAGTAAAAAACAAACCTATCGGAGCTAAACTTTTGTTTATGTAAAAGAAATTTTTAATCTTAAAAATAAAAGCTGATATTGATAATACTGTTATTGCTGAAAAACACGCGAGACCTAGCCAAGCTGAAGGAACATGTACATACATTATGCGCATTGCATCACCCTGTATATGGTCTGCAGGAGATAAAATTAATGCAAAAACCAAACTTACAATCAAGATCGGAAAAAATATTGAATTAATAAATTTTTGTACTTTGCTTAAAGCTAAAAAAATATTAGTAGGTGAAAAAAAGTTAAACATTATTGAACTAACTACATTAATATGATTTTTTTGTGAAGAAGTAATTTAGGCCCAATTGAGAATTGAGAGGGAGTTAAAGAAGTATGAGTAATTCCCAATCAGGCTCTAACACCCCGAAAGATAAGTTAAATTTTTGTCATAGTTTTGAGTTAATAATGTTTAATTTGTGGCGAGGTAACCTTTTTATTAATTAGAGAGCTTAAAATAACTACTGCCTTTTTTTCCAGAAAAAATCTCTTCAATAAGCGGGTGCTTCACCGGCTCTCCTGATTTATCGTGCAGCAAATTTTGCTCAGAAACATACGCCTCATATGTGACACCATTGCTCTCAGCTAATAAATGATAAAATGGTTGATCTTTTCTTGGTCTAACGTCTTTTGGTATAGATTGATACCATTCTTCTGAATTGTTAAACTCAAAATCAACATCATAAATTACACCCCTAAAGTCAAAGTGGCGGTGTTTAACTACATTTCCAATTGAGAATTTTGCATTATTAATAGACATTTACAATATAGTTAATAGTTAATAATTTTTATGAAAAAATCAACATATAAATTTATTAAAGAATAAATTTATGTTAAAAATATTTTGTGAATAAGTCTTTATTAAAGTTTATTGCAGATTTTGGTCCGCTTCTTATTTTTTTTACAGTGTATTATAAAAGTGATAAAGATTTAATAGTTGCCATACCGCCTTTAATTCTAGCCACAATCATCTCTGTAGTTGTGGTGTATTTTGTTGAAAAAAAAATACCTTATATTCCTTTAATTGGAGGAATTATAATCTCAGTTTTTGGTGGTCTAACTTTATATTTTCAAAATCCAATTTTCTTATATTTAAAACCAACTATAATAAATTTAATCTTTGCAGCAGTTCTTTTAATTGGTAATTTATTTTTTAAAAAAAATTGTTTAAAATTTTTCTTAAAAAATGCTTTAGAACTTGATGAGACTGGGTGGAAAAAGCTAAATAATAGGTGGGCTTATTTTTTTATTTTTTTAGCTTTATTAAATGAAATAGTTTGGAGAACTCAAAGTGAGCATATGTGGGTAAACTTTAAAGTTTGGGGTATATTACCTTTAACTTTTATATTTACAGCTTTACAAATTCCTTTGATAAATAAACATAAAATATGAAAAAATTAAAGCTAGTTATAAATAATAATATTCAAAAAAATAAAAAAGAAATCTTTTTTATTAAGAAAGAACTTCAGACTATTTTAAATCTTTACGCAAAAATGGTCTCAAATGGAACTTGGAAAGATTATGGGCTTTCAACAGGAAACAAAGAAATTTCTTTTGATGTGTATCAAAGGGCTTCTGACAAACCTGTAATTAGAATACTTAAAAATTTAAGACCTAAATATATTAATGAAAAATTTTTGATTAAAGACAAGGATGGTAAAATTATAAATCAATCCGAAAATCTTAATAAATTAATAACTAAAACTGGCTGGAATAAGTTAAGGTTGGTGAAATAGCTATTTTTTATCTTCTTTGACCAAAAAGTCTTAAAAGCATTATAAATAAATTTATAAAATCCAAATATAAAGTTAAAGCACCCATTACTGCTTTTTTACCCATAAGCTCTCCACTATCGCTAGCTAAATACATATTCTTAATTTTTTGAGTATCGTATGCAGTTAAACCAACAAAGATTAGTACTCCTAGTATAGAGATTACAAAATACATCATTGAAGATTTCATAAATATGTTAACAATTGATGCAATAATTATACCTATTAACCCCATCATTAAAAATGAGCCAAGCTTTGTTAGATCTCTTTTAGTAGTGTAGCCATAAATACTCATAGCTCCAAAAGTTCCGGCTGTTATAAAAAATACTCGTGTAATACTCGTTCCGGTGTAAACCAAAAATATAGATGATAGAGAGGCGCCCATTAGAGCAGCAAAAATCCAGAACATAGTTTGAGCTTTTGATACGCTCATATTTGCTATTTTAAATCCCAAATAAAAAACTATTCCTAGTGGAGCTAACATTAAAACCCACATTAAAGCCGAGTTATATATTGCATTACCAACACTCGTTAGACCAATTATTTGCCCAGTTGATGAGTCTGTAACCACTGCTAGCTTAAACAAAACTAAAGCCACAAATCCCGTAAGAAGAACTCCTGATGCCATATAATTATAAACGTTAAGCATATAAGCTCTTAATCCCTGATCTATAATAGCTTGAGATAATGATGATTTTACCGTAGCGGTTTGTTTATTTTGATCCATAATAACAATATAATATCTTTTTTCTGCTTTTCAATATGCAATATTTACATTAATTTTCAACAAATTATTACAAAATTATGAAATTTAGAAAACTTGGTAATACAAATTTAAGTGTAAGTCTCATTTGTCTTGGCACTATGACATGGGGAACTCAAAATTCAGAGAAAGATGCTTTTGAACAAATGGATTACTCGGTTGACCAAGGTGTTAATTTTTTTGATACTGCCGAACTTTACTCTGTTCCTCCTACTAAGGACTCCTATGGTAAAACAGAAATAATGATTGGTAACTGGTTTGAAAAAAGAAAAAATAGGAAAAAAATAATTTTAGCTTCAAAAGTAGCGGGTCCTGGTTTGGATTGGATAAGAGGGGGTGAAAACAGCTTTTCTGAAAAAAAAATTGGTAAAGCTATAGATGACAGTCTGAAAAGGTTAAAAACAGATTATATAGATCTCTATCAACTACATTGGCCTGAAAGGTCCACAAATTGTTTTGGTAGAAGGGAATATAAAGTAGATAAAAATGAGGGTGAATGGAATGATTTTGAAAAAGTTTTACAAGCGCTAGAAAAATTTATCAAAAATGGAAAAATTAGATACATTGGGGTATCAAACGAAACTCCTTATGGTCTTTCAAAATATTTGGAGATATCAAAAAATAAAAATTTACCTAGAATGATGTCGGTTCAAAATCCTTATAGCTTAGTAAATAGAACATATGAAATAGGTATGTCAGAAATTTCTATAAGAGAAAAATGTGGTTTGTTAGTTTACTATCCTTTAGCATCTGGAGCATTATCAGGAAAATATAGAAACGGTCAAATGCCAAAGGATGCAAGAATGACTTTGTTTAAGGGTTGGGAAAGAATGCTTAATCCTATAGCGATGAAAGCCTATGATGAATACTATAAACTTTCTAAAGAAAATAATATGACGATGGTTCAATTGGCACAGGCATTTGTAAATTCTAGACCCTTTGTTACAAGTAATATTATAGGTGCAACTACAATGGATCAATTAAAAGAGAATATAGATAGTATAAAAATTGAACTAACTGAAGAAATAATAGAAAAAATTAATTTAATACATAACAATAATCCTAACCCAGCGCCATAAAATGTTTAGCAACCATTGAAATACTTTTTTTTTAGTATAAATATTCATTATGAAGTTTAGATTATTTTTAATACAATTGTTTTTTGTAATATCTGTTGAAGCAATCGCAGAAACCCCGAAGTCTGTTGGAAAATATAAAAACTGGCAAAGTTTTACGACGAATACAGACAAAGGTAAAATCTGTTTTGCTCAATCTGTCCCTTCTAAAAGAGGTCCAGAAAGTTTTAAAAGAGAGGACTCTAGACTATTTGTTACTTTTAGACCTGGAGAAAATATCACAGATGAAGTTAGCATCACTAGTGGACACTTATATAAACCGTCAAGTGTAGTTGCAAAATCAGGAAAAAGTAGTTTTAGTTTTTTTTCACAAGAAAAATTTGCCTGGTTGCTTGATGAAAGAGAAGAAAAAAAATTTATTAAGGTAATGAAGAGAGCAACAAATTTAATGATTAAAGCTAATGCAAAGAATGGCACACAAACTACAGATCATTACTCAATGATGGGATTTACAAAAGCATACAACACTGCCAAAAAAGTTTGCGGCTAAATGAAAAAGATTGTTTTAGCTTATTCAGGTGGATTGGACACTTCAATAATTCTTAGATGGCTTCAAGAAAAATATAAAGCTGAAATAATTGCTTACACTGCTGATATTGGTCAAGTAATTGATAGAAAAAAAATAATTAAAAATGCAAAAAAACTAGGAGTAAAAAAAATAATTATAGAAGATTTAAAAAATATTTTTGTAAAAGAATATGTATTTCCAATGATAAGAGCTCACGCAGTTTACGAGGGAATATATTTATTGGGAACGTCTATTGCAAGACCTTTGATTGGAAAAAGACAAATATCAATTGCAAAAAAATTTGGAGCCTTCGCAGTTTCTCACGGAGCAACAGGTAAAGGAAATGATCAAATAAGATTCGAATTAGCTTACGCTTATTTTGGAAAAAAAATTAAGGTAATTGCTCCTTGGAGAGAATGGAAATTTCAATCAAGAACAGACTTAATCAGGTATGCTAAAAAAAATAAAATCCCTATAACAAAAGATAAAAAGGGAGCACCTCCTTTTTCAGTTGATGACAATATTTTTCACACTTCAACAGAAGGCAAAGTTCTAGAAAATCCAAAAAATGCTGCTCCAGAGTTTATTTTCCAAAGAACAAAGCCAATAGAAAAAACTCCTAACAAAGCTACAGTTGTTAAAATAGATTTTAAAAATGGAGATCCAATTTCAATTAATGGGAAAAAACTTAAACCTGAAAAACTTTTGGATAAGCTGAATCAAATAGGTGGAAAAAATGGAGTTGGGAGAGTTGATTTAGTTGAGAATAGATTTATTGGAATAAAATCAAGAGGAGTTTATGAGACACCAGGAGGGACTATTTTATATTGTGCGCATAGGGCTATTGAGTCTATTACATTAGATAAAGATACTATGCACAACAAAGAGAGAATAATGCCTATTTACTCAGAACTTGTTTACAATGGCTATTGGTTTTCAAAGAAAAGAATAATGCTTCAAAAGCTAATTGATAAAAAAAGAAATTTGGTTGTAGGACAAGTTGTCCTGAAGATTTTTAAGGGTAATGTGATAATTTTATCTAGAAAAAGTAGCAATAAAGCTTATTCAATGAAAAAGGTATCTTTTGAGGAGAATAAGCATTTTAACAAGAAGAAAGTTGAAAATTTTATTAAATATCACGCAAAAAAATTATAATGAATAGCTTAATTAGAAATATCCAACTAACAGCAGTATTGTTTGTGCTTTTTGCAACAATATTAGGATTTATTTTAGAAATAGTAGAGATGTTTCAGAATAGAGCTATTGATTTAGCAGATTTATTATTATTGTTCATTTACATTGAGGTAATCGGACTAGTTAGGTCTTATTGGGAAACTAGATCTGTAAGAATAACCTATCCGATGATAATTGCTATAACGGCTCTTGCAAGATACATAATCCTTCAAGATAAAAATGATGATCCTACTTCATTAATTTATATTTCAACAGCAATTTTAGTAGTTGCTTTAGCAACTGTTGTTATTAGGTTAAGAAATAGTAAGTACCTTAAAATAGATAATAAAAAAAGTAACGATATTTAGTTTAATTCCAAAAATATGAAAAAAAAGTTCTTAATTTTCGGAGCTACGGGAGCAGTAGGAAGTTCATTAACAAAATTAATGAAGAGAGATTCTTTTGAAGCCCATCTTATTGGTAAAAATGAAAGTGAGATTTTGGAATTAAGTAATGAAACTGGATTTAGTCATAGTATAAATGATGTTTTGGATAGTAATTTCGTTGAAAAACTACAAGAAGATTTGAAAGAAATAGATATTGCTGGAATAGCATATTGTGTTGGATCTATTGATTTGAAACCAGTAAATCTTGTTACCAAAAAAGATTATTTAAATAGTTTTGGTCTAAATTTTTTTCCAATTGTTGATGTGATTAGAAAATTTCAAGACAATTTAAAAAAAAATAAGTCGTCTATAGTTCTTTTTTCAACTGTAGCAGTAAAACAAGGTTTTCCAAATCATAGTATTATTTCTCCAGTTAAAGCATCTTTAGAAGGTTTAACTATATCGCTTGCCTCTGAATTAGCGCCTCACGTGAGAATAAATTGTATTGCACCTAGTTTATCTAACTCAAAAATGGCTAGCAAAATGCTTAAGAACCCTAAAATATCAGAAGCCATAGCTAAACAACATCCTCTTAAAAGGTTAGGTGAAGGATTAGACTCAGCTGCTTTAGCAAAGTTTTTATTATCTAATGAGAGTTCATGGATAACTGGACAGATAATTGGTGTAGATGGTGGAAGGTCTAACGTAGGTTAAAATGTTAAAATTAATAATTGTTTATGAAATAGCCTTTGTTCTTTTCTGGAACATTTTATACCAGTCAAATTCTGGAATAGAAAATTGGTTTCAGGAGAAAATTCTATCCGCAATTTTCACAGTTTTTTCTACGATGTTTTTAGGATTTAGCGTTTTATATCTAGTTTACATAACATTAAAAATATCTGGAATTTCAGATAAGTTAAAAAGCATCAAAGATCCTAGAAAATCATAATTTAAAAAATTATTATTATTAAATGTAATTAATACTACCAATAAAGTTTAAATTTTTGTCTAAAATAACTATTTCTCCAGAAGAAACAGTTTTATTAGATATCTCTAAAATTACAACATAGTGAGTAATTAAAACTAAATTTTTTTTGCTGTCCCATTTTTTTAAAAAGTCTTTTAAATCTTGAATTTGTCTAGTCTTATTTTTTTTAAATCTCTCATCAAAAAAGGAGTTTAAAGCATTGAAGGTGTCAAAATTTTTAAAGGCGAACCTTGCTGTATCTTTACATCTACACCACTCGCTTGATAAGACCTTATCAATAGGAATCTGGTTTTTTGAAAAAAATAAACCTATCCTTTTTGATTGATTAATTCCCTCTGAGTCTAAATTTCTTTGAGTAGCACACTCGTCTAATTTAAAATCTGGTGGATCACCTCCACCGGGTGCTAAGGCGTGCCTTATTAAGACAATTTTACCTCCCTTTTGTAACTCTTTTATAATTTCAGTTTCTGAGAATGAACTAGAAGAAATAAATAGGCTAAAAATAATAAATATTAATATTTTTTTTGCCATATGCGATTATATGAATAATACCCAAAAAAGAAAAAAAAAGTAACTATTAAGTAATATGAAAAGACCAAGCTTTGTTACAAGATTATTAATCATCGTATTAATACTTTGTGTTCCGCCTATTTTATCAACCCAAATAGGTTCTTTCTATCTTGGAAGAGATAATGGAATATTATTAGGTTTTTGTGTAGGTATACCATGTGTAACATTCGCATGTTGGAAGCTATACATTGATGAGTGGAGAGATGAAGAAGATTAATGAATTTCGAAACATCTAGATTAAGTGTTTTAAATAAACTGAATAGTTTTATAGAAAACGATATTTTAAATTATAACTCAAAAAGAAATTTTGATTTTGGTGTAAAAAATAGAAATAACGTTTCTTGCCTATCTCCATATATTACTCATCGTTTAATTTCAGAATATGAAACTATTAAAAAAGTTTTATTAAAACATCCTTTTCAAAAAGTTGACAAATATATTCAAGAAATTTTCTGGAGAATTTATTGGAAGGGTTGGTTGGAACTTAGGCCAAAAGTATGGTCAGATTTTATAGAGGACTTAAAAGGCATTAATGAAGACGACAACTATAAGCGGGCCATAAATGGAGAAACTCAAATTAAATGTTTTAATGATTGGGTTACAGAGCTTAAAGAAAATAATTACCTACATAATCACACCAGAATGTGGTTTGCTAGTATTTGGATATTTACTTTAAATTTACCATGGCAGAAAGGAGCTGAATTTTTTATGAAAAATTTACTAGATGGTGACGCAGCATCAAATACTTTAAGTTGGAGGTGGGTAGCGGGACTCCAAACTAAAGGTAAACATTATATCGCTCAGTCTTGGAATATTGATAAGTTTACAAATAACAAATATCAAAATGTCAAACTTAATGAAAAAGCTTTACCAATAACAGATATTAGAGATTATGAGCTAACTCCGTTAGGTTTAAACTTTGAGGATAATTCTAATGAAAATTTAATCACTTTTGAAAATGAATTAAATCTAGAAAATAGAAAATTAAAAGATTATAAAAATATTTATTTAATTTTATTAAGTAACGATATTCGAAAGATAAAACTTGAAAAAAAAATATTTGAATTCAAATCAAAAATGATTAATGACCAAAAAACAAGGTTAAATCAAATACAAGTATATGATGAGATCAAATTCCAAACTTTGATAGAAAAACTTAAATATTTCGATGTAATATATCCTTGCGTAGGTGAAAATTACTCATACTTAAATAGCTTAAGAAAAAAACATGGTTTAAAGTTAAACTTTATTTTACGAGATGAAGATAGATTTGCTTGGCAATTTTCAAACAAAGGATTTTTCAATTTTAAAAATCATATACCTAAAATTATAAGTAATTTTAATTTACATTAGAATTACTTTAATCCTGCACACTTCTTAGAGCAGTACTTAACTTTTTTCCAATTGAGTCTCCACTTTTTTCTCCAATTAAAAGGTTTATTACACACGGCACAGATTTTCGTAGGAAGATTAAATTTTTTAATCACTTTAAATAGTATTTTGTTTTACAAATTTTTCAGCAGCTTTAAAAATTCTTAACTTTCTCTCTTTATTCATTTTTTCAGAAACTCTAACCATCATTGCAAGTCGCGGATTTTTTAAAAAGAATTTTTTGTTTCTGTCTATAAATTTCCAGTACAAGCCATCCATAACATCACACCAAGGCCCTTTTTTAAAATACATCATCTTTAGGAAATAACTTGATCCACAGATATAAGGTTTAGTAGCAAAAATTCCACCATCGCTAAATAATCCCATGCCATAAACATTAGGAGCCATAACCCAATCGGATGAATCTACAAACATTTCCATAAACCATTTATAAACTTGTTTTGGATTAATCTCACAAAGGTTCATAATATTTGCTAAAATCATTAGTCTCTCAATGTGATGCGACCAGGCATAGTTTTTTGCATTGTTAATTGCATAATCTAGAGGATCTAAACCTGTAGTACCTTCGTACCAAGATTTTTTCATTTTTTTTTTGTGGTTAAAAAAATTTGTTTTTTCTAATCTCTGGTCATAATTCTGATAAATTCCTCTCATAAATTCTCTCCAGCCAATAATTTGTCTGATGTATCCCTCTAGAGAGTTCATTGGTGTTTTATTTTCTATCTTTCTTAACTTCACGATTATTTCCTCTGGAGTAATTAATCCCAAGTTTATCAAAGGGCTTAAAGCGCTATGAAAAACTGTATTAGACTTATCGGTCACTGCATCCTCGTAATCTCCAAATAACTTTATTCTTTCTTTTAAAAACTCATCAAGCCATTTGTTTGCATCTTTTCTAGTTGTAGGGAACCAAAACTTATCAGTATTTCCGGGATGGTCTCTAAAATTAGAATTTATAAATCTTTTTAATAGTAAAGTGTCTTTTGTGTCTTTTACTTTAGAAATTTCAGGAATTTTAATAATGTTAGGAAGCTTTTTTCTATTTTCCTCATCAAAACTCCATTTATTTCCTTTTGGTGTACCATCTCTATTCATCAACAAACTCATTTTTGTTCGAACAATTTTATAAAAATTAGCCATAAAAGGTCTTTTATTTTTTGAAAGATAGTTTTTGAACTCTTCTCTATCCATTAAAAACATTGGAGATTTAATCTCTTTAAAGTTAATTTTCTTTTTTAATAAGAATGATTTTAATCTTTTTTCAAAAAATTTATCCTCTATTTCAAAAAAATTTACTTCTTTTATTTTTTTTTCTTTAATTACCCTTTCAAGTTTTTTTTCATAAGAGCTTTTAAATTCTTTATTACAGTCGTTGTAAATTATTTTAAATTTTTTTGTTCTTAGTTCGTCTCTGTATGATCTCATTGATGACAAAAAAAGCAGGATTTTTAATTTGTGGTGTTTTTGGAATGTGCACAGTCCATAGTCTTCTGACATATAAAAAGTAAATTCTGAGTATTCTTTCAGATATTTGGTGTCAAAAAGTTGATTGCCTAAAATTAAAAATAATTTCATTTAAGCAAACTACAGAATTTTACAACTTTAAGAATTAGATTTTTTGAAGCACTCCAATGTATTTTTAAGCAAACATGCTATTGTCATCGGACCAACCCCTCCTGGAACTGGAGTGATTGCTTTAGCAATATTCTTTGAGGACTCAAAATCAACATCACCAACTATTTTGCCGTTATCCTTATTTATTCCTACATCAATTACTATTGCATCTTTTTTTATCCAATCCCCTTTTACCATTTCTTTAACGCCTACTGCAGCTATTAGTATGTCAGCTCTTTTGCATTCTGTTTTAAGATCTTTTGTTTTTGAGTGAAGTATCGTAACTGTACAATTTTCCTTTAATAAAAGTTGCGCCATGGGTTTTCCATTTAAATTTGATCTGCCTAAAATAACTGCATTCTTTCCTTCTAAATTTTTTTCAACACTTTTAATTAAAAAAAGGCATCCAAGTGGTGTGCAAGGAACTATTGATGTTGTGCCTGATGCTAAGCCACCAACATTCATTGGGTGAAAACCATCAACATCTTTGGATGGCTTAATGGCATTAATAATTTTTTCTTTATTAATATGAGATGGTAAGGGTAGTTGAACTAAAATTCCTGAAATTTCAGAATTGTCGTTCAGTTCATCAATTTTTTTTAAAACTTCTTTCTCAGAAATTTCTTTGGGATATCTTATGACCTCAGAATTAATACCTGCCTCTTTAGCAAGCTTTTCTTTATTTTTTACATAAATCTGGCTTGGGGCATAGTCTCCAATTAAAATTACAGATAATCCTGGGCTTTTACCATTTTTCTTAATTTTAGAGACTTCATCTTTAACTTTTTCTACCAGATCTTTAGATATTTTTTTACCGTCAATAATCATATTTAAAACATTGTTGGTGCGAGTAATTCAAAAACTAAATTTCTTAAAAACATTAAAGCTAATATTAAAATAATTGGAGAGATATCAATTGAACCTAAATTCGGGAGATATCTTCTTATAAAATTAAGTGGAGGATCTGTAAGTTTGTGTGATACATCTAAGACAGAGTAAACAAATCTATTGCTGGTATTCAAAATATTAAAAGCTATCAACCAACTGATTATAACATTTATAATCAATACCCATATGTAGAGCGTAATAATATTGTCAAATAATATTAAAATTGATTTCATTATTTTTTTTCCACATAAATTGAAGTACTTGGAAACGCAAAAGAAGCTCCGTTTTTTTCAACAATTTGTTTTACTTCCATTGCAAGTCTCTCTTTCACTTTAAGCCACTCACCCCAATCATCGGTTTTTGTAAAGCACCTAATATACATGTCTATTGAGCTATCAGAAAATTTATCTATCCTTATAGCATGCTCTGTGCTCTCACTAATTTTATAATCTTTAGATGTAGTAATATATTTTTCTATTTGGTCTCTAATATTTTTAAGTTGTTCTATAGTCGTGTTATATTGCAAAGTAATTATCCAGCTTATTCTCCAGTTTGTTGTCTCTGTAATATTAATTACAGCATTCTCTGCAAATGAGGAATTAGGTATTGTAGCAATCGATTTGTCAAATTTTCTTATAACCGTAGATCTAAAACCTATTCTTTCAACAATTCCCTCGATAATCCCCTCAACATATATCCAATCTCCAATTTTAAATCTTTTTTCTACAAGTACTAAAACTCCTGAAATTAAATTTTTAAACAGGTCTTGGGCACCCAATGCTACAGCAACCCCAAATAAACCAAGACCAGCAATAATAGGAGCAATTTTAATACCCCAAATGTCTAATGTCGCAGCAAAACCAAAAAAAATAATTAAAATTTTATTTGCTTTGATTACCCAGTTGAGTAAATCTTTTGATAATAGCTCTTCAATTCTTTTGATTAAAAAAGTTATAGGTTCAACAATTTGATGGATCAACCAAAATATTAAAATTGTAATTAAAGAACGATTAATATTGTCAACAAAGATAGACATTTTTCCATCAAAATCCATATAGGATGAAGCTATGAATATTCCTAATACCACCGGGAAAAATTTAACAGGTCCTTCGGATGCTTGGACTAACGCATCGTCAAATTTATTTGACGTTTTAGCAACATAGTTTTTCAATCTTTGAAGAATAAATTTTGAAATTAAACCGCGAAGTAATAAAAAAAACAAAAAAATTGCTATTGCTAACCCAATTTGAGTAAAGTTAACACCTGCAATACCAGTTTGCCAAATTTCTAAAAATAAATCTTTAAAATTTTCTAATACATTCATTTTAATCAAATAATTTTTAAGCTAAACAGTTCCTCTCCAGGATTAAATATTTTTATTTTTTTCCATTTTTCTTTTTCAAAAACGCTAGCTACTTTTTTACTTATACACATTACAGTAGACCCTGTCATTAATGGATATAATGAGTATTTTTTCACTATTTCAATAAAACTTTGAGCACTTCTCTGAGAGTAAACAAAAATGTAGTGTGGTGGATTGTTTTTAATTAGTTCCTTATCTTGAGTATTAATGTCTAAAATTTTTTCTGAGGAATAATTGACAATTTTTTCAATCTTATAGCCTTCTTTAATTAAATCTAAATCTAAATCAAAGCTGATGTTGTCGCCGCAAATATAAGCAATTTTTTTATTTTTTTTCGTTTTGTTTGAACTAATAATTAAATGTTTTAAGGCATTAACAGTGCCTCCAGCAGAAATAGTGTTAATAAAGCCATTCATCCTGGCTAGTTTTTCGCTTATAGAACCAACACAAAAACAAATTATATTATTTTTTTTCTTTTCAGTTTTAAAATACTTAATAGCATTTGCGCTTGTAAAAATAATTGCATCAAATTTATCAAGATCAATCGGATCCATATTTAGGGAAGATATTTTTAAAGTTGGTACATGAATAATTTTATGACCTAAAGAAAAAAATTTAGCCATTAGGTCTTCAGAGTCTATCAATGGTCGCGTTAAAATAATATTCATATTTTTTTTTTAAAGTTTTTACCTGCAGATTTAAGAATTTCTTCTCCAACAAGTTTTCCAAGATTTTCAGGTTCGTTTGTACTTCCTTTTTTTTCTAAATCAAAAACTTTTTTTCCATCGTCAGAAAAAAGCTGAACTCTAAGTTTTAACAAATCATTTTCTATAGTAGCATTACCACCAACTGCTGTTTCACAGTCCCCTCCTATAGTTTTTAAAAAAGCTCTTTCAGTGATTGCGCAAATTTTAGTTTCTTTATGATTTATTTTACTCAAAAGCTCTTTTGTTTTTATATCTTCTTTTCTGCATTGAGCCGCAATAATACCTTGGCCAACTGATGGTAAAAAGTTTTCTGTAGGAAAAATTTCTATTACATGTTTTTCTAAACTTAACATTTTTAAACCTGCTAGTGCTAAAATTATAGCATCGTACTGACCATCTATAACCTTTTGTATCCTTGTATCAATGTTGCCTCGAATACTTTTTATTTTTATATTTTTGTTAATTAATTTTAATTGCAGCTCTCTTCTCTTTGACCCAGAACCTATTATGCCTGAATTGATTTCTGCTAAGCTTTTATATTTTACTGAAATTAAAGAATCTCTAGGATCATTTCTTTCAATATAAGCTAAAACCTCAAGCTCTTTTCTTTCTAGAGACTCCATGTCCTTAAGTGAATGAACTGCAACATCAATTTTTCCACTAACTAATTCATCTTCAATCTCTTTACAAAACAAACTTTTTCCGCCTATTTCTGAAATTTTTTTATTTTGAATTAAGTCCCCAGAAGTTTTTATGATCTTAATGTTAATATTTTTATCTTCGATTAGGCCTTTCTCACGGATTAAACTCTTTACCTTATTAGTATAGGCTAATGAAAGCTTGCTGCCCCTTGTTCCTATTGTTATTTTATTGTTCATTTATCAATTAAAATTTATATTTTATAATATCGAATTTAATGAAAAAAAAACTTACTTTTTTAGGAATTGAAACCAGCTGTGACGAAACAGCAGCAGCTATTGTACAGCAAAAAAGTAATGGATCTGCAAAAGTTTTATCTAGCATTGTATCTAGTCAAATCAAAGAGCACGAAAAATTTGGCGGGGTAGTTCCCGAAATAGCTGCAAGAGCACATGTGGAAAATATAGATTTTATAATCAAAAGGGCATTAAAAGAAAGTAAAATTAAACTTAGTCAGATTGACGGTGTGGCAGCTACTGCAGGACCAGGTTTAATAGTGTGTCTAACTGTAGGATTAAATATTGGAAAATCAATAGCCAAATTTCTAAATAAACCTTTTGTTGCTGTTAATCATCTAGAGGGGCATGCATTAAGCCCAGGTTTAGAAAAGAAAATAAATTTTCCATATCTTTTACTTTTAATTTCTGGAGGTCATTCTCAGTTTTTAATAGTAAAGAATATAAATAAGTATAAACAATTAGGTACAACTATTGATGATGCGCTAGGAGAGGCTTTTGACAAAACAGCAAAGATGTTAGAACTAGGATACCCAGGTGGACCTATTGTAGAAAGATTTGCAAAAAAAGGAGATAAAAATTTTTTTAAATTACCACAACCTATTATTAATAAAGGCGGATGTAACTTGTCTTTTGCTGGTCTTAAAACAGCAGTTTTAAGAGAAACAAAAAAAATTAAAAAAAACAATCAGTTTAAGTATAATTTAGCAGCATCATTCCAGGAAACTATTAATCAAATTTTAAAAAAGAAAACTTTGGTTGCAATGAGTCAGTTTAAGGAATTAACAAAAAAAAATAAAGCTACTTTTGTTGTTGCTGGAGGAGTTGCGGCAAATAAATCGATTAGAGAGAGTTTAAGTTTAGTTTCTAAAAAAATGAATTTTAATCCTACTTTTCCAAATTTAAAATTTTGTGGAGATAATGCTGCTATGATTGCATGGGCTGGAATTAAAAGATTTAATAAAAAGCTTACAGATAACGCGAACACTGCAATAGCTAAGTCTAGATGGCCTCTCGATAAATCTGCGCCATTCATGAAGGGACCAGGTTTAAAACTTTAATGCAGTATTGGCTTTTAAAATCTGAACCAGACGTCTGGTCGATAGATGATCAGAAAAAAGCAGGGAATAAAGGAGCTGTTTGGGATGGAGTTAGAAACTATCAAGCTCGAAACAATTTATCAAAAATGAATGTTAATGATCTTTGTTTTTTTTATCACTCAAATATAGGAAAGGAGATAGTAGGGATAGTGAAAGTTGTTAAAAGTTCCTTTCCGGATAAAACTGATAAAAAAGGAAGATTCTTAGCTGTCCAGGTTAGGTTTATCAAAAAACTTGAAAAACCAGTAACTCTAGACCAAGTTAAAAAAAATAAGCTTATTAAGCATTTACCTCTAATTAAGCAAAGTAGACTGTCTGTGATGCCTATAGATTTTAAAAGCTGGAAAATAATTTATAAGATGGGTATAAAATAAAAGGGGGAGAAAATTTTATGGCGAAGAGAAGTCGTAAAAAAAGAAAGAATAAAAACAAAACTAGAAGAAAGTCTAAAAAAAGTAGATTTAGAAGGAAATCTAGAAAAAAGATTTCCAAAAAAATCAAAGGAACTAATAATTCTAGAGCTTCTTTAGAAGTCAGTGATGACGATGGAAATTCAGTTTTTAAAGTATCTGAAAACTGGTCTAAACAAGCTTACGTCAATAAAGCAAAATATCAAAAAAAATATAACTTATCTATTAAAGATAACGATAAGTTTTGGAAAAAAGAGGGTAAAAGAATTTCTTGGATTAAACCTTATACAAAAATAAAAGATGTAAAATATTCAAAAGAGGAAGTTAAAATTAAATGGTTTTATGACGGTACACTTAATGCATCAGCTAACTGTACAGATAGGCACTTAAAAAGAAATGGTAAAAAAACTGCTATAATTTGGGTTGGGGATGATCCAACCGATCATAAAAAAATTTCTTATAAAGAGTTACACAAAAATGTTTGCAAAGCAGCTAATGGACTTAAAAGCATTGGAGTACAAAAAGGTGACAGAGTAACAATTTATTTAACAATGATTCCTGAACTAGTTTACACTATGCTTGCATGTGCAAGAATAGGAGCAATTCACTCGATAATATTCGGTGGTTTTTCACCTGATTCTATTGCTACAAGAATTAATGACTGTGAGTCAGAGTTTCTTATTACAGCAGACGAAGGAGTAAGAGGTGGTAAAATTATACCTCTTAAACAAATTGCAGATGAAGCATTATTGCAGTGCCCAGAAGTTAAAAAATGTGTAGTGGTTAAGAGAACAGGTAATCAAGTAAGTTGGAATCATGAAAGAGATGTCTTTTATGATGAGATAACATCAAATGTTTCATCCAAATGCGACCCAGAGGAAATGAATGCTGAAGATCCGTTATTCATTTTGTATACATCGGGATCAACGGGAAAGCCAAAGGGAGTTTTACACACTACTGGAGGTTATATGGTTTATGCCTCTATGACACACCAATATATTTTTGATTATAAACCAAAAGATATTTATTTTTGTAGTGCAGACATCGGATGGGTTACAGGTCATAGTTATATAGTTTATGGACCCCTATCTAACGCAGCGACTACTATAATGTTTGAGGGTATTCCTACTTATCCAGATTATTCAAGATGGTGGCAAATTGTAGATAAATATAAAGTTAATATTTTTTATACAGCACCCACTGCAATACGTGCGCTAATGAGAGAGGGAGATGAGCCAGTTAAAAAGACTAGCAGAAAATCTCTTAAATTATTAGGCACAGTAGGAGAGCCTATAAACCCAGAAGCATGGATGTGGTATTACAAAGTAGTTGGTGAATCTAAATGCCCAATAGTAGACACATGGTGGCAAACAGAGACTGGCGGTATACTAATTTCAGCACAACCAGGTGCGATTGATCTTAAGCCTGGTTCGGCCACTAAACCATTTTATGGAATCAAACCAGTAATAGTTGATGAAACAGGTAAAGTTTTGAAAGGAGCTTGTAAAGGAAGGCTTTGTATGAGTGCTTCTTGGCCTGGACAAATGAGAACAGTTTATGGAGATCATAAAAGATTTATTGATACTTATTTTTCTCAATACGATGGGAAATATTTTTCTGGTGATGGATGTAAAAGAGATAAAGATGGTTATTATTGGATCACAGGAAGAGTTGATGATGTAATTATTGTTTCAGGACATAATCTTGGAACAGCTGAAATAGAAAGTGCATTTGTAGCTCACAATCGTGTAGCCGAGGCTGCTGTTGTTGGATTTCCGCACGATATAAAAGGTAATGGTTTATATTGCTATGTAACTTTAAAAGCTGGAGAACAACCTAGTGGAGATTTGGATAGAGAATTAAAACTTTGGGTTAGAAAACAAATTGGCCCAATCGCTACACCAGATATAATTCAATTCGCACCTGCGTTACCCAAAACACGATCGGGAAAAATTATGAGAAGAATTTTAAGAAAAATTGCAGCTAACGAACATAATGATTTAGGTGATACAACTACTTTAGCTGATCCAAGTGTGGTTGACTCTTTAATAGACAACAGACAAAATAAAAATTAAAAATTTTTAAAATTTTTAGTAAAATCCTCAAACTCATTTTGTACGGTATTCCATTTAAACTTTATTGAATTTAAAACAACTTCTTTGTCTAATTTTTTTAATTCATCAGCGATGGGTGACCACTTATACAATGATAGGCCGCTATTCTTAAAAGGTTCATTTAAATAATAACTACTCCAATTAGTACTACGTAATTTTATTTTAAATTCCTTTCTAATTTCATCGCTTATTTTCCTTGGCAAGCCATTCGATTCTTCTTCAAGAAGAATTTCGACAAATATTTTCTCAGCATTTTTTGTGCAATCAAAATTCTTTTTCCCATAAAGATAAGAAAAGGTATAGAAAGTACAATCAAGAAGAGATGATGCGTAAATATTCCACTTAGCTATATCCAAAGATTCTAAAAAAGATTTATCATCAAACATTAGATAGTGCTTAAATCCCATCCTAGTTTTTATATAACCAAAAAGTGTTGTTTGAGAAACGTGTGCTGACCTTTCTTGGATAAATTTTTTAAGTTGAACCAACGATGTCAAAGATTGAAATTTATCCGTTAATTTTCTAACTGGAAATAGGTATTCTTTAAGAACTTTGAATGTGTCTATAAACTTATGTAAATTCAATCTCACGTTGTATTAAAAATATATAGCTGTATTTTCCCTTTAATTTTAAAGCTTTGTAGCATCTAAAATCAGGTTTTTTAACTTTTAATTACCACCTAGTTAGGTATGATCCAACCATTAATTTACGATAAAAAACCTAAAGGGGGAAAAATGTCAAACAAAGAGAAGCATTGGGAAAAGTCAAAAAACCATATGATAATTACATTGGTTATTTGGTTCTTTTTTTCAACTGTTATCTTCATGTTCGGAGCTGAAATCAACTCTATGACTTTTCTTGGATACCCACTAGCGTATTATATGACAGCACAAGGATCGCTCCTTGCGTTTGTTTTATTAATATTCTGGTTTGCAGGTAAACAAGAAGATATCGACGAAGAGTGTGGCTTCGGAGAAAAGGAGGATAACTAATGTTTAAAGGTGGATTTATACAAAACCTTCCTAAAATATACGGACTATATACAGGTGGCTTTATAGTATTCATCATATTGATGGCTATTATGGAACAAGCCGGAGTCTCTAAAGAGGCGATAGGTATAATGTTCGTAGCTTTTACAGTTGCGATTTATGCTCTTATTGGATGGTTATCAAGAACTGTTCAAGTTGATGCATATTATGTAGCTGGAAGGCAAGTGCCTACAGTATTTAATGGAATGGCAACAGCAGCAGACTGGATGTCTGGTGCTTCTTTCGTAGCATTAGCAGGTGGTGTTTATTTTGGAGGCTATGGTTACATGGCTTTCTTAGTTGGTTGGACAGGTGGATATGTGCTTGTATCAACTTTATTAGCACCATACTTAAGAAAATTTGGATGTTACACAGTACCTGATTTCATAGGAACAAGATATGGCGGTAACGGAGTAAGATTCTGCGCTGTATTAGTTCTTGTGTTAGCTTCATTTACTTATGTGACTGCACAAATTAATGCTACAGGAACTATTGCTGCGCGTGCCTTGCAAATTCCATTTGAACTAGGTGTTTGGGTAGGATTAGTAAGCATCTTGTTGTGTTCTATGTTAGGGGGAATGAGAGCCGTTACATGGACGCAAGTTGCACAATATATAGTTTTAATCGTTGCTTATCTAATTCCAGTTTTCTGGATTAGTAATAGAATTGGTGGAGGAGTATTCCCTCACTTAATGCTAGGCGACGAGGTAGCTAGAATAGGTGAACTAGAACAATCATTTGGACTAGTCAAAAACAGTGCCGCAGATATTAAAGCAGCTGGAGTACCAGGTGGCTTAAAATCTATTGCAGTATCACATTCAGGTGTGCCTGAAGGTGGAATGGCTGTATGGAAATATATCTCGTTAGCAATGTGTATGATGATAGGAACTGCATCGTTACCTCATATTCTTATGAGATACTTTACAACTCCATCAGTAAAACAAGCTAGAAAATCAGTAGCATGGTCGCTATTCTTTATCTTCTTGCTTTACTCATCAGCGCCAATGCTTGCAACATTATCTAAAATTTCATTAATGGATCCTAATTTACCAACTGGTATTATTGGAAAACCTATTAGTGCAGTTATGGCTATTGATTGGGTTCAAGCATGGTCAGCTCAGAAACAAGTTTTCATTGCTGACTTTAATGGTGATGGCATACTTCAATTAAATGAATGGTTCATGAGAACAGGCGTAGTTGTGTTAGCTACTCCAGAAGTAGCAGGATTACCTTATGTAATTTCTGGACTAGTTGCTGCCGGAGGTATGGCTGCAGCGATGTCAACTGCGGATGGTTTAGTTCTTGCGATTGCAAACGCACTGTCACATGACGTTTACTTTAAAATGGTTGACCCTAAAGCAGATGTTAGAAAGAGATTAATAGTAGCACGAGTACTATTAGTCGTGATTGGTGCTGCAGGTGCATATATTGCATCAATGCGTATCACTAGTATCTTAGGAGCAGTTGCTTGGGCGTTTGACTTTGCTATGTCAGGTCTATTCTTCCCACTTGTACTTGGAGTATGGTGGAAGAGAGCTACAAGAGAAGGGGCTATTGCAGGTATACTTGCAGGACTAGCATCTGGAACTATGTACTTAATCTGGGTTTATCCTAAATTTATGGGTAATGCGCCTTGGTTAGGTATCGATCACTTAAGATTTGGTATGATCGGAGCTCCAGTGTGTTTAATAGTTATGGTTGTTGTGAGTTTAATGACCAAAGCACCTGATGCTGCAACGCAAAGAATGGTTGAAGAAACTAGGATTCCTAGTGGAAGAACTATTCTTGGTAAACAGCACTAGTAAACTAAATTTAAAATTTATAAAGGGGCGGATTTATTCGCCCCTTTTTTTTTGTCTAATAAATGTTATTGTCTTAATATGTCTTTCTGGATACTAGCTCTTGATTATATGCTCGGCATAGTAATGTGGACTTTAATTGGCAGATCAGCAATGAATATTTTTCAAAGAGAGGATTCGGACTTCTTTTTTATGAAAGTCTTTGTTAAATCTACTAACCCTCTTTTAAGACTTTTTGATCCAATTACACCGGGTTTTCTTTTAAGACCAATGGTGCCTCTATATGTAGCTTGGTTTTTTTATCTTTTCCGGTTTTATTTAATGCCATACTTACTTGGATACTCAGTTATGGGAATGTTATCTTTTCCCTTGGAAAGTGATATATCTAAAGAACTTTATTCAATTTATTCTCAATGGGCAAAATAAAAATATCACCATCTATTCTATCTGCTAATTTTAGTAAATTAGGAGACGAGGTATTATCGCTCGAAAAAGCTGGTGCTGACTATATTCACATAGATGTTATGGACGGGCATTTTGTTCCTAACATAACTATAGGGCCGGAAGTGATTAAAAAAATTAGACCGCTTACTGAGAAAATATTTGATGTCCATTTAATGATTTCACCGGTAGACAAATATATAAAAGATTTTGCTAAAGCTGGTGCTGATATTATTACTTTTCATCCGGAAGCTACAAAAGATGTTGACAATACAATAAGCCTAATAAAAAAAGAAAATAAAAAAGTAGGGATATCATTAAAACCAAATTCAAAAATAGATCTGGTTGAAGATCACTTAGAAAAAATTGACCTTATTTTAATAATGAGTGTTGAACCTGGTTTTGGTGGTCAGAAGTTTATGCCAGAAGTTTTGGATAAAGTAAAAAAAATAAAAAAAATTATAACGGAAAAGAAATTAAACGTGGATATTGAAATTGATGGAGGAATTAACTTTGATAATAGTAAAACCGTTAAAGAAGCTGGAGTAAACATTCTTGTATCAGGATCTACGATTTTTAAAGAAAATAATGGTGACTTAAAGAAGAATATAGAATTACTTCGTACAAATTAAAATGCTAAATTTAAAAAGTGTTTATTATTACTTTTTAGCTATAAAAATCTCTTCATTAAAATTTCTTAAAAAAATTTACTTTAAAACTAATTTTTATAAAAGGTCTTTAGTTTCTTTAACACCAAGGCAATTTTATTTTTACCCAAATACATTTTTACTTTCTTCTATCACTAACAGTGAAAACTTTTCTTTTAACCTATCTGATATTGATCCTTATACTTTGTGGATTAAACAAAACTCAATAAGAGAAGAAGAGAGTCTTCATAACTTTCTTTGGCTCAATCTCATAAGCAGAAAAAATGATGCAGCTATTATACAAAAAATCATTACACAATGGATTTATAAAAATAGCTCTTATAAGAAAACAGTATGGAATAGTTCTATTACAAGCAAAAGAATTATTTCATGGATATTAAATGCTGAAATCATTTTAAATAGTACCAATAAAAATTTCAAAGAAATTTTTTTTCAATCGATTGTAATTCAGATTAATCACCTTAAGAAAAATTTTAAATTTGAGAATAGCGATTCTAAAAAGATAGAATTATTAACAGCTATTTTGCTTTCCGGATTAGTATTTAAAGAGTATTTTGATAACTTTAATTTTTCTCTTAAAGAACTAAAAAAGATTATAGAAAACTTCTTTGACAAAGATGGTTTTCCAAAAAATCGTAACCCGAATGATTTAATTAAATTTTCTAAATATTTAATTTTGATAAAAGAGTGCAGCAAAGATGCTCAGCAGTATGTTCCCGATTATTTGGAAGAAATAATAGATAAAAATTTAAGCTGCTTAATTACTATTAAAACTCCAATTAACCAAATGCCATTGTTTAACGGAGCTACAGAGATAAAAATGGATAAATATCTTAATTACATAGAGAGACTTAACTATAATTGCAAAAAAAATAAAAACCTAGTTGGACAAATTCAAATTCTTAAAAATCAAAAAAGCAGTGTTTTTTTCGATATTGGTGGACCTCCAAAAAAAAAATTTTCAGGAGCTTATCAATTAGGTCCTTTATCTTTCGAATATTTCTTTAACAATCAAAAAATAATTACTAATTGTGGTTATGGCAAACAAATCTCAAAAAAAGCAAAGCTGGTGAGTAGATTAACTTCGGCCCAGTCAACCTTATGTTTAAATGACACTTCTGTAACTAAATTAGAACGAAACAAAATAATAAATAGAACATTCGGTGCTTTTATAAAAAACAGTTTTAATGTTTTTGATATCAATTTTAATAACGATGATCTAAATCTAATTGCTTCTGCATCACATAATGCGTATGAAAAAAAATTTGGGTACATCCACAAAAGATTTTTGAGTATTTCAAAAAAAAGCAGTGAGTTAAAAGGATCAGATTTTTTAATAAAAAAAAGGAATATCTCATCAAATGTTAACTATCACATTAGATTTCATCTTTATCCAGGTATATACGCAACAGAAACTATTGGTGGGAATAGTATTTTAATACAAATAGATAAAAATAAATCTTTAATTTTTTCATCTCCAAATCAGAAAATTTCTTTAGAAAAAAGTATATTTTTAGGAAGAAATCAAATATTAAATAATTTTTGTATAACTATTAATGGTAATCTTTCTGATAAAAGTCAAACTATTGATTGGGAGATAAAAAAAAATAACTGATTATGTTAAGAAAAATAAAAAACGCATTAATATCTGTATCTGACAAAAATGATTTAAATCAAATTTTAAGAGTTCTAAAAAAGTATAATATTGAAATTATTAGTTCAGGCGGAACATACAAAACTATTAAAAAGCTTGGGTATAAATGTGAAGAAGTTTCCTCATATACTGGATTTAAAGAGATGCTTGATGGAAGAGTAAAAACTTTACATCCTAAAATCCATTCTGGAATTTTATTTAATAGATCTAATAAAAAACACAAGAAAGAAATGAAAAAGCAAAAATATCTTTCTATAGACTTAGTGGTCGTAAATTTTTATCCCTTTCAAAACAGTGTTTTAAACTCCAAAAATGAAAAAAATATAATTGAAAATATTGATATAGGCGGTCCAACAATGGTTAGAGCGGCAGCCAAAAACTATAAAGATGTACTTATAATTACTGAAAAAAATGACTATTCAAAATTAATCGATGAGCTAAAGAAATATAAAGGAAGTACCAGTCTTAAATTTAGAGAGCTTATGTCGAGCAAGGCTTTTGGTTTGACAGCGTATTATGACTCTACAATAGCTCATTGGTTTAATAATAAACTAAATATTAAATTTCCTAACAAAAAAACTATCTTTGGAAAAAAACTGGAACAATTAAGATATGGCGAAAATCCGCATCAGCAAAGCTCAATTTATGTAAATGATTTTAACGATAGTGAAATTGGTTTAAAAAAAATCAGTGGTAAAGATTTAAGCTATAATAACTATAATGACATTTTTTCAGGACTGGATATACTTTTATCGATAAAAAAGATCCCAACGACAGTTATAATAAAACATGCAAATCCTTGTGGGGTTTCCTCTAACAAATCACCAATAATTTCTTTTAATAACGCTTTGGCAAGTGACCCTTTAAGTGCTTTTGGGGGGATTGTTGCCTGCAATTTTAAAATAAATAAATCTATTGCTAATGAATTAAATAAAACATTTTTTGAAGTTATTCTTGCTAAAAGCTTTGATACAAAAGCTTTACGAATCTTAAAAAGAAAAAAAAATCTGAGAATTATAGATATATCTAATTTTAAAAATAGAAATAACTCTGCTGTAAAATTATTTAATGGTTCATTCTTATTACAAGATAAAGATAATATAATATTCAATAAAAAAGATTTAAAATTCGTTACAAAAAACAAACCATCGAAAAAAGAAATTAAAGAAATAGAATTTGCTTTCAATGTTTGTAAATTTATAAAGTCTAATGCAATAGTTTTAACTGACAACTTCTCAACTATCGGTATAGGAGCGGGGCAACCAAGTCGTTTGGATAGCTGTAAGATTGCAACACAAAAGGCTAAGCAATTTCAGCCTAAGAGATTAAAAAATGCAATAGCTGCATCTGATGCGTTTTTTCCTTTTGCCGATGGCATTAAAACTTTAATTAAATCTGGTGTAAAAATTATTGTTCAGCCTGGAGGATCAATTAGAGATAAAGAGGTAATTGAAGCAGCAAATAAAGCCAATATAAAAATGGTTTTAACAGGCACTAGACATTTTAATCATTAATTAATTTTATCTATTTTAGCTGCTAACACAAAGTCACTCTCTGCTAAACCTTTAATTGCATGAGTAAATATTTTTATTTTTGCATACCCCCATCCAAAAGAAATATCTGGGTGGTGTCCTTCTCTTTCTGCTATTTCACCAACTTTAGTAACAAAATTCTGACTTTCTAAAAAATTTTTAAACTTAAATTCTTTTTCAATAAAAAAACTTTCTACTTTATTTTTCTTAACATCCCATCCATCAACTTTTTTAAGATATTTATGAATTTCTGCGACATCAAATGGTGGTATGCCACCCTCGCATGGAACACATTTTTTATCAGCTAAATCAGACATCTTATTCCCTCTTTGGAGCGGGCAAAGGGACTCGAACCCTCGACCTTCTCGTTGGCAACGAGACGCTCTACCACTGAGCTATGCCCGCATTTATTTAATGAGTAAATTTAGCCGCATAAAAAGAAGATTACAAGTGTTGTTATCTTATATTATAATTGAATTATGAAAGATGATTTTCCTAAGCAAATACCTGTTTTCCCTCTAAGTGGAGTAATATATTTTCCAAAAACAAATTTACCTCTAAATATTTTTGAAACAAGATATCTGAATTTAGTTAATGATTGTATTAAAAAAGATAAATTAATGGGAATGGTTCAATCGAAGAAAAATGGTAATGAAGTTTATAAAATAGGATGTTTAGGCAAGATTAGTGACTTTCATAGGGGTGAGGACAATAGAGTTTTAATAAATTTAACTGGTGTCATTCGGTTTGAAATTAAAAAAGAAATTTTAAATAAAAAACTCTACAGAGAATTTGAAGTGTCGTATGAAAAGTTTAACCAAGATACTAAAAAAGACGATAGACTTGTTGAAAAACAGGAGATAAATTTACTTTTTGATAAGACAAAAAATTTATTTAAAAAGAGAGGATTAATATTAAATTGGAAGGAATTTGAAAAACTTGATCAGGTTCAACAAATCAATACCATATCTATGATTGCTCCTATCTCTAATGAAGAAAAACAAAAACTTTTGGAAGCAGTTAGTATTGGTAATAAAACTAAAACTTTATTAGAAATCCTTGAGTTTTATCTTTACAATAACGGTTCTGAAAAAATGACTATTCAATGATAATTAATTAGTTTTATTCATTGAGTCAAAAAAATCAGCATTATTTTTTGTATTTTTAAGCTTGGACATTAAAAACTCTATTCCGTCCATTGTTCCCATTGGACTTATTATTCTTCTTAATACATTTACTTTTGTTAAATCTTCTTTTTTAAATAAAAGCTCTTCTCTTCTTGTGCCCGAACGAGTAATATCTATAGCAGGATAAATTCTTTTGTCGGCAACCTTTCTGTCGAGAATCAACTCAGAATTTCCAGTTCCTTTGAACTCCTCAAATATCACTTCATCCATTCTGCTACCAGTATCGATTAAAGCTGTAGAGATAATCGTCAAAGAACCACCTTGTTCTATATTTCTTGCAGCTCCAAAAAATCTTTTTGGTCTTTGCAGAGCATTCGCGTCTACTCCTCCAGTTAAAACTTTACCTGAACTTGGCACAACAGCGTTGTAAGCTCTTCCAAGTCTCGTTATAGAGTCCAAAAGGATAATTACATCTTTTTTATGTTCGGTTAATCTTTTTGCCTTTTCAATAACCATTTCAGCTACAGCAACGTGTCTTGAGGCTGGTTCATCGAAAGTTGAGCTAATTACTTCGCCTTTAACTGAACGTTGCATATCAGTTACTTCTTCAGGACGTTCATCTATAAGTAAAACCATTAAATAACATTCGGGATGATTTCGAGCTATCGAATCTGCAATGTTTTGTAAAATAATTGTCTTACCTGCTTTTGGTGGAGAAATAATTAGAGACCTTTGTCCCTTTCCAATTGGACTAACTAGATCAATTAATCTTGCTGTTTGATCTGGTTTCTTTTCTGTTTCATTTTTTTCAATTTCCATTTTCAGCTGCTCTTTTGGATAGAGAGGTGTTAAGTTATCAAAAGCTATCTTATTTCTTCCTTTTTCTGGATTTTCAAAATTTATTTGATTTACTTTTAGTAACGCGAAATATCTCTCAGCATCTTTAGGAGCTCTTATTTCACCTTCAACTGAATCTCCGGTTCTAAGACCAAATCTTCTAATTTGACTTGGGCTTACATAAATATCGTCTGGACCTGGTAAATAATTTGATTCTATAGCTCTTAAAAAACCAAAGCCGTCCTGTAATACTTCTAGAACACCTGCTCCAGTTATTTGCTCGTTCTTTTCGGCAAGCTTTTTTAGTATAGCAAAAAGTATTTCTTGTTTTCGAAGTGTGCTAGGATTTTCAATACCTAGCTTTTCAGCTTCATTAATTAATTCACCTGGGGTTTTTTGCTTTAATTGTTGTAGATTCATATTGAGTGATTGTTAATAAAGGTAAGTGATTTAAATATAGGTGTTTTTATAAATTTTTCAACCCCTATAATGGTTTAAAAACTGCTAAGAAAATAACAATGATTAGTATTACTGTAGGGATTTCATTAATAATTCTATAAAATCTTGCAGAATAAGTATTCGTATTCAAAGAAAAACGCCTTAGACAAGCTAACAAAAAGAAGTGATAAAATGTTAAAATAATTACAAGAATTAATTTTATTTGTAGCCATAAATCAGCAAGACTTTGTATACCAATCGAGTGCAATAATAATAAACCAAAAATCCACGACAAAATCATAGCAGGGTTCATAATATAAAAGAAAAGTCTCTTTTCCATAATTTTGAATGTTTCTTTTTGTCCCTCATTATTTAAGGTCTCAGAATGATAAACAAATATTCTTGGCAAATATAACAAGCCTGCCATCCAAGAAATTATTGCAATAAGATGTAGGGCTTTAAAAGTTAAATACGCATTCATTTTATTAAGAGATATCTTTTTATTAAATGTTGAAATAAGTCTATGTGATCCTCATTATCATTTAAACAAGGAACTAAATCAAAGTTTTTACCCCCAGCGTCGATGAAACTTTCTTTACCCTGAATTAAAATTTCTTCTAAAGTTTCGACACAATCTGATGAGAATCCAGGGCAAATAACTAAGATATTTTTGGTTCCTTCTTTTGGTAAAGCTTCAAAGGTTTTGTCGGTATAGGGTTGCAACCATTCTTGTGGCCCAAACCTAGATTGAAAGGTAGTCTTAATTGGAATTTTATTATTAAATTGTTCTGTAATTAGTCTAGAAGTTTTTTGACAATAACATTGGTAGGGATCTCCTTTATCAAAGTATTTTTTTGGTATTCCATGATAAGATGCAATTATTAGATCTGGCTTCCAACTAATTTCTGATATCTTTTTATTTAGGCTGTTTACTAATGCCTTGATATAGAGCTGCTCCGACTCATAATGAGGTACGATTTGCAAACTAGGTTGCCACCTCATTTTCATTAAGCTTCTGTAAACTTCATCACAGACTGTAGCTGTAGTTGCGGCTGCGTATTGTGGGTATAAAGGTAAGACAATTATATTTTCACAGCCTGCATCTTTAAGTTTTTCAATTTTGCTTTTTATGCTTGGATCTCCATACCGCATTGCAAAATCTAATATTAATTTTTCTGACCCAATTCTATCAACTAGTTTTTTTGTTTGCATGATGGTGAAGTATCTAAGCGGTGACATGTTTTCTTTTGTCATCCAAATTTTTTTATAGGCTTTAGCTGTCTTTCCTGGCCTAAAAGTCAAAATGAAAAGATTTAGTATTATTTTCCAAATTATCGGATTTACTTCTATTACTCTTCTATCTGAAAGAAACTCTTTTAAATATTTTCTTATATCTAACCAGCTAGTTGAATTAGGAGTTCCTAGATTAACTAATAATACTCCTGTTTTTCCATAATTTACTTTTGGGTGATCTGTTTTCATTTGTATGAGCTTACTCTTTCTATAACCTTTTTAAGCACGTCTGGGTTTGTTTCGGGAAGCAACCCATGACCAAGATTAAATATATAAGGTGAATTATTAAATATATTTAAATATTTATCAACTTCTGAAAATATTGTTTTTTCATCTTCTAATAAAATTTTTGGGCTCATTCCTCCTTGTAAGCACACATTTGTTAAATTGTCTTTTGCCCAAATAGGATCAATATCATAATCGATATTAATTCCATTTGGTTTTACGATTTCTAAAAATTCTTTATATTTTTTTTTAATTCCTTTTGGGAAACAAATTACAGGAAGATTAATCTTTTTACAGTGCTCAACTAGTTTTTGATTAGGGATATAACAATATTCGCTTAAATTTTTTTCTGGTATTAAACCAGCCCACGAGTCAAAAATCTGGACAATATCGGCGCCTGCGTTAAATTGATTTTCAATGTGTAAAGTTAGGTATTCATTTAATTTTTCTAAAATAATTTCAAGATCAACGCTTTTATCATTTATAAAATTGAGATTTTTTTTTCCATTAAACATGTAGAATAATAATGTCCATGGAGATCCAACAAAGCATATAAGAGATTTTTCTTGGTTAAGCTTCTTTCTTGTTTTTGAAATTGCTTGATAAATAGGATTTAATTTTTTTGTGAAATTTTCTTTACTATTATTTAAAAAAATAGATAGATCAAATTTTGACAATTCTGGTCCCTCGTTTTTAATGAAATTTAAATTTTGACCTAATCCATAGGGCACCATTAAAATATCTGAGAAGATAATAGCGGCATCAAGATTGAACCTTTTTAGCGGTTGTAATGTGATCTCTGAAGATAATTCGCTATTAAGACATAATTCTACAAAATTTTGATTTTTACTTCTTATTTTACGAAATTCTGGCAGATATCGTCCTGCTTGTCTCATAAACCAAACAGGCAATGATGAACAGTCTTTATCAATTAAACATTTGTTAAGTTTCTTCATTAATATAATAATATAATTATAAGAGTAGTATTAGTAATAGGTCATGTTTGTAAGAGATATAACTATTTATACATATTTTCTCACATTTTATTCCCATTAATATATCTTAAAATATAGTTTTTTTGCTTAATTTAAAAAAACATCACCATTTATCTAATGGTCTTAATAAAAATATTAACATCCAACAAGATGTTAAAAATGTGTTAATTAATGTTAATATTTTTTTTAAAGGAAAAATTAAAATGTATAAAACAGAATTATAACTTAAATATCAACATATTTATGTCCGAAAAATACAACGTATATTTAATTTCAGATTCAACCGGAGAGACATTAGACAGAATATTTTTGTCACTCAAATCTCAATTTGCAAACTTTAGTTATAATAAAAAAGAATTCGTGTTTGTTAGAACAGAACAACAAATTGATAAAATTGTCAAAGAGTGTGCTTCTTTAAACAATTCAATAATTCTTTACACTATCGTCGAGACTAAACTAGCAAAATATTTAGCAACCATAAGCTCTAACCAAAACATACCTTGCTTTGGGGTGCTAGGTAATTTAATTTTAACCTTTTCAAAGTTGCTTAACCAAAAAGCCTCTCACACGCCCAGCGCACAACATGTAATGGACGAAGATTATTATAAAAGAATTGAGGCTATACAATTTACAATGTCCCATGATGATGGAAAAAAAACTGAGGATGTAAATCAATCAGACATAGTTTTGCTTGGAGTGAGTAGAACTGGTAAAACTCCAACTTCTATCTATTTATCTAATAGGGGATATAAGACCATGAATATTCCACTCATACATAAACAAGAAATTCCAAGCGGATTAAAAAAAAAAGAATTATCAGCTTGCGTAGTAGGTTTATTTGCTGATGCTGAGCGACTATCAGACATTAGAAGAAATAGAGTCGCTATTATGAATGAAAAAAATCTACCCTCTTACACAAATTTAGAATCCATTAGGAAAGAGCTAGAAGAGTCGAAAGAATTGTTTAAAAAATATAATTGGCCAATGATAGACGTTACTCGTAAATCAATAGAAGAAACAGCGGCTTCTGTTTTAAAAATACATGATATTAAAAAAAATAAATGAAAATTATTCTAGCATCAAAAAGCGGAGTGAGAAAAGAGATCTTGGATAAAAACAATATCAAATGTGAAGTCATGCCTGCGAATATAGATGAAGACCAAGTTAAAGAATCTTTACAAAATGAGAAAGCAAGTCCAGAGTTAATTTCTAAGAATTTAGCAGAGCTAAAAGCTAACAAGATTAGCACAAAAGAACCCAACTCGTATGTAATTGGGGCTGACAGCGTAATAGATTTAAAGGGTAAATTAATTTCAAAGCCAAAAAATAGGGAAGAAGCACTAAACATTCTTCAAGATCTTAATGGGCAGGAGCATCAACTAATTAGTTCAGTTTGTATTTCAAAAAATGGGTCAATGATTTGGAATTACACTGATGCCTCAAAGTTAACAATGAAGGAGCTTAATTTAGAAGAAATTAAATCATATTTAAAAAGAATTAAAGACAAGGAACTATATGCTTACGGAGTTTATCAAATAGAAGCGGGAGGTAAAAATTTATTCTCCAAAATAGAAGGAGATGAAAATAGTATAATGGGTCTACCCATTCAAAAAATAAAAGACTATTTAAGTAGGATAAAATGAAAAAATTTTTAGTTATAGGAAATCCGATAGAGCACTCTTTGTCACCAAAGATACATAATTATTGGATGAAGTTACATAACATTAAGGCCATTTATGAAAAAGCCCTTCTTGCTAAAGACGAGCTAAAAGAAATTATAAATGAAGTGAAGTCTGGTAAAGTTGATGGATTAAATATTACATTGCCTTTCAAAAAAGTTATCATTCCTTTATTAGACGAACTTACTCCACTAGCTAACGAAACAAGATCTGTAAACACGGTATTCAGGAAAGATGGAAAAGTATTTGGGGAGAATACTGATGCCAATGGTTTTAAAAAGGCTCTTCAATATACAAATTTTAAAATTAAAAATAAATCAGCACTTATTCTTGGAGCCGGCGGTGTTGTAACTTCAATTATCTATGCATTAAAAAAATTAGGCGTTTCTAAGATTTTTGTAAGCAATAGAACAAAGAAATATGCTGAAGAAATTAAAAAAGTTTATTCAAATATAGAGGTAGTAGACTGGGGAATAACTAAAGACACAGATATTATTATAAACGCTACAAGTCTAGGTCTTAAAAAAACTGACGATATTGATATAGATTTGAAAAGTTTAGGTAAAAATAAATTATTTTATGATCTTATATATAATCCATCTAAGACAAACTTTCTTCAAAAAGCGGAGAAATCAGGAAATCAAATTGAAAATGGTAAAATGATGTTTGCTTATCAGGCGCAACTTTCTTTTAGTATATGGAATGGAGTTGAACCCAAGGTGGACGAGAAAGTGTTAAAAATTTTAAATGATTAATATTGGTATTACTGGAACCCTATCATCAGGAAAATCTACGGTTGCTAAACTTATCTCAGGAGGTAAATACTCTGTTTTTAGCGCTGATAAATCAGTAAAAAATTTATATACAAAAAAATACTTTATCAAAAAAATCCAAAAAAAATTTAATATTAAAAACGCAAAAGGGATTAAACAAAAAATAAAAAGTATTATCAAAAATGATAAAAAAAAATTAAAGGAATTAGAATTAGTCGTGCACCCTTTGGTAAGAAAAGAAATGAGGGTATTTTTAAAAAAAAAAGGAAAAATAAAAATCTTCGAAATACCACTTTTAATTGAGAACAAATTAAACAAATATTTTGATTTAATCGTAAATATTGCTGCAAAAAAAGAATTAAGATTAAGAAGATATTTAAGAAGAGGGGGAAACAAAAAGATATTCACAATTTTAGATAATAGACAGTTTAAAAATAAAAAAAAAATAAAAAACTGTGACTATGTAATTTATAATAATAAATCTTTTAAAAGTTTAAAAAAACAAGTTAATAAATTAAAAAAAAGACTATGAATGAAATTTTTCTAGATACAGAGACAACCGGCTTATCTTTGAAAGAAAATCATAGAATAGTTGAAATTGCATGTATTGAGACCAAAGATCTTGTTCCAACAAAAAATTTTTTTCACAAACTTATTAATCCTGGCAGAGATGTACCTGAAGAAGCTGTAAAAATTCATGGTTTTACAGGTAAGTTTTTAAAGGACAAGGATAAATTCGAAAAAATAGCAGATGAGTTGATTAACTTCATCGCAGGAAGAAAAATTATTATTCATAATGCTCCTTTTGACTTAGGATTTATTAATCACGAACTTAAACTAATCAAAAAAAATGAAATAAAAAAAGATAATGTTATTGATACTTTAGAGATAGCTAGAGGCAAATATCCTGGCGCATCAAATTCTCTGGATGGGCTTTGTAAAAGATTTAATATCGATTTATCAAGAAGAGTAAAACATAACGCTATTTTAGACTGCGAATTACTAAGAGAAGTATATATTAATTTGCTCGATGTTAAAGAGCCTAAACTATTTTTTAATGAAAAAGATGAAGGCAGTACTAATGAAGTAGAAAGAGATAATTCAAAGTATTGCAAAAAAATTATAAAGCCTACCCCAGAAGAGCTGATAAGGCATAAAAATTTTCTTAAAAATGAATTAAAAAAAAATTTTTATTAATTTTGATTTTGAAGATAAAGTTTTTCAAAATCTACAATTCTGTCTATTTTAACGTCTTTAAAACCAGATTTTTCAAAAAGTGAAATAAATATTTCTCTAATATTAGGATAAATCTCTGAGGGCACTTTTACTAAAATAATATTTTCTAATTCTTTCTTATCATTAAGATTTATATCTAACTCAATTATAGTTGAATAAACGATCTTAACATCAATTTCATCAAAATTGCTTTTTGTTGGATTAAGAGAAAGAGTGGTTTCAACTTCAATCATTTTTTCTTTAAAACTTTTGCTCTTTATATCAATCTTTATTTTATAATTAGAAATATTCTTTGTTAGTAAGAAAAAGTCTTTTGGGTCAGCAATAGTAAATTTTAAATCCTTAATATATTTCCCTACTATTTTATAGCTCATCTTTTTCTTTTTTCTTTTCTATAATTTCTTTTTCTTCTATAATTTCACCATCGACAATGTCGTTGTGCTGATTTTTTGGCTGATAGTTTTTCAATAAATGATTTATAATCAGTTTTCTAGTAAAGGGAATTAGTAAAACAAAACCAATAAAGTCAGTCATAAATCCCGGTATAATTAAAAAAACAGAAGCTATTGCAATAGATGCTCCTGAGATAATTTCGTATATTGGAATTTTATTTTGATATAAATTGTAAAAGCCTGACTTAATAGTGTTCAGACCCTGAACTCTAGCGAAATAAAGACCTAATATCGCAGTTAAAAATATTAATAATATAGTATTGAGAGCACCTATTTGTGTGCCCACCTTAATCATAATCCATATTTCTAAAATAGGTAAGCCAATAATGGTAAGCAATAATGAGTTCATTTGTCTATTACAAAAATATATTATTCATGTATATTTATCAAACTATGAGTAATAATTTTGGATATATAGACATAATTTTATTAGCAATGATAGCAGGATTTATAATCTTAAGATTGAGAAATATCCTAGGTAGAAAAACTGGCCATGAAGACAAGGTATTTAGTGGGTTTAGTGAGAGAAAATTTGAACAATTTAAAAAAGAAAATGTTCAAGAAGAAAAGTTCGAAGAGACAGGTTTAGAAGGAGAACAGAAAGAAAAGTTTTTAAAAGGAGCAGAAATAGCCTATGAGAGTATTATTACCGCATTTGCTAAAGGAGATAAGAAAAATTTAAAAAGTTTATTAACTTCTCAAATGTCATCAAACTTTGAGTCAGCTATCATTCAAAGAGAGAAAGAAAATATAAAATCAGAGCTTACTTTTGTAGGTTTTAAACAATCAAAATTAGAGAAATTTGAAAAAATTAAAAATGAATTTTATGCAACCGTTAAATTTGTATGCGAAATAATCTCTGTTAAAAGAGACAAAGAAAATAAAATTATCGAAGGTAATCCAGATAAAATTAAGACAGTCACAGATCACTGGAAATTCTCTAGAAATGTGTTTAGCAAAAAACCCAATTGGTACTTAGCTGAAATTGTCAGCAATAAGTGAAAAAAAAAGATATTTTATCTAAAACTAATCAAAAAGACTGGGAAGAATATATAAAAAACCCAAAAGATATTTTTGATAAGGATCGGCAGGATGAAAAATCTTCAAATAAAGAAAGATATAAATTTGATTTCCATGGCTTTAACTTAGAAGAAGCAAATAAAAAAGTTAAAGAAATTATAAAGCTTTGCTTTGAAAAAAGGTATAAAGAAATATTAATTGTTACCGGCAAGGGCATTCATTCTAAAACTGAACAAAACGTATTTGAATCGGAAGATTTAAGTAAATTAAGGCATTCAATACCAGATTATATAAAGTCTACACCTGAGCTTTCTGGATTAGTACATAGTGTTGTATCGGCGGATAAAAAAGACGGTGGAGAAGGTGCTTTAATTATTAAGCTTAAAAAATTATAAAATAAATTTCGATAAATCAGTGTCTTTTACTAAATTACCTAGATTTTTTTCAACGTAAGACTTGTTTATAGTAATTTTCTCCCCTGGCTTATCAGAGGCATTAAAACTTATATCATCTAAAACTTTTTCAATTATAGTATGCAACCTTCTCGCTCCAATATTTTCTACAGACGTATTTATTTCTGCAGATAACTTAGCAAGCATATCAATACCATCCTCTGTAAAATCTAAGTCGACATTTTCTGTTTTAAGTAATGCTTTATATTGTTTAATTAAACTATTATCTGGTTCTTTTAGAATTCTTTTAAAGTCCTCTTCATTAAGAGCACTTAACTCAACCCTTATTGGTAATCTACCTTGAAGTTCAGGCAGCAAATCTGAGGGTTTTGCTAATTGAAAAGCACCTGATGCAATGAACAAAATATGATCTGTTTTGATTGGACCATGTTTTGTACTCACTGTTGTGCCTTCGATAAGTGGAAGCAAGTCTCTTTGAACTCCTTCTCTTGAGACATCTCCACCTGCTCTATCACCCCTAGCTGACACTTTATCTATTTCATCTAAGAAAACTATTCCATTTTCTTCAGTGTATTTTTTTGCCTCTTTTACTATTTTGTCTTCCTCAATCATTTTGTCTGACTCTTGAGCAACTAAGATTTCATGGGATTCTTTCACATTCATTTTTTTCTTTTTACCTTTTTTGTTGCCCATCGATTTTCCTAAAATTTCTCCAATATTAACCATACCTACATTGGCTCCTGGCATTCCTGGAATTTCAAAACTTTGCATGTTTGATGCACCTTGATTAACTTCAATTTCAATCTCATTATTATCCAAATCCCCGTTTCTAAGTCTTTTTCTGAAGCTTTCTCTAGTGGCAACGCTTGCTTTGTTTCCTACCAAAGCATCTAAAACTTTTTCCTCAGCTGCTAATTGCGCTTTAGCGTTTACCTCTTTTCTTTTTTTCTCTCTCTCCATGGCGATAGCTATCTCGATCAAATCTCTTATAATTTGTTCTACGTCCCTACCTACATAGCCAACCTCAGTAAATCTAGTTGCTTCAACTTTTATAAAAGGAGCCTCTGCTAACTTAGATAATCTTCTAGAAATCTCTGTTTTTCCCACGCCTGTTGGCCCGATCATTAAAATATTTTTAGGTAAAACTTCTTCTTTCATTTCATCAGTTAACGCTTGTCTTCTCCATCTATTTCTAAGGGCTACTGCTACTGCTTTTTTTGCTTCTTTTTGACCAATCACATACCTGTCTAACTCAGAAACAATTTCTCTAGGAGACAAAGCACTTACTTTTGAGTCAGTTTTCTTTTTACTGTCTTTTACTAAATTTAAGTTGGTAATTTTTTTACTTCCTGGCATTTTTAAATTTTTTCTACTGTTACGTTGTTATTTGTAAATACACAAATATCCGAAGCAACTTTTATTGATTTTCTAGCAACTTCCTCAGCACTTAAGTCAGTTTCCATTAATACTTTAGCGGCAGCTAATGCATAGTTTCCACCAGAACCGATTCCAATTATTCCATCTTCTGGTTCTAAAACATCACCGGTTCCAGAGATAATAAAGCTGGTTTCTTTATCAGCTACAGCCATCAAAGCCTCTAATCTTCTTAAGTATTTATCGCTTCTCCAATCTTTAGCAAGTTCTACCGCGGCTCTTGGTAGATTCCCTGCATGTTTTTCAAGTTTTGCTTCTAGTCTTTCAAATAAAGTTAATGCATCAGCAGTAGATCCAGCAAAACCTGCTATTACTCCCCTTTTGTCAATTTTTCTAACTTTCTTAGCCTTACTTTTTAGAACTGTATTTCCTAAACTAACTTGACCGTCCCCTGCTACGACAGTTTGTTTATTTTTTCTAAGCAATACAATGGTTGTTCCATGCCATTTTTCAGCTGTATTCATGATATTGTATGTGGAGATTAATTTTATTTCTTCAATAGATAATTTGGATTTATTGCTAAAATGACCATTTAATTATATATCTTTGATTATATTTTCTGATTTTTATGACAAGAAAAGCAAAAATTATAAGAAAAACTAAGGAAACTAATATTTCTGTAGCAGTTAATATTGATGGCAAAGGCAAATACAATATTAAAACTGGAATAGGCTTTCTTGATCACATGCTTGAGCAGTTATCAAAGCACTCCTTAATTGATATTGAAGTTAAAGCCAAAGGTGATACTCACATTGATCTTCACCACACTACTGAAGATACAGGTATCGCTATTGGAGAAGCTATCAAAAAAGCTGCAGGTAATAGAAAAGGTATAACAAGATATGCCTCAACTATGATACCAATGGATGAAACATTAAGCCGAGTTTCAATCGATGTATCTAATAGACCTTATTTAATTTGGAAAGTAGATTTAGCGGTTGAAAAGTTAGGCGAGATGGACACTGAGCTATTCAAGGAATGGTTTCAAGCATTTTCACAATCTGCAGGAGTTACTTTACACATAGAAAATATTTATGGTGATAACAGCCACCACAAAATAGAGTCATGCTTTAAAGGTTTAGCAAGATCTCTAAAAGATGCACTTGAAATAGATAAAAGAATAAAAAACTCTGTGCCATCTACAAAAGGCTCTTTATAAATAAATGAACGTCACAATCGTTGACTACCAATCGGGCAATATTAGCTCAGTCATTAACTCTTTTACAGAGGTAGCTAAAGGCAAAGTCAATCTAGAAGTAACTTCAGATATTAAAAAAATAAATGCTAGCGATAAAATTGTTCTACCTGGTCAAGGTTCATTTAAAAGCTGTGTTGATTCTCTAAACAATATTAACGGATTAGTTGATACTCTTAAAGAATTTGCAATTACGAAGAAAAAACCGCTATTAGGAATTTGCGTTGGTTTGCAAATGTTTGCTGATATTGGTTATGAAGAAGCTGAAACAAAAGGATTAGGCTGGATTTCAGGAAAAGTTTCTAAGATAGATAACCAAAATGGAAAATTCAAACTCCCACACATTGGTTGGAACGAAATTGAGATACAAAAGGAAAGCAAATTATTTAAGGACATAAAAAATAAATCTCACATGTATTTTGTACATAGTTATGAATTTATTCCTGATGATAAATCAGTCATTTCAGCAACAACTGATTATTCATCAAAAATTGTTTGTTCAATCGAAAAAGAAAATTTGTTCGGTACGCAATTTCACCCCGAAAAGAGTGATAAAACTGGTTTAAATATAATTAAAAATTTTTTAGATTTGTAATTATGAAAATATTTCCAGCAATAGATATTAAAGATAAGAAGTGCGTAAGATTAATCAAAGGCGACTTTGAAAATAAAACTGAATATAATACTTCACCAGTTGATCAAGCAGCAAAATACAAAGATCATGGTTTTAAAAACTTACACATTGTTGATTTAGATGGCGCGTTAACCGGTAAGACAGTTAACCTAGATATTATTCAAGAAATAGTAAGAAAATATGATTTGAAAATTGAAATAGGCGGCGGAATAAGAAATATAGATAATATTAAGCAGTATATTGAAACAGGAGCAGAGAAAGTGATCTTAGGTAGCGGTGCAATTAAAAATAAAGAATTTTTAAAAGAAGCATGTGAAAAGTTTAAAAATAAGATTGCCTTAGGATTAGACGCAAAGGATGGAAATCTCTCAGTGTCTGGCTGGAAAGAAAATTTAAATATTAAAACTACAGACTACCTTAAAGAAGTGAATGATTTTGGCGTTAGCAGAATTATTTTTACAGATATAAATCGAGACGGAATGAAAAATAGTCCCAACTATGAAGAGACAGTTAAAATTGCTGAAATTTCTAATTGCCCAGTTGTCATATCAGGTGGAGTTTCTTCAATAAATGACATTAAGAAGGCGAAAGATTTAAATAATAAAAAAATTGAAGGTATAATAGTTGGTAAAGCTATTTATGATGGTGATATTAAACTTGATGAGTTAGCGAAGGAGATCAATGCTTAAAAATAGAATTATACCTTGTCTTGATGTTAAAAATGGAAGAGTTGTTAAAGGTATTAACTTTGTTGAATTAAAAGATGCTGGAGATCCAGTTGAACAGGCTAAAATTTATAGTAACGGTGGAGCTGATGAGATTTGTTTTCTTGATATTACTGCATCAAATGAAAATAGAGATACAATCATAGATATTGTTAGAAAAACTGCAAAAGAATGCTTTGTTCCTCTAACTGTTGGAGGCGGTGTTAGAACAATTCAAAATATCACTGATCTGTTGTTAGCTGGCGCAGATAAAGTTTCCATTAATACCGCAGCTGTCAAGAATGTAGAATTTGTTAAAGAGGCATCAAAAAAATTTGGATCTCAATGTATTGTTGTTGCCATTGATGCGAAAAAAGTTTCAGAAAATAAATGGGAAGTATTTACACATGGCGGAAGAAATAAAACAGGTATTGACGCTGTGGAGTTTGCTAAACAAATAGAGTTCAATGGAGCGGGCGAAATTTTATTAACTTCAATGGATAAAGACGGAACTAAATCTGGTTACGACGTTGATCTATTAAAAGAAATTACTAGGAGCACTAATATCCCTGTTATTGCATCTGGGGGAGTTGGAACATTGGATCATTTATACGATGGCATAGTAAAAGGAGGAGCAAGTGCAGTTTTGGCAGCTTCTATTTTTCACTACGGTGAATACAAAATTAAGGAAGCTAAAGAATATTTGAATTCTAAAAATGTATCTGTAAGATTATAAAATGTTTGAAAATCTAGAACAGTTAATAAAAACAATAAGAGAAAGAAAAAAATCTTCTCCAGATCAATCTTATACTAATAAACTTCTAAACGATAAAAACCTTAGCGTTGCTAAAGTTAAGGAAGAGATAGGAGAATTAATAGAGTCTGTAGAGAAAAACTCTAATAAAATACACGAGGCAGCTGATGTAATTTATCATTTGATGGTTTATCTTGAAGCTAATAATATCAAAATCGAAGATGTGATGAACGAACTTAAAAAGAGACAAAAATGAGTTACGATAAAAATAATATATTTGCTAAAATACTTAGAGAAGAGATTCCATGCAAGAAAGTATATGAAAATGATCATGTGTTGGCATTTCATGACATAAGTCCTCAAAAAAAAGTGCATGTTTTAGTTATTCCAAAAGGGGAGTATGTAGACATAGACGACTTTAATAACAAAGCCTCTGACAAAGAAATAGTTGAACTTAGTAAAGCCATCACCTATGTCTCAAATTTAATGGGAGCTAAAGATAAAGGTTATCGTGCTTTGACAAATATTGGAAGCGATGGGGGTCAAGAAGTACCCCATTTACACTTTCATATATTTGCAGGTGAAAAAATAGGTAAAATGGTAAACTGATGACTTCTAAAGTTAAAAGATATTTTTTAGAAATAAAAGATTTTTCAAATCCAGTTGATTTAAATATACCAGAAAATTATAAAATTATTTTAGATGAAAAAAAGGACTTTAAATATAATAAGTTCTTTTACAAACAAATAGGTGTCGATCATTTCTGGAGAGATAGATTAGCCTGGTCAGAAAGAGAATGGTTTTCGTATGTTCAAAATGATAATCTTGAAACTCACATTTTAAAAACAGGAAAAGAAGAAAATGTGGATTTAGTAGGATTTTATGAACAGGAATATCATCCAAAATCTAACGAGGTAGAATTAATAAATATGGGCATTCTTAAAGAATTCAGAGGTTTAAAACTTGGCTCTATGCTCCTAAATCATGCAATAGCTAGCGCCTCTAGAAAAAATCCTAAAAGGATGTGGGTGCATACTTGCAGTTTAGATCATAAACATGCATTACAAAATTATAAATCTAAAGGTTTTGAAATTTTTAAAGAAGAAGAAATAGATTTTGTTGCTTAGTTCAGTTCGGGGACCTTAAAAGTACCTTTTTTAAAGCTACCGTTTTTAGCTACAATATTTAAAGAAAAATTTATGTTATTATTGTATTGATCCATAATATTCCATCCTTTTAGATCAAATGTTTCTCTGTCAAATAAAAAAGTTATTTCATTTTCACTCAAGTAAATGAGCTTTATTAATTGATCAGTTCGTTCTACATCCCCTGCCCGAACTATTTCTAATAGTTTATCTTTGTAAAGAATATTCAAAAAAGGAGATTTAGAAAAAGGATAGTGATATGTTTTATTATACCTCTTCTGTGTAATTGCTAGCTTTTTATTATTTACAACAAGCTCTTTCTGTTTGTTATCAAAATAATTACATTTTAATTTCCCTGGAAATTTTAAAAGGCAACTACCCTTCTCAATAGATTCATTAACCAATTGTTCAAATGTAAATTCTAAAGAGTTCAAGTTAATCAATTGTTCAATGATTTGATCCTTTTCATTCGCATAAAGATTAAACGATAATAAAATGAATATAGGAATTAAAAATTTTTTTTTAAAGAACTTCACGTTTACCAACATGATTTGCCTTACTAACAATGCCTTTTTCTTCCATCATATCAATAATTCTAGCTGCTCTATTATAACCTATTTGAAGTTTTCTTTGCAAAAAGCTTGTTGAAGCTTTGCCTTCACTTTTAATTATTTCAACTGCTTTTTGATAAAGATTATCTTCATCGTCGGAAGAAAAATATTCTGAACTTTCAGATTTGTTATCAATAGTGATTTCATCTATATAATCGGGCTCTCCTTGTGCTCTTAAAATACTTGTTATTTTTTCTATTTCTTTTTCAGAAACGTAAGGCCCATGAATCCTAAATATTCTGTTTGCTGATGACATAAACAACATATCACCTTTACCTAAAAGTTGTTCTGCACCTTGTTCACCTAATATTGTTCGACTGTCTATCTTCGAGCTGACTTGAAAGGAAACTCTTGTTGGGAAATTTGCTTTGATAGTACCAGTTATTACATCTACACTAGGTCTTTGAGTTGCCATTATAATATGAATTCCAGCTGCTCTAGCCATTTGAGATAGCTTTTGGATGTAATTTTCTATTTCTTTTCCAGCAACTAGCATGAGGTCTGACATTTCATCAACAACCACTACAATGTAAGGCATTTTAAGTTTATGCTTGGAATTATAACCATCAATGTTCCTTACACCTTCTTTGCTCATTAATTTATATCGATTGTTCATCTCTCTTACAGTCCAATTTAAAGCTGAAGTCGCTTTTTTTGCATCTGTAATAACAGGACACAATAAATGAGGTATTCCTTCATAGCTTGAAAGTTCCAACATCTTAGGATCAATCAATATAAATTTACACAAATCAGGGCTTAACTTGTAAAGCAAAGATACAATTATAGTGTTGATACAAACTGATTTACCTGACCCAGTCGTACCAGCAATTAAAAGATGAGGCATAGAAGTCAAATCACCTATAATTGGAATTCCAGAGATATTTTTTCCTAAAGCTAATGGTAATTTAATTTCCCTGTTTTTAAATTTATCATTTGAGATTATTTCTCTTAAAACAACATTTTCTCTCTGATCATTTGGTATCTCAATTCCGACAGTGTTTTTTCCAGGAATGGTAGAGACCCTTGTCGATGTAGAGCTTGTATTTCTAGCTATATCATCTGAAAGATTGATTATTTTTGAAACTTTAACTCCAGGCGCAGGTTCGAATTCATATAAACTAACAACAGGACCATTATTAATTTTTTTTATTTTCCCCTCAATTCCAAAATCCAGTAAGATTTTTTCCATAAACGCAGCATCTGGACGATTTTTGGAAATACTTGAAATACTAATTTTAGAGTTATTTTTTTCAAGTAAATCAATAACAGGGAGCCTGAACTCTTTTTTAGGAGTTAAATCTTTTTTGGTCTCTTTCTCAAACATAAAAGACTGTTGTGCTTTTTCTAAAAAACTTTCTTTTGATTTTTTTCTCTCATTCTCTTCTATATTTATTTCTGTCAAATCATTATTTATTTTATTTTTATTGGACCAAAGTAAAAGTTTAAAAGCTTTTTGTAATTTCTTTCCAAGACTTATGATACTTATGTTTGATCCAATCAAAAAAAATAAAGCTGTTAAAGAAATGAAAAAAAGAGCTGAATACTGATTATCAACTATTGGAAAACTATTATAAATTAAATTATACAAAATTTTTCCTACAAAACCGGAATTACCATTATCAACAAGCCAGAAAGAATTGTTGAAAGTTATGTAAATAAAAATACATCCTGAAATAATATATAAAACTACACAGAATAGCTTTAATAATATTTTTCTAATTTCTTTCTTCAACAACAAATTAATTCCCCAAGAAATCATAGTAACTAAAATTAAAAATGAGGTTATGCCAAAACTTTGAAGAAGAAAATCAGAAATAATACTCCCATATATTCCAAAAAAATTTTTTATATTTGTATTATTTTCTCCATACACAAAGGAAGGATCGTTTGGTGAGTAGGTTATAAAAGAGACCGAGAGAGCGATACCTATAAAAATTAGCAATAAACCTAATAACTCGAAGGTTCGTTTTTTTAAAAAATTTGTTACACTATTTAAAAAGTTAGCATTCATAACGAATCATTAAGCTTACTTTTTACCATTTTTATGAAAGTGTTAAAAATTTTAATATGAATAAACAAAGAATATGCATTGTTGGGGACGGACTATCAGGGTTAATGACCGCTATTGCAATAAGTCAAGTTCCAGGAGTAGAAGTAAATTTAATAGCTAAAAAAACATCAAAAAACCGCGATAAAAGAACTACTGCAATTTCTGATACAAATTATAAATTTATAAAAGAAAATATCACTCGTCTTAACAGTAATTTATTCTGGCCATCGAAAGACATAGAACTCTTTTACGAAACAGCTAAAGAAAAAATAAATTTCTTAAACCTTAACGAAAAGAACTCTAATCTTATGTATGTTTTTGAAAATGATAAAATTAAAAATATTATATTGAAGGAGATCTTAAAGAAAAAAATTAAAATTACTCGAAAAAAAATAAACAATTTAGAGGATCTTAAAAAATTTGATTTATCGATTCTTTGTTTAGGAGGAAATTCAAAAATTTATAATACAATAGTAAAAGGAAGATCTATAAGCAAAGATTATAGAGAGGTAGCAGTTACTGGTTATGTTAAACACAAATTGAAGAAATTAAATACTAGTCAATTTTTTCTAAAAGAAGGACCACTAGCCATTTTGCCTTTTTCAAAGAATTATTTTTCTTTTGTTTGGAGCTTAAAAAAAGAATTTTATATAGACAACTCAAAAAAGATTAATCATTTAGTTAAAAATAAAATATTAGAAATTTTAAAAACAAAACAAAACATAAACATTACCAACACTCAATCTTACCCTATATTACTTGGTTTAAAGGGGCAGTATCATGAGAAAAATATTTTAATTTTAGGTGAGGGGCTCCACACTATACATCCAGTTGCCGGACAAGGTTTTAATCTTGTTCTTAGAGATATAAAAAAATTAAAAGAAATTATAGAATATTACTCTACATTAGGCATATCTATTAAGAATAGTTATGCTTTAAGTGATTTTTACAAAAGCCGTAAGCCAGAAAATATAATTATGGGTTTAAGTATTGATTTTGCTCACAATTTTTTTAAACGAAATAAATATTTAGATCCATTTAAAGAAACTATTATTAAAAATATTAGAAACAATGAAGCATTAAAAAAATTAAGTAAGATTATCTCAAATCAAGGCTTGTCTTTTTAGATCTATGAATATTTACGCTTTATCATCAGGTAGAGGTCCTTCAGGAATAGCTATAGTAAGAATCTCAGGAAAAGAAACTTTAAAAATTTGTCAAAAACTTACTAAATTAAAAAATATTAAATCGAACGAGGTTAATTTTTGTAAATTTTACAATCCAAAAAATAATAATATAATAGACCCGGAGGCTCTATTATTGTGGTTTCCAGGGCCAAATAGCTACACAGGCGAAGATCTCGCTGAACTCCAAATTCATGGAAGTAACGCAGTTATTAATGGTCTATTAAGAGTTTTATCAGAGCAAAACAACTGCAGATTAGCCGAACCCGGTGAATTTACAAAGCTAGCTTTTCAAAATGATAAAATTGACTTATTAAAAGCTGAAAACATTGGAGATTTAATACACTCTGAAACAGAGCTTCAAAGAGAACAAGCAGTAAAACTAATTCAAGGCAATATCTTCAATTATTACAATAATTTAAGAGACAAAATAATTAAGTCACTAGCATATATTGAAGCAAAAATTGATTTTGGAGAAGAAGACTTACCTGAAAAAGTATTAAAAGATGCACACAAATCTATCAAAGAGATCCATAAAGAAATTTCAAATATTATAGAGGATAACAAAATCGGAGAAAAAATAAGAAATGGATTTCGCGTTTCAATAACAGGTCAAGTGAATGCAGGGAAATCATCTCTACTGAACCTACTTTCAAAAAGAGAAGTAGCTATAGTATCAGATGAAGCTGGAACAACAAGAGACGTCATTGAGACTTACTTAAACTTAGATGGATATCCCGTAATTCTCGCTGATACAGCGGGCATAAGAGATGTAAAAAATGAAGTTGAAAAAAAAGGTATTTCTCTTGCATTAGGAAAGTCCAAAGAGTCAGATTTAAATATAGTAGTTATTGATAATTGTTCAAAAAATATCAATAAAGAAATCAAAAAAATGATAAACAAAGATAGCATAGTTCTATTAAATAAATCAGACGTTCAAAATAAACAAAATCATAAATTTGACGCAGATACAGTTTTAGCTTCAGTAAAGGATAATAAAAATATAAATAAATTAATTGATAAGGTTAAGGAAAAACTCAGTAGGAAATTTTCACCAAAAAACGATAGTGTTTTAATCACAAGAGAAAGACATAGAGTCAAGCTAAACGAATGTTTAAAGGAATTGAACAATTTTTTACAAAAAGATAAAGGTAAAGACCTTGAACTAGCTGCTGAGGACTTAAGGATGGCTACCAGGCATCTCGGTAGTATTGCAGGAAAAGTGGATGTAGAAGAAATACTCGGGTCCATATTTAAAGATTTCTGTATAGGTAAATAAAATACTACTTGTAATCCTAATTAAGAGCGTTACATTCACTTCATGACCAAACAAAGCTATGATGTAGTAGTTATAGGAGGCGGACATGCTGGATGCGAGGCAGCAGCAGCATCAGCTAGAATGGGTGTAAATACTGCACTTTTTACTCATAAAATAGAGACCATAGGAGAAATGTCGTGCAATCCAGCGATAGGAGGGCTTGGTAAGGGTCATCTCGTCAGAGAAATAGATTCATTGGACGGAGTGATGGGCGCAGTAACTGATAAATCAGGTATTCAATTTAGATTATTAAATAGAAGTAGAGGTCCAGCAGTACAAGGGCCAAGAACTCAATCAGACAGAGCCTTGTACAAAGAGCATATGCAAAAAATTTTGCTTAATTATAAACATTTAAAAGTTATAGCTGACCCTGTAATCAAATTTTTATTTGATGGTAGTAAAGTAACAGGTTTTGTTTGTCAGAGCGGCAATGAGATTAGAACTAAAGAACTAATCTTAACCACTGGTACTTTTTTAAATGGATTAATTCATATCGGTGAATCAAAAATTCCAGCTGGTCGATACGATGAAAAACCATCAACAGGTTTAAGCGAACAATTAGCAACATTTGAAATGCAAATAGGTAGATTAAAAACAGGTACTCCTCCAAGATTAGATGGAAACACGATTGATTATTCTGAGTTAGAGATGCAAGAAGCTGACGTAAGTCCATATTTTTTTTCTTTTTTGACTAACAAGCTTTTAAATAAACAAATAGCTTGTGGCATTACTCATACAAACGATGAAGTTCATAAGATAATATCTGAAAACATTTCTAAGAGTGCAATGTATTCTGGTAGCATTAAAGGAGTTGGACCAAGATATTGTCCCTCAATAGAGGACAAAATAGTAAAGTTTAGAGACAAACACCATCATCAAATATTTCTGGAACCAGAGGGAATAAAGGACAGTACTGTTTACCCAAATGGAATATCAACATCCCTTCCAGAAGAGATACAGCTTAAAATTTTATCTAAAATCAAGGGTTTAGAGCAGGTTAAGATGAAAAGGGCTGGTTACGCAATCGAGTATGATTATGTAGATCCTCGTGAGTTAAAAGCAACATTGGAAACAAAAAAAATTAAATCTCTGTTCTTAGCAGGACAAATTAATGGAACCACTGGATATGAGGAAGCAGCGGCGCAGGGCCTAATAGCAGGAGTAAATGCTGCACTCAAGGTTAAAAATGAAAAGGAATTTATTTTAGACAGATCTGATTCTTATATAGGTGTAATGATTGATGATCTGATTACCAAAGGTGTCTCAGAGCCATATAGAATGTTTACGTCGAGAGCTGAGTATAGGTTGCAACTTAGAGCAGATAATGCTGACCAAAGACTTACACCTTTAGGAATTAAAATAGGATTAGTTCAGAAATTAAGACAAAAAATTTTTTTAGATAAACAAAAAAATTTAGTACAAATAACTGCCGCGCTTAAAAATAATTTTATTACTCCTACCAAAGCTTCAAAGTTTTCTATTAAGATCGCGAAAGATGGAGTGAAAAGATCTGCTCTTGAGATTTTGGGAATGAAAGAAGTAAATTTAAACTTGATTAGATCAATATGGGCTGATATTCCACATTTTGGACATCAAATAGATTATCAGGTTGAAATAGATGCTCATTACTCTGGATACTTAAAAAAGCAGTCAAATGACATAGAAGCCTTTAAGAGGGACGAGGGTTTGTTAATACCTAATAACATTAATTACGCCTCTTTTAGTGGTTTATCCAATGAGATTAAGTCAAAACTCGAGAAAATTAGACCCAAGACACTTGGGCAAGCATTAAGGATAGATGGTGTCACTCCTGCAGCAGCTATAATTCTTTTAGGATATGTTAAAAAACATAAAGTTAAAGCCTCCGCTTGATGAATGAGTTAAGTGTAAAAAATTACCTTTCTGAACAGTTAAATTTTAGTCCAAACGATATCCAGAAATTGGAAATTTTCAAAAATGAGCTCCTATCATTCAATTTAAAATACAATTTAATATCAAAGAAATCTGAGAAAGATGTTTGGCATAGACATATACTAGATTCAGCCCAATTAATAAATTTTATTGATTTTAAATCAGATTTATCACTGTCTGATTTAGGAACTGGAGGAGGATTTCCAGGAATAATTTTAGCAATATTTAATAAGAACTCAAAATTTCACGTGAAACTCTATGAAAAGTCTAAAATAAAATGTAAATTTCTAAGTAGTATCAAACAAAAAATCTCTATTGAGTTTAGCCTATATGAGAATGACTATCAATCTCATAAGATAGAGAGCAGTTACATAGTTTGCAGGGCATTCAAAAAATTACCCAAAATTCTTGAAATTTCACGTGAAAAAGCTTCTAAACCTCATAAATTAATCATTCTTAAGGGAAAAGATACACAGGAAAAAATAAAAAGTGCTTTTAAAGGACATAATCATAAGTATAGATTGATAAACAGCATAACAGATAAAGAATCTAAAATAATTATTGCTGAGACAGTTAAATAATAAATGGATAGATCAATACTATCGGTAATTAATCAAAAAGGCGGAGTTGGCAAAACTACAACCGCAATTAACCTTGCCAGCACCCTAGCATTGAAGGGTAAAAAAATTTTGGTAATTGATCTTGATCCTCAAGGTAATGCCACTACAGGATTAGGAAAATCAAACAGTGACGATTTTAAAAATGTTTACAATATGTTAATTGGCAAAGTTTCTCTTGAAGAGGTTATACAAGAAAGCAATGTATCAGGATTAGACTTAATAGGATCCAATGTAAATCTTTCAGGCCTAGAAGTAGAAACTGCCAACGACTCTAACCGCGCATTTATTTTAAAAGAAATTCTAAAGAATGAAAAAAATAAATTTATCTCAAAATATGAAAACATATTTATTGATTGTCCACCATCCTTAAGTCTTTTAACCATAATGTCATTAGTTGCAGCAGATGAAATTTTAGTTCCACTTCAAACGGAGTTCTTTGCTTTAGAGGGAATTACACAATTAACTAAAACCATTGATAGGATTAAAGAAAACCTTAACCCGAGGTTATGTATAAGAGGAATTTTATTAACCATGTTTGATAAAAGAAACAAACTCTCCTCTCAGGTTGATGATGAAGCTAGAAAATTTTTTAAAGAGAAAGTTTATCAAACGGTTATACCTAGAAATGTTAGATTATCAGAGGCACCTTCCCATGGAATGCCTTGTGTGATTTATGATAAAAATTGTTTAGGAAGTAAATCATATTTTAATTTAGCCGAGGAGTTTATCAGTCAATCAAAAGATAAGTTGGGAAGCGCAGCATGAGCAGCTCTAAAAAAAAAGGACTTGGCAAAGGTCTTTCAGCCTTATTTGGAGAACTTAATGTAAAGGAAACTCAAAGCGATGGAGATAAAAAAAGACAAAGCCAAAAAACCGCATTAATAGGCGAACTTAATAGAAACAAATACCAACCCAGATCAAATTTTAATGACGATAAATTGAACGAGCTTTCCGAGTCAATTAAACAAAACGGATTGATACAGCCCATAGCCGTAAGACACGATAAAGCTGATCCTGGTAAATTTGAAATAGTAGCTGGAGAAAGAAGATGGATGGCGGCTCAAAAAGCTGGATTACACGAAGTTCCTATAGTTCTTTTGGATTTAAATGACAATCAAGCTTTAGAAGTTGCAATAGTTGAAAATATTCAAAGAGAAGATTTAAATATTGTAGAAGAAGCAAAAGGTTATGATCGATTAAGATCTGAATTTGGATATGATCATGAAAAAATTGCAAAGTTTATGTCGAAAAGCAGAAGTCACGTCAGCAATACCCTCCGATTACTTACACTGCCCAAGGATGTGATTTCAATGTTGGAAGATGGACTGCTTACAGCAGGTCAGGCAAGACCATTGGTTGGATTACCAAGAGCTTCTGATATTGCTGAAGAAATTATAAATAAAAAGTTAAGTGCAAGACAGGTTGAGCGCTTTACTAATACTGAAAAAAGACCTTTATCATTAATAAAAACAGTTGATTCAAATATAGAAGCAATTAAAAATGAAATAGAGGCAAGTCTTGGATTAAAAGTTATGATTTCGAATAAAAGAAATAATTCAGGAAAAATAACTATACATTATAGTAATTTAGAGCAGTTCGACCTGATATCTAAGTTGCTTAAGCAGAAGTAGATGCTTCACCACAGAGCTTTATTAACAAATCTTTTATCAAAACATCTTTCTTGATGAGCGAGTTGCTTTTCATAGCTAATTCAATGTCTATTATTTTTTTTAATGCTTCCTCTAATTTTAAATGATTCCATTTTTTTAATTGGGCTAAAAATATTGGTCTGTCTTTCCAAAAAATTTTACTCTTTGTTCCTTCAACTAACTCAATCTCATTTTGAGGATTAGTGCTATTAAGTTTAATTTCTAAAAGTTTAAAAATTTTATTTGATATCAAATTAAGATAAAAAAAAGTTTCTTCCTGTAAAAATTCCACCTCTCCCATTAGTTTATTAAGGCTATTTTTATCTCCATTTAACGCTGCATCTGTTATCTCACTAAAATTTGAGTTAGTTTTTATATTTAAAAGCTCTTCTAGTTCTATTTTATTTATTAATTTTTTATTAAAAAAACTTTTTATCTTTTTAATCTCACTTTTTATGGTTTTTCTATCTTTATTGGAATTAATCATTATTAAATTTGTTATTTCCGGTGTTAAACCTTTATAAGTTATTAAGCTTGAATTTATATAATTTCTCAGAGTTATTTCATTGTCTTGATAACAAGCAATTATTCCTAAATCTTTTATTTTTTCAAAGTGTGCTCTTAATTTTGATCTTTTTTCTAATTGATTAGAGAAAATGAAAATTTTTACATCTTCCTTCAAATCATTTAAAGCCTCAAATATTTCTTCAAAAATTTTATCTGAAACTTCGTGGATAAAAATTATTTTTTTTTTTGAAAATAATGAAGAATTTGAAATAAAATTATCTAATATTTTCTTATTATTATAAATCTCCTCATGAAAAAGATTAATTACTTCAGAGTTTTTACTATCTTTTAATATTTTTTCTTTAATATCATCTTTAATACCATTATTTTCACCGTACATTAAAACTGATTTAAATTTACTTAAAATGCTGTGATCTTTTTCTATAATATAGCTTTTTAATATCATTTAATTTTTATATGAGATTTTAAAATAATTTAAAATTTCTTCAGCCACTTGATTAGTTAAGTTTATTGTTTCTTTTTTTTCTGCATTAATTGTATCAATGTGTTTAGGTTTGACATCAAAATTACTATTCTTTATAAAACTTCTTCTTGTTGTTTTATCACTATTTAAACTAGTAATTATTAAGTCAGCTCTAATTACAATGTCATATTTAGTAACCTTACCACTATTATCTTTGTTTCTAACTTTTCTAACTTTATTAGCGGTCAAACTAATTTCTATCTTATCACTGCCTTCGCTAGAGGAAATCAATAGGATTTCATTTTGCAAAATACGGCCTATTTTTTTATTTCCGGCTAATGTAATTTGTCTTACATTAAGATTATTTTCACTTTCAAGATTAATATTTTTATATCCACAAGACGACATAAAAATTAAAAATATAAATAAGCTAGAAATTTTTTTCATTTTATTAATCTGTTAAATAATTTAATATTTTATTTTTTACAAAAATTATCTTTTGTACATTTTTATTTTGTAAATGCTTGTTAACTTTAGCACTATCTTTACTTAATTTAATTAGATCTTTTTCAGGTAAATTTTGTTTAGCTTCTATAATTTCTCTTGTTTTTCCATTAATTTGTATTGCTACTTTTATTAATAGATTTTGCATCAAATCATCTTTTATAATAGGCCATTTATCAGTATTTTTTTCTCCTAATTTTTCTAAAGATTCACTAGCTACATGAGGTATAAAAGGTATTAAAATTTTCATAAAATCTATCAAAATTTTTCTTAGCAGTTCATTTGAAATTGGTTTTGAGATGTGTTCGTTAATTAAGTTATAAATTTCATGAACATTTGCTACCGCAACATTGATTTGGAAATTTTCAATAGAGCCTGTAATTTTGTGTAAATGTTTATGAAATTGGCTTTCAATTTTTTTTTCCATTTCCTTTGATATTTCTTGATTTTTACGTTCAATAACTTTGCTATTCAAACTCCAAATTTTTTGTAAAAATTTATAAGAAGCAGTTACCCCTTGATTTGACCATTGAATGTCTTTTTCTGGAGGGCTATCAGATAAGATAAACCATCTCACCGCGTCCGCACCATAAATTTTAATCATACTCTCGGGGTCTATTATATTCTTTTTAGATTTTGACATCGCCTCAGACGGACCTATAGTGATTTTTGATTTATCAGTTTTTTTAACAGTTTGATCGTTTGATCCTTTTTCAATTTCATCAGGAGATAACCAACTCCCTTTGTTATCTTTATATGTTTCATGACAAACCATTCCTTGCGTAAACAATCCTTTAAAAGGCTCACTGTATTTAATAGAGCTGTTATTAGCCTTTAAAGCTTTCATAAAAAATCTTGAGTAAAGTAAATGAAGAATTGCGTGTTCAATTCCTCCTATATATTGATCTACAGGCATCCAGTAATTTAAGTCATCTATTTCAAATGGTCTTTCTTTAGATTTTGGTGAACAAAATCTCATAAAATACCAAGATGAATCAACAAAAGTATCCAAAGTATCTGTTTCCCTTGTCGCTGGCTTTCCTGTTTTTTTATGCTTTGTTTTTTTCCATTCCTTATGATTCTCTAAAGGATTTCCAGAGGTGCTTAGATCTATATTCTCAGGAAGTTTAATAGGAAGTTCATCTTTTTCTACTGGAACAATACTTCCATCTTCCAAATAAATCATTGGAATTGGACATCCCCAATATCTTTGTCTCGATATTCCCCAATCTTTTAAACGAAATGTAATTTTTTTTTTTCCTATATTTTTTTTTTCTATTTCCTTTATAATCTTATTTTTTGCGCCCTCTACTTTTAAACCATCTAAAAATTCTGAATTTACTAAGACACCGTCCTCAGTAAAAGCTTCGCTTCTTTTATCGAAATCACTGTGCTTTTTTCCATCTGGTGATACTACTTCTAAAACATCTAATTTATATTTTTTTGCAAAATCCATGTCTCTCTGATCATGTGCAGGACATCCAAATATTGCACCAGTTCCATAGTCCATTAAAACGAAATTTGCTACAAATATTGGTAATAATTTATTCTTTACGAAAGGATGTTTAACGAATGATTTAGTTTTATAGCCAATTTTTTCAGCTATAGCTAGCGCCTCTTCAGTTGTTCCTACTTTTAAGCATTCATTCTTAAAATCAATAAAAGTTTTTTCGTTCTTAAATTTCTCACAGAAAGGATGATCAGCAGAGATAGCGACAAAAGAGGCTCCAAATATAGTATCGGGACGAGTTGTAAATACTTTGATATTGGATTTTTTAGCTTCAGTTGTTTCAAAATCAATTTCACAACCTATTGACTTTCCAATCCAATTTTTTTGCATCAACTTTACTTTCTCTGGCCAATTATTAAGTTTTTCTAAATCTTCTAGAAGTTCATTTGAAAACTTAGAAATATTAAAGAACCACTGAGAAAGTTTTTTTCTTTCAACCAGTGCATCCGATCTCCAACCACGACCGTTTATAACTTGCTCATTTGCAAGAACGGTTTTTTCAACAGGATCCCAATTAACATAATTTTCTTTTCTACTTATGAAACCTTTATTATATAAGTCTATAAATATTTCTTGCTGATGCTTATAATAGCTTTCATCACAAGTTGAAATTTCTAAATTCCAATCAATTGATAATCCAAGCATCTTAAGTTGTCTTTTCATTTCAGCAATATTTTTTTGCGTCCAAATTTTTGGATTAAGATTATTCTCACGTGCTGCATTTTCTGCAGGCAAACCAAAGGAGTCCCAACCCATTGGATGTAAAACATTAAAGGAATTTAGGTATTTATATCTAGCTATCACATCTCCGATTGTATAATTTCTAACATGGCCCATGTGAATTTTTCCTGATGGATATGGAAACATTTCCAAGCAATAAAACTTTTTTTCTTTGTTTGATCTATAAAGATTTGTTTTATCCCAAATCTTTTGCCATTTTTCTTCAATATTATTAAAATTTACCTTGTCCATTAAAGGTGAGATTATTTTTTCTTTTTATCTTTATCTTGTTTTTCAAGTAAAGCTGCTTTTTTAATAATTGAGACTATTAGTTCCTCTTCAATTTTTGAGTCAATTTTATTTACCGAACAAGATGTAGGTAAATCTTTAGAACAACTTTTTTGATGAACAATTATTTTTAAACTGTTACTTTGAACTTCATTAGATAAAAATCTAAGAGTTATTTTAATAGCATCATTATTATTTGAAACATCGCTGTACCAATCAGTAATTATTACTCCACCAGAGTAATCTACTGTAACTAGAGGTAAAAAATCTAAAATTTCTAAAGATGCTCTCCACATAGGATTGGAGGAGCTAAATTCGTAGTTCGTAGACCCCCCTCTTTTTGTAAGGTTCTTAAGAGATATGCCCCTACCTTCCTCAACATTTTTTCTTGCTCTATCCATTCCTTTTATAGGTGTTTTTCTTGTATCAACTTTTTTGATTCCTCCACAAGAGTTTAAAAGAAGGGCTGTTACAAACAGCATAATTAGCAATTTAGAGATTTTGACGAAACGCATTGTTAATTATTATCATGAACTTAATGAAAACCAAAAAAAATAAGTAAATTAGCCATTTATTTAGGTGTTGTATAAATACTACAGTTACTCAATATCTTCAGTTTATTAGCTGTTTTTTGGTTAAATTTAGTCGAAAAAAGCTAAGTTGTCGTCAGTTTATAAACAATAACAAAGGAAACAAAAATGAATAAACTAACAAAAATCACGTTAGGTTTTATTGCTTCTTTAATGGTTGCTACAACTGCAGCTCTTGCTGGTGAATTAACTATCACAGGTTCTGCTAAAGCAACGTACTCAATCAGAGGTTCTGAAAGTGCGTCAGCTCAAATTGGAGCACCACAAGGAATTGGTATAGCTAACGAATTTACATTAAGTGCTAGTGGAGAATTAGACAATGGTATGGCTTGGACGTATGCACAAGATATCGATGGTGCAACTGTACAAGACGATGCTGCAATGTCATTAAATACTTCATACGGTATGTTCAAAGCTTGTGTACATGAATGTGGTCTTTCAGCTAATTTAGCGTTTGACAATTCTGTATACGGTGCAGGTTCAGACTACGGTCTAGCAGGAACATCAGCATCTACAACATCAGCAGGTGATGACGCAACTACATTTACTTGGGGTACAAACATTAGTTCGTACAACAACGTACAATACCACACTCCAGCGGACATGTTACCGTTTGGATTAGTAGTAAAAGTTGCTTACGCTCCTGAAGCAGATGGAACAATGAACTCATCAAACGCAGCAGCAACTTCTACTGAAGCAGGTAACGGTGTTACTCAGTATAGAGTTGATGCAGCTCCAATTGATGGACTAACAATCGCAGCTTCTTACTTAGAAATAGATGATGCAGATGCAGGTTCAACAGCTACTACTCAGCAAGCTGAGCATGGTGGTGTTGCAGTAACTTACGCAGTAGGTCCAGCAACAATTGGTTATGGTAAGTTCTATGTAGCTCCTACATTAGGTGCAGCGTCTCAAGGTACAGCACGTGTTACTGATTATGAAAATAGTTCATGGTCATTAGGTGTTGCAGCGAATGACAACTTGTCATTCTCTTACAACTTAGAGTCTTCTGATGAGCACAACAAGACTGAGTCTCAGACGAATACAACTACTAAAACTACAACTGAGTTCGAAATTAGAACAATCCAAGCAGCATACACTATGGGCGGTATGACATTATCTGTAGCTAACAAAAAGCTAGAGAACATGGACTACACAGCTGATAAAGATGGTGCAGAAACTATATTTGCAGTTTCTATGGCGTTTTAATTACGTAGTAAGTTAAAAGATTTAAAAAAGCCGGCTGATAACAGCCGGCTTTTTTTTTATTTCTGACATAAGTACAAATGCATTTGCATTAACTTTATTAAGTTTATTTAAATTATTTAAACGTATTCCTCCTAAAGGTACCAAACTACCTTTATTCTGGTAAGTAATAAGGTTAAATTTTACAACTCCTAAATAGGACCTCTTATTTTTGTAGTCTGTTTTAAATAGTCTTGAAAATATTATACTTTTACACCCCTGTAAGATTTTTGTGTTTATTTCTTTAGTATCGTGTGCTGATCCTATTTTTACGACTTTATAATTTAGATATTTTAAACTTTTGTTATAAGAGGAGATATAGAGGCCATCTGCTTTAATTTTTTGAAATAACTTAAAGTCGTTGGCTATAAAAAATTTAATTGATTTCTTTTTACATCTGTTTCTAAATATTCTTAACCTTTCAAAATTGTTATCTTTTAAGTTATTTCGATAAATAATGTTAAATTTGCTTCTTTTTTTTATTAAATTTAAATTTAGTAATTTTGTATTATCAATGTATAAATAATAATTATTTTTAAAGGTAAACATTTATGTCTATAATAGTTGATAGGTTTAACAAAATAAAATCTAATATTAATAATTTAGGCAAATCCAAAACTATCAATATAATTGCAATAAGCAAAACATTTTCTATAGACCATATAAAACCTTTATTAAATATAGGCCATGATCATTTTGGAGAAAATAAAGTTCAAGAAGCAACTACTAAATGGAATGATTTAAAAAGAGACAATAGTAAAGTTAAATTACACATGGTCGGTAAACTTCAATCTAATAAGGCAAAAAAGGCTGTCCAACTTTTTGACTTTATTCATTCTCTCGATAATAAAAAATTAGCAGACACCCTAAGTAAAGCTGAGGCAGAGACAAAAAGAAAAATAAAATATTTTATTCAAGTAAATATTGGAAATGAAGTACAGAAATCAGGAATTCTATTGAATGAACTGAGTGATTTTTTCTCTTATTGTACTGAGGAAAAAAAACTAGATGTTATAGGCTTAATGTGTATCCCGCCTAACGATAATAATGAAGAAAAATATTTTGGGTTAATTAACGAAAAAAATAAATTATTAAAGTTAAAAAATTTAAGTATGGGGATGTCTTCAGATTATCTTAAAGCGTTAAAATATGAGGCAAACTTTTTAAGAATTGGTAGCGCAATATTTGGAGAAAGAAATCAATAAATAAAAAGTTTTGTCTTCTTAGTTATATATTTCAGGAGAATCCTCATGTCTTTCTTAGACACAGCTATGCATCCTCTAGTGGGTTTATAACTTTTATTTGCTATGTGTAAAAAAATAGCGCTACCTTTAAATCTAATAGTCGGTTTATAATTATAATTAATTACAATGAGTATGTCATATAGACTATTTTTCCTATAAAGTTTTTCAGATTTATATGGAAATGGAAACCTAACCAATTTGTTATATTTCTTTGATTTGGGGTCATCACACCAACCCATATTTTTTGTGATATATGTTTTTTTTATTAATGTTTTTATTTTTTTATTTCTGTCTTTTCTATAAAAAACCTCAATAAATTTAAAAACCCCACTTGGTGTACAATTATCACCCTCACGTTTTTTATCAGAAATTCCTCTTTTACCTATAGAGCATTTTACTTTATAATTACGAAAGTATAGATTTTTATTTTTTAGTTTTATATGCATAGTAATAACAACATTAATGTATTAGTTTTTTCTTCAGATCATTTTATCAACTCATTTGTTGAACTTAAAGATCATTTCAATTTTAATTTTGATTTTTTTAAAGTGGACAAAAAAGTTGATACATCCTCTTATTACGGTCTATATGTAATAGAAGACTTAATTCTTAAGGATAAAAAGATTATAAAATTTTTGAAAGAAACTAGCATTCCAAAATTAATTATCTATAAATCTGATATTTTTGCAGATTTAAAATTTGATGACAAAATTTCAAAACCACTAAATATCCATGATTTTAATGAAAAAATAATTGATTTAGTGACTAAAAAACAATTTAGAAAAAATTCATTTATAAAATTAAAGGATTATATTCTGGATAAAAATGAAAAAAAATTAAAAAAAAACGACTTATTTATAATCCTTACAGAAAAAGAAATTCAATTATTGGAATTATTATTTAATGAAAAAAAACCTATAAAAAAATTAGATATTTTAAAAGCAGTTTGGAAATACTCAGATGATGCTGATACTCACACAGTGGAGACACATATTTATCGCCTGAGGAAAAAAATTTTTGATCAGTTTAAAGACCAAAATTTTATCAATAATTTTAAGACAGGATATTCTTTATGAAAAAAAGAAATAAAATAGCTAGAGATTTACATTCAAAAAAGTATAGATTGAGAGTTATAAAACCTAAAAAAGGAAAAGGTAGTTACTCAAGAAAAAAAGGAAAAAAATTTAGCTAAGTCTAGCGCCAATTTTTTGTATAACTTTTGAAGCCATTTCTGTTCCTGTTTCTAAACTTTCCTTTTCTGACATTTTATTGATAAAACCATGTAAAAATCCAGCTGCAAATAAATCGCCAGCTCCTGTTAAATCAATAACTTTTAGATTTTTTTTACTCTGGCATTCAAAAATTTCTTCTCCACTTATAGACATACTTCCTTTTTCACCTCTAGTTATAATCAATAATTTGTTTAATTTCTTTCCAAACTCTACTACATCACTAAAAGATTTTGCATCAATTAATGACATTATTTCTTGTTCATTTGCAAAAGTAATATCTAATTTATTTTTTACTAAATCAAAAAAATTCTTTTTATGTCTATCTACACAAAATTTATCAGATAACGACATTGCGGATTTTTTTGAAAGTTCTAACGCCTTGTTAAATGCAGATTTTGGCTCTCCTTCATCCCACAAATAACCTTCTAAAAAGATCAATTCACTTTCTTTTATAGCTAAGTCATTAATATCATCAGTATTAATTTTTCCAGCAACACCCAAAAATGTGCACATAGTTCTTTCAGAGTCTGGAGTTATTAATATTAAGCAAGTTCCAGTTGGCGATGCTTCTTTTTTCTTAGAGTAGAAATATTCAACATTTTCTTTTTTTAAACCTTCTTCATATTTAGCACCTAACTCATCGTCGTTAACTTTGCCTATAAATCCGGCCTTACTACCAAGTTGAGAAATACCAACAATTGAATTTGCTACAGAACCACCAGAAACTGTTTGTTCAATTTTTAGATTAGATAATAATTTTTTAAATTCAACTTCATCTACAAGTTTCATTGTGCTTTTCGTTAATTTATTACTTAATAAAAAACTTTCATCTACTTTACAAATAACGTCAACGATTGCATTTCCAATACCTAATATTTTCATTTAAGCTTTTTTTGTTTTAACTGGCTTTTTTCTAGTTGGATAACAGCTTTTACAAATTTTACAAGTTATACCGAAACAATCTCTTGCTTTACAATATTCCCTTCCATACCAAATTATTTGCAAATGAAGTTTATTCCAGTATTTTTTAGGAAAATTTTTTTTAAGATCTTTTTCGGTCTGCACAACATTTTTGCCACTAGTTAAACCCCATCTTTGAGCCAATCTGTGAATATGAGTATCAACTGGAAAAGCAGGGTATCCAAATCCTTGAGACATTACTACGCTGGCTGTTTTATGCCCTACACCAGGAAGTTGCTCTAATTCTTCAAAAGAACTTGGAACTTTACCTTTATACTTTTCAACTAGTATTTTAGATAAATAAAAAATACTTTTAGCTTTCACTCTAAAAATACCAATTCTTTTTATCAATTTTTCAATCTTTTTTCTTCCCAATTTTAAAAAGTGATGAGGGCGATTGTATTTTGGATAAATATTTTTTGTTACATTGTTTACATTAACATCGGTACATTGAGCTGAAAGTAATACGGAAACTAAAAGAGTAAATGTATTTTTGTAATTTAAAGGTATTGGAACTTTTGGATAGGTTTTATTTAAAATCTTCAAAATAATCTTAGATTTATCTTTATTATTCACTTAAAAATTTAAAAGATTTCTCATAGAGTAAAGACCTGGCTTTTTACCCATTATCCATTTAGCTGCAGCTAGAGCACCCTCAGAATACAAAGCTCTGTCAAAAGACTCATGATTTAAAGTTACAATTTCTTTACCGCTAGAAAACTTAACCTCGTGTTCTCCGACAACTTCCCCCTTTCTTATCGAGTTGAAATTTATTTTTTTACTATAAGGGAAGTTTTTTTTATTTAAATATTTTTTACCAATTAAATTATAAAAATTTTTATTTTTTCCTACAGCTATTCCTTTTCCAAGCATTAAAGCTGTCCCAGAAGGATAATCTTTCTTGTGTCTATGATGAACTTCATAAACTTTACTTAAAAAGTTTTTTCCTAGAGACTTTGAAGCTATTTCAGTTAAATACATTAATAGATTTACTCCCAAACTCATGTTTCCAGCTTTTAAAATAGGAATTTTTTTTGAGTAATTTTTAATAACTTTTTCTTGTTTTTTAGTAAAACCAGTCGTACCAATAACAACTCTTTTTTTTTGTTTCACTGCAAATTTTAAAATTTCTAAGGTACATTTTGGAACAGTAAAATCGATTATAACATTTGCTTTTTTAAATGCGCGACTTGTGTTTAGTTCAGGTCTTATTCCGCTTATCTTTTTATTAATTTTTCTATTTTCTGTTAAAGACACTAATTTAAAATTCTTATTAATTTTAGAAGACTTAATGAGTTGTTTGCCCATTCTGCCTTCACATCCAGCAATAGTTAAATTGATTTTTTTCATTATTTAATTAAGTAAATAATTACAATAATAATAAGTACAATTATAGTCCAGATTGATAAATTATTTAAAAATTGTTTTACCTTAGTATTTGTAGCTAAAAAACCAGGTAAGACTAGCGCTAAAACTGCAATTAAAAAAATTGCAGACATTATCTGATGAATTTCCATTTAATTTATGACTTATTCCAAAATTTTTTAGCTTTTTCAAAAAAGCTTTTTATTAAAGGATTTGATTTAGTATCTTCCAATGTTTTAAATTCTATAAGTAATTCTTTTTGTCTTTTAGTTAATGAAGTTGGTACCTCAGTTATAATTCTTATATATAAATCTCCATAAATATTTCTTTTAAGTACAGGCATGCCCTTTCCCTTAAGTCTTAATTGTTTTCCACTTTGAGTTCCAGATGGAATTTTAATTTTTGTTTTTTTGCCGTCAATAGAAGGTACCTCTACTGTAGATCCTAGAGCTGCATCTGTGAACGAAATAGGTAACTCATAATAAAGATTTTCCTCAGATCTTTTAAAAATATTATGCGGTTCAACCGAAATGAACAAATATAAATCCCCATTTGATCCTCCTTTACTTCCTGCCTCACCTTTTCCAGCTAATCTAATTCTTGTTCCATCATCGACACCTTGAGGAATTTTTACAGCAACATTCTCATTAGATTGTTGTTTACCCATACCATTGCAATTACCACAAGGATTTGTAATTTTTTGTCCTTCTCCACCACACTCAGGGCAGGTTTGTTGTATGGTGAAGAAGCCTTGACTAGATCTAACTCTACCTTGTCCCCCACAATAGCTACAAGCTGAAGGTTTTGACCCTGGCTTAGCACCGCTTCCTGAGCACGTTTTACATTTTTTATAAGTTGTATAATTTACTTTTTTTTCTGTTCCGATAAATGCATCATTTAAATTAATTGATATATCGTATCTTAAATCGTTACCTCTATTTCTCGATCTTCCACCTCTAGATTGTCTTCCAAAACCAAAATCTCCGAATACATCTTCAAAAATATCAGAAAAAGAGGATGAAAAATCAAAGTTGCTAAAACCTCCCTGGCCTCCCGCTCCTTGAAAGGCTGCATGTCCAAACTGATCATAATTTGCTTTTCTTTTTTCATCAGAAAGTACATGGTACGCTTCACTTGCCTCTTTGAATTTTTCTTCTGAACTCTTATCACCTTTATTTTTATCAGGATGATGTTTTAGAGCTAATTTTCTGTAAGCTTTTTTGATTTCTTCTTTGTCAGCTGATTTGTTTACACCTAAGACATCGTAATAATCTCTTTTAGCCATAAAAAGGTTTGTCCTTATTAATTGGTCTTAGGCTCTTTTTTCTTTGTCTTCTTTGCCATCAACTACTTCTGCATCAACAACATTTTCTTTCTCTTTATCCTCTTTATCAGTTTTTTTATCGTCAGGCTTTTCACCAGGTTTTTGTTGGCTTTTGTAAACTGCTTCACCTAACTTCATTGAGGCTTGTATTAAACCTTGGGTTTTCTTTTTAACTTCCTCAGTATCAGTTCCTTTCAAAGCATTTCTTAAGTCGGACATAGCTGTTTCTATTGCCTTTTTCTCTTCAGAGGTAACTTTATCACCGTGCTCTTTAAGACTCTTTTCTGTTGTATGGATAATACTATCTGCCTGGTTTCTTACATCCACAGTTTCTCTTTTCTTTTTATCTGCATCTTTATTTGCTTCAGCTTCTTTAACCATTTTGCTTATTTCTTCCTCGGTTAAGCCACCAGAAGCTTGAATTTGAATTTTTTGTTCTTTACCAGTTCCTTTATCTTTTGCAGAAACATTAACTATTCCGTTAGCATCGATATCAAAAGTAACCTCTATTTGAGGAACGCCTCTAGGCGCATTAGGAATTCCAACCAATTCAAAGTTACCTAAAATTTTATTATCAGCTGCCATTTCTCTCTCTCCTTGAAGGACTCTTATAGAAACAGCGGGTTGGTTATCTTCAGCTGTTGAAAAGACCTGGCTTTTTTTAGTTGGTATTGTCGTATTTTTTTCAATAAGTTTTGTAGAAACGCCACCCAAAGTTTCAATACCAAGAGATAACGGCGTAACATCTAACAATAGAACATCTTTTACATCACCTTGAAGCACACCTGCTTGAATAGCCGCTCCCATTGCAACGACTTCATCTGGATTTACACTTTTATTTGGCTCTTTTCCAAAAAAATTTTTTACAGTCTCAATTATTTTAGGCATTCTTGTCATCCCACCAACTAAAACTACTTCATTTATTTCTGCGGCAGAAAAACCAGAGTCCTTAAGTGCAGTTTTGCAGGGAGCTAATGTTTTTTCTATTAAATTTTCTACCAACGCCTCTAATTTAGCTCTAGTGAATTTTAGATTTAAATGTTTAGGACCAGTTTTATCAGCAGTTAAAAAAGGCAAATTTATCTCTGTTTGCGTTGCAGAAGATAACTCTATTTTAGCTTTTTCTGCAGCTTCCTTTAATCTTTGTAATGCAAGTTTGTCACCTTTAAGATTTATTCCATTGTCTTTCTTAAATTCCGAAATTAAATAGTTAACAATTTCATCATCAAAATCTTCACCACCTAAAAAAGTATCTCCATTAGTTGACTTAACTTCAAACACTCCATCACCTATTTCTAAAATTGATACATCGAAAGTACCTCCACCTAAATCGTACACTGCAATTTTTTTACCACCTTTTTTATCTAATCCGTAAGCTAAAGAGGCAGCCGTAGGTTCGTTTATAATTCTTAAAACTTCTAGTCCAGCAATTTTACCAGCATCTTTAGTTGCTTGTCTTTGAGCGTCATTGAAATAAGCTGGCACAGTTATAACTGCCTTTGTTACAGATTGACCTAAATATTTTTCTGCAGTTTCCTTCATTTTTTGTAAAACAAAAGCTGAAATTTGAGCTGGAGAATATTTTTTACCTTTGCCTTCTACCCAGGCTTCTCCTTTGTCTGATTTAATTATTTTAAAAGGAACTTTCTCAACATCTTTTTGTACTGAGTTGTCCTCAAAAACTCTTCCTATTAATCTTTTGGCTGCAAAAACAGTATTTTCTGGATTAGTTACAGCTTGTCTTTTTGCAGGTTGACCAACTAATTTTTCATCATTATCTAAAAAAGCTACTACAGAGGGTGTTGTTCTAGCTCCTTCAGTATTTTCTAATACTTTAGCCTGAGAGCCATCCATGATCGCTACACAAGAATTAGTTGTTCCAAGATCTATTCCAATTACTTTACTCATAAAATATTTTCCTTTGATTTACTTTTATATGGGTGTTTTTTTCAATTCTACAAGTCATAAAATTCTACTTTTTATTGTCTTTTTCCTTACTATCTGCGCCCTTTTTTTTAGATATACCAACCAATGAGGGTCTTAATAGCCGTTCACCAAACATGTATCCTGGCTGCACTTCCTGTACCACTGTTCCTGGCTCAACAGACTCATCTACGACCTCTAACATTGCTTGGTGTGAATTGGGATCAAATTTTTCTTTGAGGCAGTTTATCTTTTTGATATTGTTTCTCTCAAATATTTTTACAAGGTCTTTTTCAATGACATCAATATTTTTTAAAAATTTATCTAAATCTTCGTTGCTTTTTAGTTTTTGGTCATTTTTAATTGAAATTTGTGCGCGTTGTAAATTGTCTAACAGCGCTAAAGTCTCTTTAGCAAAATTGAAGCCACCAAACTCAAAAGCCTCTTTAATCTCCTTTTCAGACCTTCTTCTTTGATTTTCTAATTCAGCGAGTGTCCTTAAAAGCTTGTCTTCATTTTCTTTTAACTTTTCCTCTAATGACAAGTCCTTTTTTTCACTATTATCGTTATTCTTATCAGGTTTTTTGTCGTTCTTATTTTCCATTACTGCTATATAGGAATAAAAAAATTAAATACTAGATAAACGTGAAAAAAAATAAGCTTATTTTAATAGGTACAAATAATAAGGGGAAATTCAAGGAACTTAGCTATTTATTACCAAAAAAATTTAAGAAAATATCTCCCTTAAAACTCAAGATTAAAAGTCCCATCGAAAGTGGCAAAAGTTTTTTAGCAAACTCGAAAATCAAAGCTAATTATTTTTCAAAAATTTCAAAAATAACATCCTTATCTGATGACTCAGGATTATGCATTAATTGTTTAAAAGGCAAACCTGGAGTTTTATCAGCAAGATGGGCAAAAAAATATGGAGGCTTTAGAAAAGCAATGAAAAAAATTATTGATTTAGTAAAAAATAAAAATAAAAACAAAAAAAATAAAAATTTCAAAGCGAAGTTTATTTGCAGTTTAACTTTTAAAGAGCCAAACAAAAATTCTATAAGTGCGGAGGGAATTTTATATGGAAATATTTCTCCTAAAATTTTAGGGAACAAAGGTTTCGGTTTTGACTCTATTTTTATACCAAAAAATTACAAAATTACTTTTGGTCAAATGAATAAAAAGAAGAAAATCAATATAGACCACAGGTTTTTAGCTTATAAAAAGCTTAAAAAAAAAGTTAAAATTCTTTAAATTTTTTGTTTTCAGCTTTATAAATTTTCAGTTCTTGAGTAACTTTTTTTTCATTAAAATTAAAACTTCCAATTTTACCCTTTATTTTTTCTTTTAGGAAAAAGTCATTAATAGAATTAATTTTGTTATTTTTATTCCAGACATAATAAATTAAACCTAAAGCATCATAAGCAAGAATTGTAATTTCATTTGGGTATAATTGGAAAGTTTTATAATACTTATTATTATGTTTTTTAAAATTAGCAAAATCGATCGAGGGATAGTACAAACTTTTTACTGAATTTTCATAAAATATACTTTCATCAAACCATTGATTCACTGTAGTAAACAAAACATCTTCTTCGTTAACATCAGAAAAAACAAGTGAGGCTAATACACTTTTTAAACTATTTCCAAAATCAATAATGATGACTGAGTCAAAATTTACTTTACCCAAAGTATATTTTTGTTCCAACCTCAATAATTCTCTTTTCGAAGCTTCATCATCTTTGTCCTCTAATATTGCAATTCTTGATCTCAAATTACGTTTTCTTTGAGAATAATTTGTTAACTTTTCTATTTCACCTGTCAAAACTTTTGGATCAGGATTATATTTAAATATTTTATAATTTTTAAGTTTTGTTAATTTTATTCTCTCATCAATAAACTTAGTGTAATCATTTTTAGGGTACATTATTATGGTTTTCTTCTTTTTCTGTTTAATGATGAAATCTTCAATTGTTTTTATTTGAGACTCTAAACTTATTCCAATACTTATAATGTTGTTCTCTATTTTGGATTCTTTGTTTGACAAAGAAATAAAAATCGTATCTTTATATTTTTTAATTTCTTCAAAATCTTCCGAGTCAGGTGGACCAATAATTATTTTTGCACCTGAGCTTATTATTTCTTGTATAGCTATATTAAGCTTTTCTTTATCATTTGAGCCTGAGTCTCTTGGAATGATTATTATTTTTTTATTATTCAATTCACTTAGTGCTAGTTGCGTTGAAAGCAATAAAGATTCACCTAAGTTTTTGTAGACACCCGAAAAAGGAGCTAATAAACCAATTTTAAGTTCTTTATTATTTTCATCACACATTAAATTGCTATTAAAAAAAATTGATATATAGAATAAAATTGTAATAATTGGTTTAATCATAAAATGAATTCTTTTTTACCAGGCCTATACATTGTTTCTACTCCAATAGGAAACCTTGATGATATAACATTAAGATCATTAGATATATTAAAAAAATCAGACATTATTTTGTGTGAAGATACAAGAAGATCATTAAAATTGTTAAATCATTATAAAATTAAAAAAAAACTTTTTCCATATCATAAATTTAATGAAAAAAAGGAACTAAACAAAATTATAAAATATTTAAATGAAGGCAAAATTTTGTCACTAGTATCGGATGCTGGAACGCCTTTGTTATCAGACCCAGGAAAGCTTTTGGTAAAAGAATGCATTAAAAAACAAATAAATATTTACCCAGTACCTGGGCCATCTTCAATTACCGCCTCTATGAGTGTATCCGGTTTTGATGATAAATTTATTTTTTATGGTTTTTTACCTAAAAAAGAAAAAGAATTAAATAACGAGCTTTCTAACTTAAATAACTCATCTTTCTCAATTATATTTTTTATTCCTGGAGTAAAAATTAATTATTATTTAAGTTTTTTTAAAAAACATTTTTCTTCTAGAGAAATTCTAATAGCTAGAGAAATTACTAAAATTCATGAGACTTTTTATAGAGATAAGGTGGATTCTATCCAACTTTTTAACTCACCACTAAAGGGAGAGTTAACGGTTGTAATTTCTAAAAAAAATAATAAAACTAAACCTTTATTGGATGATTCTAAAATTAAAGATCAGGCAATTAAACTTTTAAAAAAAAATAGCTTAAAAGATGTTGTTAAAATCATATCTGAAAAAGAAAAAACAAATAAGAGGCTAATATATAAAATTTGTTTAGATATAAAAAATGAGAAAATTACTTAACATAATTACTTTATCTCTATTTCTTTACTCATGTCAGGCATCGAAGGCAGGACCTTTTGGAAGAGGTGTAAGTATTTCATTTGATCCGAGGACTGTCGGTATGCAAATTGATGACACACTAATGCAAAAAAATTTAGTTGCTAGACTAACCTTGACTGATAAAAAATATTTTTTAGGTACACAGATTGAAGTTTTAGATGGAAGAATATTTATTACTGGAAAAGTTGATGAACCTGAAGAAAAACTCAAAATAACAAAACTTGCTTGGGAAACTAAGGGGGTGAGGTCAGTTAATAATGCCATCGAAATTAGAGGGAAAAAAAACTTTAAGAGTTCAGCTCAAGATGTTTTAATTACAACACAATTAAGAACAGCTATGATATTTAACAAAAAAATTAAATCGTCAAATTATACTTTAGAAACTATCAATAAAAAGATTTATATTTTTGGAATTTCATTTAACGAAGATGAAAAAAAAGAGGTAATAAAAGAAGCAGAAGAAGTCTACAACTCAGAAAAAGTTATACCAACTATTTTCTTAGTTTCTGAATTAAGCAGAAGTAAAATTTAAATTTAATAATCGATTACATCTGATGAATACGCTGCAACAGATGCTAAATTTAAAATATCTGAAGTTGATGATCTTAAAGGAGCAACTTCAATAGGCAAACCCAATCCAATTAAAAGTGGGCCAATTAATTTTGCTCCTCCAAATGTTTTCATTAATTTAGTTGATATAGCAGCACTATGTAACGCTGGCATTATTAATATATTTGCCTTACCAACTATTTTAGAAAATGGATAAACTTCTTGATAAATTGGGTTTAAAGCTACATCTGGTTGCATTTCTCCGTCAAAATCAAAATTTACTTTTTTGCTCCTTAACAGTTCAATTGCGTCTCTTACATGTTTTGTATTTCTCGAAACAGGTTTGCCAAATGTAGAGTGAGATAAAAAAGCAACTTTAGGTTCAAAACCAAATAATCTTGCCACTCTAACACAAGAAATCGAGGTATTTACCAATCTTTCGGCTGAGGGAAAATCTTGAACGTTAGTGTCTGCTACAAGTATTGTTTTTCCTTTAGAAACTATTATTGTCATTCCAAAAATTGTCTCACCTTCTCTAGGATCTACAAATTTTTTTAATTTTTCAACCGAAGCAGCATAATGTCTAATATTGCCTGTAACCATTGCATCTGCATCTTTACATGCTATCATTGAAGAACCCCAAGCTACTCGATCATTTCTTATTAGTCTATCCACATCTCTCTCTAGCAACCCATCCCTTTGGAGTTTTTTATATAAATACTTTTTATATTTTTCTCGTCTCGATTTATCTTTCGAATTGACTATTTGAATTTTAAAATTTTCATCTAACCCAATTTTTTTAAGCTGCTCTTTAATTCTCTCCTCGCTTCCAATCAAAATTGGTTTACCGAGTCTTGCTTTATTAAATTCTATAGCAGCTTTAAGCATGTTTTCATCTTCCCCTTCTGCGAAAATTACTTTTTTCGGATTTTTTCTGATTTTAGCATTTATACCCTGCATTAAAGACATAGAGGGATCTAGTCGGTTTATTAATTCGTCTTTGTATACATCAAAGTCGCTAATCTTCTTCCGTGCAACACCACTTTTAATAGCTGCCCTGGCAACTGCCGAAGGTATTACGCTTAACAATCTTGGATCAAACGTTGATGGTATTATATAATTCTTTCCGTATTTAGGTCTTTCTCCTCCGTAAGCTGAAACTACTTCATCAGGAACATCATCTCTGGCTAACATTGCAATAGATTTTGCAGCAGCCATTTTCATATCTTCATTTATCTCTTTTGCCCTAACATCAAGTGCACCTCTAAAAATATATGGAAATCCAATTAAGTTATTAACTTGATTTGGATAATCGGATCTACCTGTTGCTATTATCGCATCTGTTCTAACTTTTAAAATTTCCTCTGGAGTAATCTCCGGATCAGGATTTGCGCATACGAATATGATAGGTTTCTTAGACATAGATTTTATCATTTTTGGTGAAACCGTGTCTTTTGCAGAGAGACCTAAAAAAACGTCTGCATCAATCATAGCCTCTGAAAGCTTCCTATGTTTTGTCTCTGCAGCATGCTTTAATTTAAAATTATTTAGACCCTCCCTTTTTTTATAAATTACTCCTTTAGTATCACACATTATAATGTTTTGTTTTTTTACTCCTAAGCTTTTAAATAAATCTACGCATGCCATAGCAGAGGCTCCAGCACCGTTAACCACAACTTTAATATTTTCAATTTTCTTTTTTTGAATATCTAAGGCGTTAATAAGAGCCGCAGTTGTTATAATAGCTGTACCATGCTGATCATCATGAAAAACTGGAATATCTAAAATTTTTTTTAATTTTTCTTCTATTATAAAACAATCAGGTGCCTTAATATCTTCTAAATTAATACCCCCAAAAGTATTTCCTATATTTTTAACTGTATTTATAATTTCGTTTGGATCTGAATTTTCTATTTCTATATCTATTGAGTCTATATCCGCAAATCTTTTAAAAAGAACTGCCTTTCCCTCCATAACAGGTTTAGAAGCCAAGGCACCTAAATTTCCTAATCCTAAAATAGCAGAACCATTACTAATAACTGCTACTAAATTACCTTTGCTGGTATAATCGTAAGCGGCATCTGGATTTTTAGCTATTTCCTTAACAGGCGCTGCCACTCCAGGGGAGTAAGCTAAAGAAAGATCTCTTTTAGTCACTAAAGATTTTGAGGAATTAACCTCAATTTTGCCAGACTTTCCCTTAATATGAAAATCAAGAGCTTCTTTATCTGTGTAATGATCAATTTTAGACTTTTTTGTCATCGAATTTTGAGTATGTAATATAAATGAGACGAAATCACTATTAATTTTTGGCTTAATTATGAATTTATTATCTTCAACATCAGTTTTTAGTTTTTATACACTAATTAGCAGAATATTAGGATATTTAAGGGATATATTAATTGCCATATTTATTGGCGCCTCTTTTTTAGCTGATGTCTTTTTTGTGGCGTTCCGTATTCCCAATACATTTAGAAGATTATTTGCCGAAGGAACTTTTAATGCAGCGTTTATACCAAGTTACACTGCAGAGAAAGCGAAAAGTAAGTTAAAAGGCAAAAAGTTTGCGGATGAAGTATTAAATCTTTTAATTTTAATTTTGTTGGGTATAGTTTTTATTGTTGAAATTTTTACTCCATTTTTAGTCTATTTACTTGCTCCAGGTTTTTATAATGATGCATCAAAATTCAACTTAGCCGTTGAATTAACAAGAATAACATTTCCATTTTTATTATTTGTAAGTATATCATCCTTTTTTTCAGGGGTTTTGAATTCAAATAATAAATTTGCCGCAGCTGCAGCTGCCCCAATTATTTTAAATATAATTTTAATTATAAGTCTTTTTATTTCTTACCTATTTAAACTAGATTTTGTAAAAAATTTATCTTACGGAGTCACTTTTGCAGGAATAATTCAATTATTTTTTTTATTAGTCTTTACCAAAAAATATTATAAGCCGTCTCTTTTTTTAAAAACTAATATTAGTTCTAAAGTTCAATTTTTTCTAAAAAAACTTTTACCAAGTATTTTTTCATCTGGAGTTACTCAGATAAATATTTTAGTTGGTACTATTATTGCTTCCTTTGAAGCTGGAGCTGTTTCCTATTTATATTATGCAGATAGAATATATCAAATTAATTTGGCTATTGCAGGAATCGCAGTCGGAACAGTTTCACTTCCTGTATTATCTAAAAGTTTAAAATTAAAAAAATTTGGGAATGTAAAAAATATACAGAACAAATCTATAGAACTTTGTTTACTTTTATCTGTGCCAGCAAGTTTAGGATTAATTTTAGCATCAGAGGAAATAATAAACGCTTTATTTGGTTATGGTTCATTTACAAATTCTGATGTTACTATGACAGCTAAAGCACTTAAATATTTTGGTTATGGAATTCCGGCTTTTGCATTAATAAAAGTTCTTTCTAACTTTTACTTTGCGAGAGATAATACTAAGACACCATTTTACCTATCATTGTTTAGTGTTGTTTTGAATATTGCAATAAGTCTTTTATTATTTAAAAAAATTGGTTTTATCATTATCCCGATTGCTACTTCAATCTCAACATGGTTAGCAGTTATTTTATATTTTATTTTATTAGGCAAATCTAAATTTTTGTTCTTTGAAAATTTACCACTTTACAATTTCTTTAAGATTATATTTTGCACATTTATTATGTCTTTTGTCTTGTATTATGGATTAAGTTTTTTTGAGGATAAACTTGCTTATGATAATATTTATAAGTCAATTTATCTTGTATTTATGATAGGTTTAGTGGCAATGATATATTTAATTAATTGTTATTTATTTGGTTTATTAAAATTTAAAAATTATAGGGCGTTTTAAAATGAGTATTAAAAAATTAGCTTTTTCAGGTGTTCAACCAACTGGCAATCTTCATTTAGGAAATTATTTAGGAGCTCTCACAAACTTTGTATCGCTTCAGAAAGAAATGGAATGTATATTTTGTGTAGTCGATCTACATGCGATTACAACTTTTCAAAATCCTAAAGAACTTAAACAAAATATCTTTGAAACAACTGCAGCTTTTTTAGCAATAGGTTTAGATGAGAATAAAAATATTATATTTAACCAATCATCAGTAAGCGGTCATGCAGAGTTAGCATGGATACTTAATTGCGTCTCAAGAATTGGTTGGTTGAATAGGATGACACAATTTAAAGATAAAGCTGGATCAGATAAAGAAAAAGCAAGTGTTGGTTTATACATTTACCCGAATCTTATGGCTGCAGATATACTACTTTATAAAGCAACACATGTACCAGTTGGGGCAGATCAAAAACAACATTTGGAATTGTGTAGAGATGTAGCACAAAAATTTAACAAAGATTTTAAATCAGAAAATTTTTTCCCCATACCAGAACCCTTAATTCAAAAAAATATTTCAAGAGTGATGAGTTTAAGAGACGGAACGAAAAAAATGAGCAAATCTGAAGAGTCAGATTATTCTCGAATTGATTTGAAAGATAGTGCCGACGAAATAGTAAAAAAAATAAAAAAAGCTAAGACAGACTCTTCGCCAATACCTGGTCAGGAAAAAGAATTAGAAAAGAGACCTGAAGCACTTAACCTATTAAAGATTTATGCTGACTTAAAAAAAACTCCAATTCAAAAAATTCTTTCTGAAATGGAAGGTAAAGAATTTTCTTTTCTGAAGAATAAACTTTCAGATAGTTTAGTTGCAACAATTTGCCCCGTAGGTAAAAAAATTAAGGAATTAATCGATGATAAAGCCTATCTAGAACAAGTTTTGAATAAAGGCAGAGAAAAAGCTTTAAAAAAAGCTGAGGAGAACCTAAAAAAGATACGTGAAATAGTGGGATTATTGTAATATACATTACGCATGATACACACAGAACAAACACCTAATCCGGACTCTCTAAAATTTTTATCGGAGAACGTTATATCCTCTGTTGGTATGGAAGAATTTCAAAAAAAGGATAAAGATAAAATAAATAATATTTTTATAAAAAAATTACTTGAAGTAGAAGGAGTTGAATTAATTTTATTAGCGCAAAACTTCTTAACAGTTAAAAAAAGCAATAGTATTTCATGGGATGCTCTTAAGCCAACCGTAGTATCGTATATTAATGACTATTTTGAGAAGAATAAAAAGCCGATTTTAGAATCAATTACTAAAAAAATTTCAGGGGAAAAAGTTGACGAAGTTATCAAAAAAATTCAAGAAGTTTTAGATACGAAAATAAGACCCGCAGTTGCAAGAGATGGTGGAGATATAAAATTTAAATCTTTTAAAAACGGTGTAGTAACAGTTGAGTTGCAAGGGAGCTGTTCTGGTTGTCCAAGTTCTTTAATGACTTTAAAACAAGGGGTACAAAATCTACTTTGTCATTATGTAGAAGAAGTAAAATCAGTAGAAGCAAATTAAAAAATGAAAAAAAACTTAAGCTATAGAGATAAACTGTTAGAACTTTCAGAAATATATAAAATTGCTGAGATACAAGTATACGAAAGAAATAAAAAGTATTTAACAACTGCTCAAATAGAGCATATTTTGAAAAAAAATAAAGTTCCAATACCAACGGAACTCAAGAAAAATATATTTGAAATTCAAGCAAAAAAAATTTCCAAACCTATATTCTCAACAGGAAATAGAATTGGAAATTTTTTCTCTTCTGTATCAAACTCCATTTACAAATTTTTTGCATCAATAAAAAAGTCAATTATTAATTTCTTTTTAGATACTAATAATTCAATTTTAAATTTTTTTTCTTATGTGGCAAAGACTATAGTAAATATAATTTTTGGAACAGGTAGAGCAATATTAAACTTCTGTTCATTTGTAAGCAAAACGACCCTCAAGTTTTTTAATGGAATTTATAATTTTGATATTGAAACAAAAAAAGTAAATCAACTAGTATCAGTAATTTTAATTTCTGCTTTTCTATTTTTATTTGGGGTTGCAGGATATTTTGGAAAAGATACTTTTATTAATTTTTATACTGAGACTCTTCAAGATAAAGAGATTGAGAAAAAAACAATAAAAGAAAAAACTGTTAATAAGAAATTAGCAGAAGAGAAAAAAAATGAACCAGTAACTAAGCCGAAGCAAAAACAGGCTAAAGTTCAACCTAAAAAACAGAATAATACTAATTCAGTTAAGGAATTTGTTTTACCAAATTTAAACCTTAAAACAGAGACAGTTTTAAGTTTGTTTAATGACGTGCAATATGACTTGAGAAAAGTAAGAAATGAGAAAAGAGTTAAGCCAATATATTTTACTCAATTTCCAAAAGATTTAGATGAAATTAAAGACAGTAAATTAAAAAAAGATACTTTTATAAAGATTGTTTTACCTTTGGTTGTTGCTGAGAACGAAAAAATTACTGATGACAGATTAAAACTTAAAAAAATACAATCAAAGAAAATTACTTCAGAGAAAGAAAAATCTTGGTTAAGGCAAAAACTTAGAGAGTATAAGGTAAAAAATTCAGACATTAATGAGCTTAAAAAGAGAATGGATATAATTCCGATTTCAATTGCTCTTGCTCAAGCAGCTAAAGAAAGTGGTTGGGGGACATCGAGATTTGCCTTAGAAGGAAATGCAATCTTCGGTCAGTGGACTTGGACTGGACAAGGCATTGAACCATTAGACAAAGGACAACATCAAGGCCATAAGATTTTAAAATTTCCAATTTTAAGAGCATCAGTAAAAGCTTATAAGAATAATTTGAACACTCATAAGGGTTATTCTAAATTTAGAGAAAAAAGATATACATTGAGAAAAAGGAATAAACCAATAAAAGGTATTTCTCTGACTGACACTTTAGATAATTATGCTCAAACTGGAAAAACTTATACTAAAGTTCTTGAACAAATTATTGATCAAAATTCATTAGATGAATTTGAAAATGTTTTATTAAGTAATTCAGTTGTACGTAAAGAATTGAATTTATAAAATTATTTTTCCGCTATAACAAATTGTATTCCTAACCATCTCCAAAAGCCGTTATCTTGCAAAGAACAATTGATACGACCTCTTTCAGTGGTAAACTTTCCCTCAAGTAATACTTGGACCTCATAGTCGTTAGTGAATTTGATATTAGATTTTCTCCATTTATTTTCTTCGTTGGAGTAACAATTTATTAAATTAATATTTTTGATATTTTTATAAAATTTTATTTTTACATTTGGTGGATTTGTAGAGTCGTTTATATATTTTTCTTTTGGTGTAATTTCCTCATACTTAAAAGGCAATGTTTTTAATATACTTTTGAATCTTTTTGTTTCACCATATTTTTCATTAATAGGAAATCTCGGAAGTTCAAAAAGATCTTTTGACTCATCAGCTACTCCAGAATGTTGACCAAAAGCATATTTAAAATTTAAATTTTTAATAATCTCTTTAAACTCCAGACTGTATTCTCCAAAAGGGTAAGAAAAAAATGGTGAGTTAAATCCAAGTTCTTTTTTAAAAATTGCTATTGATTTTTTTATATCTTCCTCTATTTCTTTATTAGTTCTATCTATAAGATACTCATGAGTATGACTATGATTTCCAATATGCACAAAATCTTCTTTAGCTATTTCTCTAATTTGATCCCAACTCATATAATTATTAGCTCCAACCTCTCTTGTACTTACAAATAATATAAAAGGTATTTTTTCAGCTTTAAGAATTGGCCAAGCATTTAAATAAAAAGACTCAAAACCATCATCAATTGTTAATAAAATTTTTCTTTCAGTATTTTTTGAATTTATATGATTTTCAAACTCCTCAGCCTTTAAAAAGGTTAAATTTTCTGCTTTTATAAGACTGATGTGTTTTGTAAAATCTTCAACTCTGATATTCGTAGAGGGGTATTTATTTTCATTGAATCTATGATACATAACTGCAATTACTCCATAATCTTCAAATTTATTAGATGCGGAATAGGAGTTTTTTGTAATAGGAAAAACTGCTAGAAATAAAATTATGATTAAAGACTTTTTAATAATAAATTGCACAGGTAAAAATGATTCAATTGGTTTAAGAATTAATAATAATTTTTTTGTTAAAAAATTTCAAATTAATAATAAAGCAAATGATATGCTTGTGGGCAATATAGCTGAATTTTTAAAAAAAAATAAAGCTAATGTTGATAAAAATTTTTCTATTATCGTGAACCAGGGCCCAGGTAGCTTTTCATCAATCAGAGTTTCATTAGCTGTGGCAAAAGGAATAAAATTATCTAAAGGAGCTAAATTATATGGCTATAAAAGCAATTTATTAAACGAATTTAACCTTAAAAATATTGAGCTTTTAATTGAAAAAAATCTTTTAGAAAATAAATTGATTAAACCACTCTATATAAGTTAAATTGGAATTAAATATGAGTACAATAGAAGATAAATGTAAAGAAAAAGGCGTCAGACTAACTGAGCAAAGAAAAGTTATTGCAAAGGTTATTTCAGATTCAAAAGAAACTTATGGATCTAAAGATCATCCTGATGTTGATGAGTTACATAAAAGGGCTACTTCTATAGACAAGAAAATCAGCATTGCAACTGTTTACAGAACCATTAAACTTTTTGAAGAGTCTGGTATTTTAATTAGACACGATTTTAAAGAAGGTAAATCAAGATATGAACCAATCACTGAAGAGCATCACAATCATTTAATAGATATAAATACTGGTGAAATAGTTGAGTTTGTAGATAAAGACATTGGAGCGCTACAAAGTAAAATTGCACAAAAGTTAGGGTATAAACTAGTAGACCACAAACTGGAATTATACGGATCAAAAATTAAAAAAAATTAATATCTTGAATAAAAAAATTTTTATTAAAACTTTTGGATGCCAAATGAATGAGTATGATAGCAATCGTATTTTGGATTTATTTAAAAAGATTGGTTATACTCAAACAGAAAATATCTCAGAAACAAGTTGCTATGTATTAAACACCTGTCACATTAGAGAGAAGGCTACGGATAAAGTTTATGACGATGTAGGAAGACTCAAAAAAAAATTTAGAAATAAAAAAAAACCTATTCTTTTAGTTACTGGCTGCGTAGCTCAAGCCGAAGGTGAAGAAATGTTAAAAAGAGAGAGCTATATTGATGGAGTATTTGGACCACAGTCATATCACAAAATTCCAAAAATAATGAATAAAATTGAAATTGAGAAAAGGAGAGTCAATAGCACAGAATTTGATGTGATTGAAAAATTTGATAGTTTAAATTTAATTAAAACAAAAGATTCTAAGACGTCCTCTTTTCTTACTATTCAAGAGGGCTGTGATAAGTTTTGTAATTTTTGTGTTGTTCCTTATACAAGAGGGCCTGAATATTCAAGATCTAATCATGAAATTATATCTGAGGCAAAACAGTTGATCGATGGAGGCACGAAAGAAATAACATTATTAGGACAAAACGTTAATGCATATAATTCAAAAAATTTTTTACTTTCAGATTTAATATGTGAGTTAAACGAAATGAGCGGATTGGAAAGAATAAGGTATACTACTTCACATCCAAAAGATATGACTGATGATTTGATTGGTGCATATAAAAATTGTCAAAAATTGATGCCCCTTGTTCATTTGCCTGTTCAAAGCGGATCTAGTAAAATTTTAAAACTTATGAATCGAAAACATAATATCAACGATTATTTTGGTACTGTAAAAAAATTGAAAGATAAAAATTCATCTATAAAGTTTTCTAGCGATTTTATAATTGGTTATCCGGGAGAGACCGATGAAGATTTTAACTTAACTTTAGCTTTATTGGATAAAGTTGATTTTATCAACTCATATTCATTTGTTTTTAGCCCTAGACCAGGGACTCCAGCATCTAAATTGAAAATTATTGACGAAAAGATAGCTAAAAAAAGATTAATGATATTTCAAAGAAAATCTGATGAAATTGTAAAAAATTACCGTCAAAAACTTTTAGACAAAAAAGTAGAAGTTTTGTTTGAAAACTCTTTAAATAAAAAAGAAGGAGAATATTTTGGAAGAGACAAATATGCAAATGCTGTAATAGTTAAAAATGATCAAGATTTAACTGGAAAAATTTATGATGTTAAAGTTACAAATTTTAACCAAAACACACTTTTTGGAGAAATTTCCCTATAATGTCTAAAGTAAGTAAATTTACTGAGAGTTATATAATCAGGAAAATCGATAAAGAAACCGTCAATATCCAGATTCTCGACAATGATGCTCTTATGGCTATTGTAGGCGAATTTAACAATAATTTGTTAGAATTAGAAAAATTGACAAATACAAATATTTTTTTTAGAGGAAATTCAATTACCGCAAAAGGTAAAAGTGAGGATATATCTAATATATCTGAAGCTATAAAGTTTCTTTTAAACAAATTTCTTTTGACTAATTTAATTGAAAAAAATGATATAGTTTTGTCAGTGAACAAAAATATTGGGACAGCAGGTAAAAATATCCAGCCATTAGAGCATTTAATTAAAACTCCAAAAAAGTCAGTTATAGCAAGATCAAAAAAACAATCCGAATATATTCAAGCATTAAAAGAGAACAGTATAATTATGGCGTTGGGACCTGCTGGAACTGGAAAAAGTTTTTTAGCTGTTTCAGTTGCGATTACTTTATTGATGGAAAAAAAAGTTGAAAGGGTAATACTGTCTAGACCAGCAGTAGAAGCTGGAGAAAAACTTGGTTTTCTACCAGGGGACATGAAAGAAAAAGTAGATCCATATTTAAGACCTTTGTATGACGCTTTATATGATTTATTTGGCTTTGAAAAAATACAAAGAAAAATAGAAACAGGAGAAATTGAGATAGCGCCCTTAGCTTTTATGCGAGGAAGAACCTTAAGAAATTCTTTTGCAATATTAGATGAAGCTCAAAATGCAACAACTACTCAAATAAAAATGTTTCTAACACGAATAGGCGAAAATTCAAAACTAGTAGTTAACGGAGATCCATCTCAAATTGATCTATTAAATAAAAATAATTCAGGTTTAATTAAATCAAAAAACATTTTAAAAAACATAAGTGGAATTAAAACCATCGAATTTGACCACAGAGATGTAGTAAGGCATCCATTGGTTTCAAAAATTATTCAAGCCTATCAAAAAAATTTTGATGATAAAAATTAATGTACTTATTGATAATAAAAATTGGAAAAAGTATATTAAAAATCCAGAAAATTATATTAAAACAAAAATTAAAAAATTAAATAATAATATTTCTCTTAAAAATAAAAAGATAGAATTCTCATTATTGTTATCAGACAGTAAACTTATAACTAAATTAAATTTAAAATTTAGAAAAAAAAATAAAACAACTGATATTTTGTCTTTTCCTTCTAATGAGTCACTAAAACCAAAAAAAAAAAGGAAACAATCTTTTGTTTATATTGGAGATATAGTGATTAACTTGAATAAATTAAAAACTAACTTAAATAAAAAAAATTTTTACTTAAAATTTGATGAAACATGGATACATGGTTTGGCACATTTATTAGGACATAAACACAAATCTAAAAGAGATTATTTAGTAATGAAAAAAATTGAAAATAAATTTTTAAAACAAATTAATTAAATGCTTTTAGAAAATTTAATCAATAAAAGAGTCAGCCTTGTTTTTTTATTTCCCTTAGTTTTAGGAATGTTAACTGTTTTAACTTTTCAACCATATAACTTAACTTTTTTGAATTTTTTAATTATTCCATGCTTATTTGCAATTCTTGTTTATGTGAATAAAAAGTCAAAAAGTACCTACAGAAAAAAACCTTATCTAATAAACTTATTTTATATTGGTTATTTTTTTGGTGTTGGCTTTTTTCTAACTGGAACACACTGGATTTCTAATTCACTAACTTTTGACTCAGATTTAAATTACCTTATCCCTTTATCATTATTTTTAATTCCATTATTTCTTGGTTTATTTTATGGGGTGAGTACAATTATTGTCGGACCATTTTTAAAAAACAATTTTCCTTCAATATTATTTTTTTGTGCCTCACTTTCATTTTTAGATTATTTAAGAGCTAAAATTTTTACTGGCTTTCCCTGGAATCTATGGGCTTATAGCTGGTCTTGGTTTATTGAAATATTGCAAATTTTAAATCCAATAGGTTTATTTGCATTTAACCTACTTACTTTAACAATTTTTTGCTCTCCGCTATTAATAATGCATAGAAAAAACAATCTGAATTTGTCAATATTTTTCTTTTTAATTTTACTGTTTTTCTCAAATTATATTTATGGTTCTTTTTCAATTAACAAAAACACTAAATTTATCAATAATCTAGGACAAAATGAAAATAATTTAACAAGAATTAAAATAGTTTCACCTAATTTTGATTTAAATTATGATTTGTCACAAGTTGAGTTAAATAATCAAATTTTAGAAATAATTAAGTTTAGTGAGCCAAAAAAAAATGAAAAAACTCTGTTTATTTGGCCAGAGGGGGTTTTTGGGGGATATAGTTATTCTGAGGTTAAGAAAATTAAAAGCATTTTTCAAAAAAATTTTTCAAACGACCATACTATTATATTTGGTATTAACTTAAGAAATGAATATTCAGATAAAGAACATTATTTTAACAGCTTAGTCGCGGTAAATAATAATTTTGAAATTATTTATAAATATAATAAACAAAAACTCGTCCCATTTGGTGAGTTTCTACCTTTTGAAGATTTTTTAAATGACTTTGGTTTAAAAAAAATTTCACGCGGTTATGGTTCTTTTTCAAAAGGAACTAAACAGCAAAATTTAATTATTTATGATTATAAAATTTTACCTTTAATATGTTATGAAATCATTTTTCCTGAAATGACTCAAAATACAATCGATGATTTAAACTTCATACTTAATATATCTGAAGATGGATGGTTTGGAGGTACTATTGGTCCTTATCAACATTTTTCAAAAGCAACTTTTAGAGCTATTGAGAGCAATACATATCTTTTAAGATCAGCAAACAAGGGGATAAGTGCATTTATAAACAATAAAGGTATTCCAATAAAAAGGCTAGAACCTTACGAATCTGGGAATATAGAATTAAAAGTACCGTTAATTCAAAATAATTTTAAAAATAGAAATGATTTGATATTTTTTTTACTTTTATTTACATATACAGTCATCTTTTTAACATTAAAAAATAGATTTAAATGAGTAAAAATTTTTTATTTACAAGCGAGTCTGTTTCTGAGGGGCATCCCGACAAAGTTTGTGATCGAATTTCTGACATGGTCGTAGATACTTATTTAGCAAAAGAGCCTTTTGCAAGAGTTGCATGTGAAACTTTAGCAACCACTAACAAAGTTGTTCTTGCGGGCGAGACTAGAGGACCAAAAATTAAAAGCGAAGAAATTATTGAGAAAGTAAGAAAATGTATAAAAGATATTGGTTATGATCAAAAAGGATTTAGTTGGAAAACAGCAAACATAGAAACTCATTTACACGAACAATCAACAGATATAGCTATGGGTGTAGACTCTAAAGGAAACAAAGATGAAGGCGCAGGCGATCAAGGTATAATGTTTGGATATGCCTGTGATGAAACAAAAGATTTAATGCCAGCTCCAATTCATTTTTCTCACAAAATTTTGAGATTAATGGCAGAGGATAGGAAAAAAGGTAATTTGGAGGGTATAGAACCAGACTCTAAAAGCCAGGTAACTATTTTATATGAAAACGAAAAACCAAAAAAAGTAACTTCAATAGTTATTTCTACTCAACATTCAAAAGATGTAAACCAGAAACAAGTCAAAGATCTTTTAATTCCTTATATAAAAAGATCTATTCCTGAAAGTTTTCTTAAAGATTTAGATGAAAAAGAAATTTATATTAACCCGACTGGACAGTTTATTATTGGTGGTCCTGATGGGGATACTGGTCTTACAGGGAGAAAAATAATTGTAGACACTTATGGTGGTGCAGCGCCACATGGAGGAGGAGCATTTTCAGGAAAAGACCCTACTAAAGTTGATAGATCTGCCGCATATGTAAGTAGATATATTGCAAAAAATATTGTAGCAGCAGGAGTTTCAAACAAATGTCTTATTCAACTTGCCTATGCTATAGGTGTTTCCAAACCACTTTCTATCTATATAAAATTAGCTGATAAGGACGCCGAGAAGACAGAAAAAGTAAAAAAAGTTATCCAACAAAACTTTGATTTGTCTCCTAGGGGAATAAGGGAATTATTACAATTGAATAAGCCAATATATGAGGCGACTTCAGCCTACGGTCATTTTGGAAGACAACCTCAAAATAATGGTCAATTTTCTTGGGAAAAAACAGATAAAGTAAATTTTTTTAAACTGTAACCTTGAAAAACATATAAATATTTATTAAATAGTAATGACATTGCTAATTTTACAAAATGGGCTTTTGCCCATTTTTTTTTGGAAAAAACAAAAAGGAAAAATATGTTAAATAGAGGATTAGATAAACTAGAGCTTTTAAGGATAGTTGAAGCTGTGGCAAATGAAAAATCTATTGATAAGGAACTTGTTATTGAGTCAATGGAGAGCGCAATTCAAAAGGCAGCATTAACAAAGTTTGGTAATGATAACACTATAGAAGTAAATATTGATAGAGAAAACGGTGAAATCAAAATAAACAAAGTTCTTGAAATAGTTGAGAACATTGAAGATCCAAATAGACAAATTACTCTAGCTGATGCAGATAAAACCAATAAAGAAAAAAAAGAACTTAAAATTGGTGATAAAATCTTTGAAGAGTTGCCACAAATAGATTTTGGAAGAATAGCGGCTCAAAGTGCTAAGCAAGTAATAAGCTTTCGAGTCAAAGAGGCCGAAAAAAGCAGACAATATGAGGAATTTATAGATAAACAAGGGCAAATATTAAGTGGCATAATTAAAAGAATGGAATATGGAAATGTAATCGTAGATTTAGGAAGAGCTGAAGGAGTTATAAAAAAAGATGAATTAATACCTAGAGAAATTCTTAAAACAGGAGATAGAGTAAAAGCATATTGTAGTGAAGTAAAAAAAGAAATTAAAGGGCATCAGATATTTTTATCAAGAGCGCATCCTCAATTTTTAGCAAAACTTTTTTTTCAAGAAGTTCCTGAAATTTATGAAGGAACAATAGAAATTAGATCCGTAGCAAGAGATCCTGGTAGTAGAGCGAAAATATGTGTTTATTCTAAAGATAGCTCAATTGATCCTGTGGGCGCATGTGTAGGTATGCGAGGCAGTAGAGTTCAAACTATTGTAAATGAACTTCATGGAGAAAAAATTGACATAATCAAATGGACGGAAGATCTTCCAACTTTAATTTCAGAGTCTTTATCACCTGCTGAAATACAAAAAGTTTTAATTGATCAAGAAAATAAAAGAATTGATGTAATTTTATCTGAAGAAAATTTGAGTAAAGCTATAGGTCGAAGAGGTCAAAATGTAAGATTAGCATCTAAATTAACAAATTTCGAAATAGATATTTTAACTGAAAAAGAAGACTCTGAACGAAGACAATTAGAATTTAAAGATAAAACAGAAAATCTAATAAAAAATTTAGAAGTTGATGAAACATTGGGCCAACTTTTAGTGTCAGAGGGTTTTCAAGGTATCGAAGAAATATCTCAATCTAAGGCTGAGGACATTTCAAAAATAGAAGGAATAGACGAGAACACCGCAGAGGAGTTAATTAATAGATCAAAAGAAAATTTAATAAAAGAAAAGGAAGAAGTTTCTAAAAAGCTTAAAGAGTTAGGAGTAGAAGATTCGCTAATAAACTTAAAAGGTATAACCCAAGGTATGCTAGTTTTATTGGGTCAAAGAAATATTAAAAAACTAAGTGACTTCGCTTATTTGTCGTCAGATGAGTTAATAGGGGGTTTTGATGAGGTAAAAGGAAAGAAAGTTAGAATAGAAGGATATTTAGAAGAGTTCTCTTTATCCAGAGAAGAGGCTGACCAGCTAATAATGAATGCAAGGGAGATTGCTTTTAAAGAGTAATTTTATGAACGAAGATAAAAACAAAAAAAAAACTTTAACTATTTCTAGTACATTTAATAAAAAAATTGATGTTTCTTCAATCAAAAAAAAAGATAGTAAAAAGTCTTATTTTATAGAAAAGAAAAAAACTCACAGGGGCTTTAGAAATCCTGGAAAACCAATTACTTCAAATAATTTTGAAGGCAAAGCTCAATCACATAAAAAAAACTTAGAACGAAAATTTGTTGAGCAACAAGCAACAAAAGCCTTTATAAAAAAAGATGAAAAAAAATCTAACAAAAATAAATTAAAATTAAGAGGACCAGTAGAAAAAAAAGATTTTAAGCTAACAGTCTCTAGAGCATTAAATGTTGAAGAAATAGAAATTAAACAAAGAAGTTTAGCTTCAGTAAAAAGAGCTCGATTAAAAGAAAAAAGAAATAACCCCCAAACTGAGGAAAAAAAAGAGTTTAAAAAAGTTATTAGAGACGTAAAAATTCCAGAACAAATCTCTATACAAGAACTATCAAATAGAATGGCTGAACGTTCTAGTGATATTATAAAATTCTTATTCAATATGAAAGTTGTAGCTACAATTAATCACGTTATAGACAAAGATACTGCCGAGTACATAGTTAAAGAATTTGGTCATAAGCCAATTATTGAGGAAAAACCAGTATTAGAAACTATCAAGATTAAAAATATTGTTAAGGGTAATCTAAAAAAAAGACCTCCAGTGGTTACGATAATGGGACATGTTGATCATGGAAAAACTTCTTTGCTTGATTCACTGAGAAATACCGATGTTGTTTCTGGTGAACATGGTGGCATAACCCAACATATCGGAGCCTACCAAGTAAAAACTGACAAGGGAGAGACCATTACTTTTATTGACACCCCTGGACATGCAGCTTTCACTGAAATGAGGGCTAGAGGATCAAAAGTAACTGACATTGTTGTATTGGTTGTAGCTGCGGATGATGGGGTTAAACCACAAACTATTGAGGCTATAAAACACTCAAAAGCTGCAAAGGTTCCGATTATTGTAGCTATAAACAAATGTGATCTGCCCAATAAAAACATAAGCAAGATAAAAAATGATTTAATGCAACATGAACTTATAGCTGAGGAATTAAGTGGAGAAACCTTATTTGTTGAAGTTTCTGCTAAAAAAAAAGAAAACTTGGACAAACTTAAAGAAACAATACTTCTTCAATCAGAAATATTAGATTTGAAGTCTTCTTTTGCTGGACCTGCTTCTGGAGTGGTGCTGGAGTCAAAAATAGATAAAGGGAAAGGACCGGTGTCTACAATTCTAATATCTAGCGGTTTATTAAAAAAAGGCAACTTTTTTGTTTGCGGAAATACCTGGGGCAAAATAAGAGCAATGATTAATTATGAGGGAAACAACGTTGAAGAAGCCTCACCATCTATGCCTATTGAAATATTAGGGATGAACGACTCTGCATTTGCTGGCGCTGAATTTTCCGTAACTGAAAATGAGGAGAAAGCAAAGGAGATCGCTGATTTTAAAAAGGCAGACAGCAATCCTAATAAAAAATTAATAGCAAAAGATAAAACAAAATTATTTGAGGACAAATCTAGTAAAGATGAACTAAATATAATTATAAAGTCAGATGTACAAGGTTCAAACGAAGCCTTAAAAATGGCTATAAACAAAATTAAACATGATGAAGTTCAAGCACATATTATTTTATCAGATATAGGCATGATAAATGAAAGCGATGTTCTTTTAGCTAAAGCATCAAATGCTTTATTAATTGGCTTCAACGTCAAACCTAACAGGGAAGCAAAAAAGTTAGCAGAAGACCAAAATATAGAAATTAAATATTTCAATATAATCTATGAAGCACTTGAGACTATAGAAAAAGGTCTTTCTGGTTTATTAGAACCAGATATAAAAGAAGTTGCAAATGGCTCAGCTCAAGTACAAAAAGTATTTAGTGTTTCTAATGCAGGTAGGATAGCTGGATCAAAAGTTGTTAACGGTGAAATTAAAAACAAATCAAAAGCAAGGCTTATAAGAGATGGAGTGGTTGTTTATGATGGAGAAATTTCAAGTATATTTAGAGAGAAGAATGCTGTAAAAGAAGTAAAAACAGGTTTAGAATGCGGTATTGGGTTAAAAGATTTTATTGATTTTAAAGAAAATGATATCATCGAGTCTTATGAATCTAAAAAAATACAAAGAACAATTTAATGAAAAAAGACAGTCGAAATCAAGCTTATAGTCAAAGACAGTTAAGAGTTGGTGAACTTATAAAACAAAATCTTGGAGAAATTTTCATCAGAAATGAAGCAAAAATTCCTATGCTTGATACTAAAATGATAACTGTTACTGAGGTCAGAATGACGCCAGACTTAAAAACCGCAAGAACCTATGTAATTCCCTTAGGTGGAGTAGAGATGAGAAAAACCGTAAGTACCTTGACTGAATTCTCACATCTTGTTAGAAAAGCATTGTCAAAAAAAATTGATACTAAGTTTCTTCCTAAACTTTCATTTATTGAAGACAACTCCTTTGAGTATGCAGAAAAAATTGAAAGATTAATAGAAAAGAATAGAAAAAATGAAACAATCGAAAAAAAGTACAACTAATACATTGGCTATTCACGAAAAAGATGTTGGGTCCGCTGAGGTTCAAATTGAATTATTGAGCAAAAAAATTGCAAGATTATCAGAACATTTTAAGAAATTTAAAAAAGATAAACATTCTACTTTAGGATTAGAAAAATCAGTCAACAGAAGAAAAAAACTTTTAACTTATTTAAAAAGAAGAGATCCAGAGTCATACAGCAAAGTTCTAAAACAATTAAATTTAAGGAAATAATGTTTAAAATTCATAAAGAAGAAATTAAAATAAATGGAAAAAAAATAACTTTAGAAACAGGAAGAATTGCTAGACAGGCTGATGGAGCTATTATTGCAACTTGTGGAGAAACAGTTGTGATTGCAACAGTGGTTGGAGCAAAAAAATTGAAAGATGGACAAGATTATTTTCCTTTATCTGTAAATTATCAAGAAAAATATTACGCAGCTGGAAAAATCCCTGGAGGTTATTTTAAAAGAGAAGCAAGACCTACCGAAGCTGAAACATTAATTTCAAGACTTATAGATAGACCCATTAGGCCTCTATTTCCTTCAAGCTTTTTAAATGAAGTTCAGCTACTTCCAACTGTCCTATCTTACGATGGTGAAAATCAACCAGATATTTTATCAATAATTGCTTCATCAGCTGCTTTAGCAATATCAGGACTTCCCTTTCAAGGCCCCATTGCTGCTAGTAGAGTTGGGTATAAAGATGGAAAATTTTTATTGAACCCATCTATTGAAGAATTAAAAGACTCAGAATTAGATTTAGTTGTTGCAGGAACTAAAGATGCAGTTTTAATGGTTGAGTCTGAAACTTCAGGTCTTTCAGAAAAAATAATGTTAGACGCTGTAAAGTTTGGTCATGAAAACTTTGTGCCTGTAATCGAGTCAATTGAAAAATTAGCTAAAAAAGCTGGCAAACCTAAATGGGAAGTAGAAGAAATTGACCATTCAGATGTTAAAAAGAAAATCACTGATAAATTTGAAAGCAGTCTTAGAACTGCTTTTAAGGAAATAGATAAAAAGAAAAGATCAACAGCTATTTCTGAAATAGAATCTCAAGTTAAAGAAATGTTCGCTGAGGATGAAAAAGTGACTGAAAATCAAGCTATGGCACAATTAAAGTCTCTAGAAAAAGATATAGTTAGAACGGCAATATTAAAAGATAAGAAAAGAATTGATGGCAGAGGTTTAGCTGACGTAAGACAAATAAAATGTGAAGTTGGAGTACTGCCGAGGACACATGGTTCTGCTTTATTTACTAGAGGAGAAACCCAGGCATTAGTAGTTACAACTCTAGGAATGACCGATGATGAACAAAGATTAGAGAGCTTAGAAGGAATGCAAAGATCGAGTTTTATGTTACATTATAATTTTCCTCCTTTCTCTGTTGGAGAATGTGGTAGAATTGGAACTGGCAGAAGAGAGATAGGACATGGTAAACTTGCCTGGAGAGCGATAAATTCCTCATTACCATTAAAGGAAAATTTTCCTTATACTTTGAGAGTTGTTTCAGAAATTACCGAGTCTAACGGCTCCTCCTCAATGGCAACAGTTTGTGGAACCTCTTTATCTTTAATGGATGCAGGCGTACCTATAAAAGAACCAGTCGCCGGTATAGCTATGGGATTAATAAAAGAAGGCGATAAATTTTCAGTGCTTTCAGATATCTTAGGTGACGAAGATCATTTAGGAGATATGGACTTTAAAGTAGCTGGAACAAAAGATGGAATAACATCTCTTCAAATGGACATTAAAATTACAGGTATTACATTTGAGATTATGGAAAAAGCTCTAGATCAAGCTAAAGGAGGAAGGGAGCATATTCTAGGCGAAATGAACAAAGCACTTAAATCTTCAAGAAAAGAATTTTCAAAACACACTCCTAAAATGGAGACTATAAAAGTTGATAAAAAAGATATTGCAACTGTAATAGGTAAAGGAGGGGCAACGATTAGAGAAATAGTCGAGACTTCTGGAGCAAAAGTGGATGTTAAAGACACTGGAGAAGTAACTGTTGCTGCACCAGACGAAGTTTCTAGAAATAAAGCTATAGAGTTCATCAAAAGTTTAGTAGCCAAACCTGAGATGGGTAAAATTTACAAAGGTAAAGTAGTTAAGATTATGGAATTTGGAGCTTTTGTAAACTTTTTAGGAAAGCAAGATGGCTTGGTTCATATCTCAGAACTTGCCGCTAAAAGAGTTGCTAAAGTAGGAGATGTTGTCAAAGAGGGCGATGAAGTTTCAGTAAAAGTTGTAGGCTTTGACAGAGGTAAAGTTAAATTATCTATTAAACAAGCAGTAGCTTAGAGTCCTAGATTTTATATTCAAAATTTTGAGTTTTTTCATTTACTTGAAGTTCAAAGGCTCCATTATTCAAATGAAAATTTCTAGCCATTTCAGTTAAAGGGGATAAAGTAACCAGTCTATTAAGATGATTTGATTTCTTAATTTTTCTAAATACTTCTTTTACAATTAATTTTCCTCCACCTTTCTTCTTAGACCAAACTGTATAAGCAATCGCTATTTTTCCTACTTTTTGGTCTCTCAAGGCACTTTGCAAGTGAGCATCTTTAGTCATCTTATCTAGCTCTTCAACTGTTTTTGGAATTTCATTTGTAAACCCAAAACACATAATTGCACAAATTTCTTTTTTATATTTAACACCATAAATTTTACGTCCATATTCAGTTCTAAACTTAATATCTAACTCTGGTCTTACTGGGTCTTCACTGATATTACATGTTTTAAGTTCGATTAATTGAGCTCCTTTGACCCAGTCAAAAAAGTTATCTAATTTTTCTTTAAATTTTTCATTTATTTTTTTCATTTGATAAAATATTTATAATTTTTTTTAGATATATTTAGACTTACTATTTATGCATTTAAGCGATGTTATTTTTGCAAGTTAAGAGATATTTTTAGGATCTGGCATTCCTACTTTGTTATATCCAGCATCAACATAATGAATTTCTCCCGTGACACCAGCCGCAAGATCACTTAATAAATATAAAGCAGAATTGCCTACGTCATGAATATCTACATTTCTTTTTAAAAAAGAATGGTTTTGATTCCATTTATAAAGAAACTTTGCATCCCCAATAGCAGAAGCTGCTAGAGTTTTTATTGGACCAGCACTTATTGCATTTACTCTTATTCCTTTAGTTCCTAGGTCTCTGGCTAAATATTTTACACTTGCCTCAAGCGCTGACTTACAGACACCCATAACATTGTAATTAGGAATAGTCTTTGTCGACTCATAAGTAAGAGTTATCATACTTCCACCTTTTTTCATGATTTTTGAAGCTTCTTTTGAAATTTCTGTAAAAGAAAAACATGAGATTAGCATGCTTTTTATAAAATTATCTCTAGTTGTATCTAGATATTCGCCAGACAATTCTGATTTATCGGAAAATGCTACAGCATGTACAACAAAATCTATTTCACCCCATTGAGATTTTATATCTTCAAATAGTTTAATAACCTCATTCTTTTTTTCAACATCACAACTAAAAGTTATTTTCGAGTTTAATTTTTCAGCTAAAGGTATGACTCTTTTTTTTAAAGCATCGCCTAAATATGTAAATGCTAGCTCTGCCCCTGCATCAGCAAGTTTTTGAGATATACCCCATGCTATGGAACGTTCATTTGCAACGCCCATTATTAATCCTTTTTTTCCTTTCATCAGGTCCATGAATTATACCTTTTCAAAAACTAAAGTTGCATTTGTTCCACCGAAACCAAAACTATTAGACATTACTGAATTTAAAGTTACATCTTTTTCAACTTTTGTTACTATTGGATATTTTTTTGCTTCCTCATCCATATCAGTTATATTTGCAGAAGCAGCAATGAAATTATTTTTCATCATAATTAAACTGTAAATAGCCTCATGTACAGAAGTTGCCCCAAGTGAATGACCTGCCAACGATTTTGTTGAGCTAATTTTAGGCTTGTATTCATTAAAGACTTCTCCAACAGCTTTTAATTCAGTAATATCTCCAACAGGAGTTGAAGTACCGTGTGTATTTATGTAATCGATTTTATTTTTTGCTGTTCCTAATGCCATTTTCATACATCTCACAGCTCCCTCACCAGAAGGTGCAACCATGTCAAAACCATCTGATGTTGCTCCATAACCAGTTAGCTCAGCATAAATTTTTGCACCTCTTGCTTTTGCATGTTCATATTCCTCTAAAACCACAACACCTCCACCTCCAGATATTACGAAACCATCTCTAGTCTTATCATATGGTCTAGAGGCTTTTTCTGGAGTGTCGTTATATTTTGAAGATAATGCTGTCATAGCATCAAACATAGCTGTCATTGCAAAATGAACTTCATCGCTTCCACCTGCAAAAATAATTTTTTGTTTTCCAAGTTGAATTAATTCCATTGCATTACCTATACAATGCCCACTAGTCGCACATGCAGAGCTAATGGTGTAGTTAACTCCCTTAATTTTGAATGGAACTGCCAAAGTTGCTGAAGCAGTGCTTGACATTGTTCTAGGAACAACGAAAGGTCCCATCCTTTTGGGGCTTTTTGCTCTAGTTTTATCAGCAGCCAAGATTACGTTTTCTATTGAAGGACCTCCTGAACCCATTATCATTCCAGTGTTAATATTACTTATATCTTTATCCTCCAAACCAGAATCTTTTACTGCTTCACTCATAGATATATAATTATAAGCAGAGCCTGGGCCCATAAATCTTATAAATTTTCTATCAACATGGTCTTCAAGTTTAATATTTGGTTTTCCGTGAACATTACTTTTTAAATTATATTCTTTATATTCCTCAGAAAATGAAATTCCAGACTTTGAATCTACAAGAGATTTGTGTACCTCCTCTTGATTATTGCCAAGACAAGAAACTATTCCTACACCTGATATTACTACTCTTTTCATGATTTAAATAATCCTACTTTTAAATTTTCTGCTCTATAAATTATTTTTCCATCTGCACTCAGTATACCATTAGCAAGCCCTACCACAGCCCCTTCTTTTTTTAAAATTCTTTTCATATTTATCTCATAAGTAGCTATTTTGACTTTTTTAAGAACTTCTCCTGTAAATTTTACAGAACTTACTCCTAAAGCTCTTCCTTTACCTGGCTCACCTACCCATCCTAAATAAAAACCAACCAATTGCCACATAGCATCTAAACCAAGGCATCCTGGCATGACAGGATCATTTTGAAAATGACAATCAAAAAACCATAGATTATCTTTTATATCCAGTTCAGCTCTAATAAATCCTTTCTTAAATTCGCCAATATTATTTTTAATTTCTGTTATTCTGTCAAACATTAACATTGGCGGCAAAGGTAATTTTGCATTTCCTTCTCCAAATAACTCACCTTTCCCGCAAGAAATTAAATCCTCATAACTGTATTTGTTTTTTTGCATTAATTAAGTTAGCTGTTTTTTCTTGATTTATAAACCATATAATATAAAAGTTTAAAAAAGAATAAAAGATAGTGTAAATAACGTTCATATATGAAGCAAAAAAAAGCAATTGTAAATAAACTAAGATCCTCTGGTTTAAGACCAACAAAACAAAGAGTTTTAATAGCTCAAAATTTATTTGAAAGAGATAAGACTTTTCATTTTACGGTTGAAACGTTGAATAAAGAAATCAACAAAAAAGGTAGTGAAAAAGTTTCTTTAGCTACAGTATATAATACAGTTGAAGCATTTACAAAAGCTGGACACATAAAACAAATTCTAACTAGCAAAAGTAAAAGTTATTTTGATACGAACATTAAGTCGCACCATCATTTTTATGATGAGGATTCAAAAGAGCTGACGGATATAAATTATAATCAAGTTAAATTAAGTAAAGTTCCCCAACCTCCTAAAGGAAAAAAAATCAAGAACCTCGAAGTTGTAATTAGATTACAAAAGTAATAATCAAATATTGACTTTATAGTTTAGAATTATTATAAACTAGAAGCTTAGCTAGAATGATATGAGTATAGAATTTAAAAAAAATGGAAATGGAAAATGCCCCGTCATGCACGGTGGTATAACAAAAGCAGGCGAGTCCAATACCGCTCGACTTTGGCCAAATAGTATTAATTTAGATATTTTACATCAACATGATACTAAAACTAACCCTCTTCCAGGATTTAAATACAGAAAAGAAGTTAAAAAATTAAATTTTAAATCCTTAAAAAAAGATTTGTTAAAATTAATGACCGACAGTCAAGAGTGGTGGCCGGCAGATTTAGGAAGCTATACCGGCTTAATGGTAAGATTGACTTGGCACCAAGTAGGAACTTACAGAGAATTTGATGGCAGACCTAATGTTGGTTCACATAGGTTTTCACCTCAGGACTCTTGGCCGGATAATACAAATTTAGACAAAGCAAGACGTCTTCTTTGGCCAATTAAAAAAAAATATGGAAATAAATTAAGTTGGTCGGACTTAATGGTATTAGCTGGAACTATGGCTTATGAAAAAGCCGGATTTAAAACTTTTGGTTTTTCATTTGGCAGAGAAGATATATGGGGACCTGAAAAGGATGTTTATTGGGGTAAAGAAACAGTTCCACTAGCTGTCAATAGATATGGTGACCCGCAAGATCGTTCTTCTCTAGAAGCTCCACTTGCAGCATCTCATTTTCAACTTGTTTATGTAAATCCAGAGGGTGTAGAAGGCAAACCAGACCCAGTAAGAACGGCGATGGACGTTCGAGAGACCTTTGGCCGAATGGGAATGAATGACGTAGAAACAGCAGCACTTACTGTTGGCGGTCACTCTATAGGAAGAGCGCATGGTAATGGAGATCCAACTAATTTAGGTCCAGAACCTGCAGGAGCTGATATTCACGAACAAGGATTTGGATGGAATCAGAAAAATGGAACTGGAGTAAATCAAATAACTTCTGGCCTTGAAGGAGCTTGGACAACTAATCCCGATAAATGGGACCATCAGTACTTAGATCTTTTATTAAATTATGAGTGGGAAAGTAAGAAAAGCCCAGCCGGCGCATGGCAGTGGGAACCTATTAATCTTGAAGAAGAAAAAAAACCAGTAGATTTAGGCGATCCTAAAAAGAAAGCTAGATTAATGTTTACTGATGCAGACATGGCTATGGCTATGGATCCAGAATATAGAAAAATTTCAGAAAGATTTTACAAAGATCCAAAGTTTTTTGAAGACTCATTTGCTCGTGCCTGGTTTAAATTAACGCACAGAACAATGGGAAATAAAGAAAATTATATTGGTCCTTGGGCTCCTAAAGAGGATCTTCTTTGGCAAGGTAATATTTCTCCCTCAAAAAAGAAATATAGTGTAGATAAAGTAAAAAAAATGATTGCAGCTAGCAAACTAAGCACTAGTGATTTAATCACTACTGCTTGGGATAGCGCTAGGACTTATAGAGTAACCGACAAAAGAGGAGGAGCTAACGGCTCAAGAATTCGCTTAGCGCCCATGAAGGATTGGGAGGCTAATGAGCCTAAAAAACTTTCAAAAATATTAAAAGTTCTAGAAGGCATAGCAAAAAAAACTGGAGCAACGGTCGCTGATACAATTATTCTTGCAGGAAATGTAGGGCTAGAAAAAGCAATAAAAAAAGCTGGCTCTAAAGTAAAAGTTCCGTTTAATCCAGGAAGAGGAGATTCTTCTCAAAAGCAAACTGAGATTAAGAATTTTAAGTGGTTAGAACCTTTGCACGATGGATTTAGAAATTACGTAAAATCAGATTATTCTGTGATGCCAGAGGAGCTTTTATTAGAGCGTGCTTCTTTGATGGGCCTAACCGCTCAAGAAATGACTTGTTTAGTTGGTGGTATGAGAGTGTTAGGTACAAATCATGAGTCTGCTAAAAACAAAGGCATATTAACTGATAAAGTTGGAACTTTAACAAACGATTTCTTTATTAACTTGGTTGATATGAAATATACATGGAAGCCAACAGGCAAGAACTCCTATGACATTATTGATCGCAAAACAAACAAGGTTAAGTTTACAGCAACCAGAGCAGATTTAGTTTTTGGCTCTAACTCAATACTTCGATCTTATTCCGAAGTATATGCCCAAGATGACAATAAAGAAAAATTTGTTAAAGATTTTGTTGCCGTATGGACGAAGATAATGAATGCGGATAGACCAAACTTAAAAAAATTAAATTAATATCATGACTGAATTAACTTCAGGTATTTTTAACTCAGCAAAGCAAGTATATAGTAATAATAAAGGCTCAATTTTAAGAACAATAGTATATACGATTGGCCACTTTATAATAGCTATTACAGTTCTAATGTTAATAGCTGATGTATCCTTTAGTATAGCATTAACAGATGCAATAGTTGAACCATTAGCTAACGCTGTATGGTATTTTTTATTAGATAAATTTTGGGCCTCTAAAGTTTTGAAGAAATAATTTAAAGCCTTCCCCATAGATTTTCATTTTTTATCCAGCCTTTATAATTTCCTGTTTTAATTTTACACCACTCATCTTTACATTTATAAATTAAACATAATCTTCCTTTTTCAAGTTTTACTAGAGGCTTCGAATAAACTGTTGGTTTTTTAAAAACTATTACATTGTCCTCTAGAGTTATAGCAGCCTTTTTTTTTGATAATTGGGAAACATGTATCCATCCAGAATTATTTTGATGATCTCTAATCTTCCTAAAATTCTCTGAGCTATCTTCAATTATAATTGGCAAATATTTTTTCTTATATAATATTTTTATTGGATATTGAAAAGATGGTCCCTGTCTTAAATTTACCTTGTTGTTTCTTAAAGTTAAAAATTGTTTCTCAGCAGCTATTAAATCATTAATTAAAACTGTGAACAAAAATAAAGCAATTAATTTATTTATTTTATTTTTTACATTCATTTATACAATTAATATTTCTTGATAATTTTACTTTTCTAAAATCTAAGCTTAGAGAATTAAAAATAATCATTTTTCCCGATAGGTCACTTTTAGAATTAATAATACTTTTAATTACTTCATTAGCCTGCATTGTGCCCATTATTCCAGCCAAAGTTGATACTATTCCTTCGGTGTCACAATTGTACTGATTTTCTGGTATTTGAGGCATGAAACATCTGAAACAAGGTGTCTTTTTTTTGAAATTAAATTTAAAAATATGCCCATCAAATTTGCTTATAGCAGCTGAAATTAATATTTTTTTCTTTCTCACACAATAATCGTTGATTAGATATCTGCTTTTAAAATTATCTGTACCATCACAAATAATGTCATAATTTTTTAAAATAGAATTTATATTTTTTTTTGTTATAGCCTTTCTGTAACTTGTTATTTTAATTTTTTTACTTATGTTTTTAATTACCTTTCTAGCTTGATCTACTTTGTATTTTCCTAAATCTTTAGCAGTAAATAAAATTTGTCTATTAAGGTTTGTTAATTCAATTTTATCATGATCAACTATTCCCATGTTTCCCACTCCAGAATTTGCCAAGTATAGTGCTAAAGGGCAACCTAGACCTCCAATACCAATTATTAGTACTTTAGATGCAAAAATCTTTTTTTGACCAGATAACCCGATATTTTTTAAAATTATTTGCTTGGAAAATCTCTTTAATTCATTATTAGCAATTTTCATTGTTGAAAATTTATTAATTGATATTTTTTTTATCAAATAAAAACTTATTCATTATTTTTTCTGCAATTACTGATGCAATAAAAGTTTTTTTACTTTTTTTCAGTTTTTCCATTTTTCCATTTTTTTGAATTATAAGAACTTCGTTATAGTCTGAATTAAAACCAGAATCTTTTTTTGAAACATCATTAGCTATTATTAAATCACAATGTTTTTCTTCAAGTTTCTTCATTGAATTATTTACTAAATTTTCTGTTTCTGCAGAAAAACCTACAACTATTTTTGGTCTTAATTTATTATTTTTTCCAAGAAAATTAAGAATATCTTGATTTTTAATTAGCTCTAATGTCATAGAGTTTTTACTATTTTTTTTTACTTTATTTTTATTTATTTTTTTAGGTTTAAAATCTGATACCGCTGCTGCACAAATAACAATATCAACTGGTAATAGTTTTTTTACTTCATCCATCATTTCATCAGCTGAAACCACCTCTTTAATTTTTAAGCCTTTACAAGGATCAAATTTTCTGGCTCCAGTAATTAAAGTGGTTTTTACACCAAGTTTTACAAGAGCTAGAGCAATTTCATAACCTTGCTTACCGCTCGACTCATTGGAAATATACCTAACTGGATCAATATATTCTCTCGTTGGACCTGAAGTTACTACTGCACTTATTTTTTCATTTTTGACAACATCTTTATTATTAAAATAATTTTTCAAATAACTTAATATTTGTCTTGGACTTGACATTCTACCTTCGCCGTACTCACCACATGCCATTTCACCAGTTACAGGTCCAACAAATTTATAACCATAACCCTTAAGGTTTTTGAAGTTTTCTTGTGTAGCTTTATGTATCCACATTCTAACATTCATAGCTGGAACTAATAATATATCTTTGTTTGAAGCTAAAATAACTGTACTCGCTAAGTCCTCAGCTTTCCCTTGACTAAGCTTAGTCATAAAATTTGCGGTAGTTGGTAAAACTACTATAATATCTGCCCAACGCGAAAGAGAGATGTGATCTATTTCTGACTCTGAAGTAGCATCAAAAAGATTTTCGTAAACTTTTTCTCCCGTAAGTGATGTAATTGATAAAGGAGTAACAAATTCCTTTCCGCTTTTGGTAAGCACAGTCTTAATTTTCACACTATTTTTTTTAAGAATTCTTATTAAATCTAATGATTTATATGAAGAAATTCCTCCACCAATTATAAGAAGAACTTTTTTATTTTTTAAGGACATTTTATAATTAAAATACTAATAACATAACAATTACAACACTAAAAATACCAAGAAAAATATTATTTCTTAGATTTTTAAGCTTCATTTTTTCAATTTCTAATCCTTTGTCGTTTTTTAAGCTTAAGTTTAATTTTCCCTCTGAAATAAGTTGAAGTGCATAATTTGCTCTATCCATAAAATTTGGAAAATCAGGTATTTTTTTTAAGATTTCTTTTGATACATCAATAGCCTGATTAATATTTGCTTCTGGACTTTTAGTTTTTCTAATCCATCCTTCTAAGACTGGTTTTGAAACTTCCCAAATATTTGTTTCAGGGTATAATTTTCTGGCCACACCTTCAACTACCACCATTGTTTTTTGCAGAAGCAAAAGTTGCGGTTGTGTGGACATATTAAATTTTTCAGTAATCTCAAATAATTGTGCAAGTAAATTCCCACCAGAGATATCTTTAATAGTTTGACCAAAAATAGGCTCACCAACAGATCTTAAAGCTTGAGCAAATTCCTCCTTTGATGTTTCTCTTGGTACCAATCCTGCTTGGAAATGAACCTCTGCAACTTTAACATAATCTCTTTGAATAAATCCGAAAAGTATTTCAGCTAAATATTTTTTATTATTCTTATCTAGTCTACCCATTATTCCGAAATCAACAGGAATAATATTTCCCTGCCCGTCAACAAATAAATTTCCCTGATGCATATCTCCATGAAAAAATCCATCTCTTACAGCTTGTCTCAAAAAATGTTGTATCAAGTTTTCTCCTAAACTTTTAAGATTAATGCCTGATTTCTCTAAAGTATCTTTCTCTCTTATAGAAATTCCTTTAACTTTTTCTAATGTTAGAACTTTTTTAGAAGTATAATTCCAATAAATTTTTGGTACATTAAAACCTTTATCATTTTTAGTATTTTCATAAAGCTCATTTGCCGCTGCTGCTTCAAATCTCAGATCCATTTCGATATTAGTTATTTCTCTTAAAAGATGAACAACTTCAATTAATTTTAATCTTCTTGTTTTAGCAATTAGACTTTCAACTATATAAGCTAAAAACATTAAAGCATCTAATTCTTCATTAAATAATTTTTCTATTTCAGGTCTAAGGATTTTTACTGCAACATCAACATTACTACCATCAACTTTTATAGTGGCAGTATGTACTTGAGATATAGATGCAGCCGCTATCGGTTCACTTAAATTAGATATATTAATCAACTGCTTTTCACCAAGTTCTTTTTTCAGAATTTCTTTTGATACCGATGTTCTAAAAGCAGGAAGTTTGTCTTGAAGTTTTTCAAGATCTTTTGCTAAATCTTCACCAATTATATCTGGTCTTGTAGCTAAAAATTGACCTAACTTAATAAAAGTAGTTCCCATTCCTTCTAAAGCATCACATAACTTTTCTCCAGGTGATTTTGAAAAATTTTGTATTTTTTTTTGGGAACCCAATGAAATAACATCGAAAAAAATTTTTATATAAATTGGAATTTTGTAAATTTCATTAAGTGTTTCGATAGCTCCAGATGTTCCAAGTTTTCTTGCGATTTTATACAATTGAAAAATTTTTTTGAACATTTTTAAATTTTCCAACCAGAATGAATTGCTGCGATACCATTTGACAAATTTCTAAATTTAACAGTTTGAAAACCATTCTTTTTTATCAAACTTACTAATTCGCTTTGATTATAAAAATCATCTATACTTTTTACTAGGTAATTATATGGTCTTTTAGATCCTACAATTTTTTCTCCTATTATTGGTATTATTTTTGAATAATTTTTATAAAGCATATCTATTAAGGGATTTTCAACTTTTGAAAATTCTAAACACATAAATCTTCCTCCTGTTTTTAAAACTCTAAAAGCCTCTTTTAATGTCAGATTAATATTATTAACATTTCTAATACCAAAGCTAATGGTGTAAAAGTCAAATGTATCATCTTTAAAAGGCAACCTCTCAGCATTTGCTTTATGCCATTTAATATTATCATAAATTTCTAATTTTTTTTGTCCCATAGCTAACATTTCTTTATTAGGTTCAACACATGAAATTTTACATTTATGACTAAGTTTTTTTGAGTATGTTAACGCAATATCGCCAGTTCCTGAAGCCACATCAATTAAGAAGGAATTTGCTTGAGGACTCATCCAATCCATCATATTTTGCTTCCAAATTCGATGCACACCAAAGGACATAATATCATTCATAATGTCATATTTCTTATATACTTCTGAAAAAACTGAATTGACTAATTTTGATTTATCTTGAATATTATTTTTCATAATTAAATTATATGCCAGAATTACCCGAAGTTGAAGTTGTTAAAAGGTCCTTAGAGACAGCAATTAATAAGTTAAAAATAAAATCTATTAGAGTTAATGATAAAAATTTAAGATATAAGGTCAATAAAAAACGAATTAAACGACTAATAGGCTTAAAAATATTAAGCGTAAAACGAAGGTCAAAGTATTTATTATTTTTTTTTGAAAAGGGTCATACAATGCTAGTTCATCTCGGTATGACAGGCAAATTTATTCTAATAAATAAAAAAAATATTAAATTAAGGACAAGTTTTTACTACCAATTAAATTCAAAAGATAAAAAACATGACCATATCAAATTTATTTTTGTTGATAAAACTCAATTAATTTATAATGATGTAAGAAAATTTGGTTTTATTAAAGTTGAAAATTCTAAAAAGTTAAAAGAAAATTTTCATCTTAAAACACTTGGCCCTGAACCATTAGAAAGTGTTTTTAATTTTAAATATTTTAAAAATTATTTAAAAGGAAGAAATAGAATAATCAAAGATTTATTGATGGATCAAAAATTTGTCTCAGGCCTAGGTAATATCTACGTAAATGAAATTCTTTTTCATAGCAAAATTAAACCAACAAGAAAAATCAATAAATTAAGAGATTTTGAAATAAAAGAAATTATTAGAAATATTAAAAAAATTTTAAAAAAAGCTATTAAATTTGGAGGTTCATCAATTAGAGATTTTTCAAATACCAAAGGCAAAACAGGTTCTTTCCAGGAATATTTCAAGATTTATGGTATGTCAGGTAAAAATTGTTCTAACAGTGATTGTAATTATCAAATACAAAAAATTGTTATTTCTAATCGTGCTAGTTTTTTATGTCCTAAATGCCAAAAATAATAAAGTTGACCCTGATAATACTGAGATATATATAGTTTAAAAAATATGCCAAATACTAAATCTGCAATAAGAAGAGTACGAAGAGTTAAAAAACAAACTCAAATAAACCGTCTTAGAAAAAGCAAATATAAAGCTACTATAAAAAAGATGGAAAATCTAATCAAATTAAAGAAAAATTCAGAAATTAAAAGTTTTTTTCCAAAATTTCAATCAATTCTCATGCAGGTTGCTAAGTCCGGGGTAATCAACAAAAAAACTGCATCTAGAAAAATCTCTAGAGTTTCTAAAAAGATTACTAAATAAATATTTAATCAATTTGAAGTTGATAAATAATTCTTTTTTTAGACTATTTAGTATTTAGAAACTAAATATAGATATTTAATTTTTAAAGTTGTAAAAAATTTAATTTTTTTTTTATAAATTCTATTTCAACGATTAATTTTAAAAATTCTATCTCAACGATAAAAGCACAACCTGAATTGAATTATTTTTGAAAATTTTAAAATATTTCTTGAACAACTAACGAAAATACTAAATAAAAAGTCAATTCAAAAATTAATTACATGGAAAAAAAATCATTAAATTCTAAGACTATTTTTGTTTCAGAAGAAGAAAATACAATTAATTGGAACGAGGTACAAAACCACTTCCAAAAAACTTTTGGACACGAAGTATATTCGAGCTGGCTTAAAAATATATCTCTTCTGAAGGAATATAACGATTACTTAATTTTAGGGGTGCCTACCAGATTCTTTAGGGATTGGATCGTTTCTAGATACTTAGATAAAATATTAAAAGATGTAAAAAGCTTTAAACTAAGTCTCAATAGAATTGAGTTTAAAATATTGGATGACAATAAGATTATTACGGATGAGAAATTTAAAGATACTTATGCTGATCCTGGAAAAATCTCTGCTATTAAGGACTCTATTCTTAATTATAACCGTCTTAATCCACTTTTAAATTTTGAAAATTTTGTTGAAGGGTCGAGCAATAAAATTGCACTATCATCATCAAAAAGAGTATGTGAGCAACTATCTAGATATAACCCATTATACATTTATGGCGGTGTTGGCTTAGGAAAAACACATTTGCTTAATGCCATAGGTTTAAAATTACAGGAAAAAAATAATGTGATGTTTATTTCTGCTGAAAGATTTATGTATCACTTTATTAAATCGATTAAAAAAAATGATATGGTAAATTTTAAAGACTTTTTTAGAAGGTCCTCTGTTTTTATAATTGATGATATTCAGTTTATAAGGGGCAAAGAAGGTCTACAGGAAGAGTTCTTTCATACATTCAATAGTTTAATTGAAAAAAGTTCTCAAATAATTATTTCCGCAGACAGATCGCCTACAAAATTAGATAGAGTTCAAGAGCGTATAAAATCAAGATTATCTGGAGGACTAATAGTAGATATTGATACACCAGATTTAGAATTAAAGTCTAAGATTATAAAAAATAAACTAAACGATATTTCAAATCAATTTAAAGAAAACTATAATATTAGTGAGGACGTAATAAATTTTTTAGCTAATCAAAGCAAAACTAATATAAGAGAATTGCTTGGTATTTTAAATAGAGTTATCGCTTTTAGTAAAATACACAAAAAAACCTTAAATATAAGTGATTGTAAAAATATATTAAAAGATGTTTTCAATCAAACTAGAGTTATAACAGTAGATAAAATTCAGAATACTGTCTCAAATTTTTTTAATCTTTCTTTAAACGAAATGCTATCACAACGTAGGTCTAGACCGTTAGCTAGACCAAGACAAATCGCAATGTACCTAGCAAAAAAAATGACAACAAGATCTTTGCCAGAAATAGGTAGAAGATTTGCAAACAGAGATCACACTACAGTGATACATGCAGTCAAAACCATTACAAAATTATCTGAAAAAGATGAAGAAATAAAAAACAACGTAAATCAAATTAAAGCTATACTTTTAGAAGATTAGAGCAAATGCAATTTACCATAAATCGAGATACACTTTTAAGTTCGTTGACTCATGCCCAAGGAATTATAGAAAAAAAGAATACTTTACCAATACTTTCAAATGTTCTAATGGAACTTAAAAAGGGAAAATTGATCGTTGTTGCTACTGATTTGGATATAATTTTTTACGATGAAATTAGCGAAGTTAAAGCTTTAAATGAAGGTGCAACAACAACATCAGCGACTGTTTTATATGATATTTTAAGAAAAATTTCACCAAATTCTGAAGTTAATTTTAATCTTAAAAGTGAAAATAAATTGAGTTTAACTGCAGATAACTCGGACTTTAATTTGCTATGTCTTCCGACAGATAATTTTCCTAATTTTTCAAGTGACTTCAAGAGCGGTCAATTAAAAATTAAAAAATCCAAGCTTTTAGCATTGCTAAATAAAACAAAAATCGCCATTTCAAATGACGACACAAGACATTATTTAAGTGGAATTTTTTTTCACTTAACAGAGGCCAAAGAAAGACATTATTTAACTGGTGTTGCCACAGATACACATAGACTTTCATCTAGCAGTGTTGAAATAGATAAAGACACTAATCTAAGTTCCTTAATTTTACCAAAAAAAACAGTTTTGCAATTATGTAACCTAATTCAAGACTCTGAGGGTGATATCTCAATTCAAACAAGTGAGACTAAAGTTCAATTTATCATTGGTAACTCCAAACTTATTTCTAAGGTTATTGATGGAAAATTTCCAGATTATAAAAAAGTCGTTCCTCTATCTAATGAAAAAATACTAACAGTATCGTCGAAAGAATTTATCGACTCTATTGAGAGAGTTACAACAGTTTCTCTAGACAGAAAAGAGGGGGTTAAAATGGTTATAAATAAAGATAATGTTAAACTTTCAGTAAATAGTAGCAATTCTGGTGATGGTAATGAAGTTATAAAGGCAAATTATAATTCAGATGAGCTGAACATAAGTTTCAATTCTAAATACTTAATAGATATTGCATCAGCTATTGAAGATAAAAGTCTACAAATGAATCTTAAAGACTCTGTTTCTCCAGTTCTTATACAGGATAAGTCGGACAGAAACAGTTATTACGTTATAATGCCGATGAAAATCTAGAGAGTGAGTCTTTTTAACTTTTTTTTTTACATTTTCCTCTAAAACCATTGGTAATCAATAATAATATAAGGTCAAAATTGGTAGCAGTTTTATATAAATTAAAAAAAATGCTATAATTAGTGTTCATAATCAATAAGTAAATGTCAAAAAATTTAGAAAAAAACAGTAACAAGGTCTACGGTGCTGACTCAATAAAAGTTTTAAAGGGTCTTGATGCTGTTAAGAAAAGACCTGGAATGTATATCGGTGATACTGATGATGGATCAGGTCTACACCATATGGTTTTTGAAGTAGTTGACAATGCAATAGATGAGTCATTAGCAGGTTACTGTAAAAATATTCAGATTATTATTAATAAAGATAATTCAATAACTGTGGAGGACGACGGCAGAGGTATTCCTGTTGATACACATAAAAGCGAGAGAAAGTCTGCTGCCGAAGTAATAATGACCCAACTTCATGCAGGAGGAAAGTTTGATCACGATTCTTATAAAGTTTCGGGTGGCCTTCACGGTGTAGGAGTATCCGTTGTTAATGCTTTATCAGAGAAGCTTGAATTAAATATTTTTAGGGATAATAAAGAATACTCTATTACTTTCCAAGATGGCAACACTACCAAACCGTTAAAACAGATTGGAAAAACAAAAAAAACCGGTACTAAAATAAAGTTTTTGCCATCGAAAGAAATATTTTCCTCAACTAAATTTAGTTCTAATATTTTACAAAAAAGAGTTAGAGAACTAGCCTTTTTAAATAAAGGAATAAGTATAGTTTTAATAGATAACACTTTATCAAAATCAAAAGAATATCTTCACAAGTATGACGGTGGAATAACAGAATTTGTGAAATTTATAAATCAAAAAAAACCAATATTAATTAATAAAAATGAGAAAGAAGTTTTTAAAAAACCAATATTCATTTCTGCTGAAAAAAACAATGTTTCAGTTGAGTGCTCCCTAGAGTGGAATGCCGGATATTCGGATGAAGTTTTAGCTTTCACAAATAATATTAATCAAAAAGATGGAGGCACTCATTTACTTGGTTTTAGAAGTGCACTTACAAGAGTTATAAATAGATATTCTTCCGAGAAAAATACTTCCAAAAAAAATAAAGTTACTTTATCCGGAGATGATATAAAAGAAGGCTTGACAGCAATTCTCTCTATTAAAATGCCAGATCCCAAGTTTTCATCTCAAACAAAAGATAAACTTGTATCTTCTGAAATAAGATTAATTGTAGAAAGCATAATAAGTGATAAAATATCTACATGGTTTGATCAGAACCCCTCAGTAGCCAGATATATTATTGAAAAGATTACTCAGGCAGCAGTAGCAAGAGATGTAGCTAGAAAAGCTAGAGATAATGTAAGAAGAAAAGGAAGCTTCGAATTATCTGGTTTGCCAGGAAAATTGGCTGATTGCCAAATTTCAAAAAAAGATGGTACCGAATTATTCATAGTTGAGGGAGATTCTGCGGGAGGTTCGGCAAAGCAAGGCAGAACGAGAGAATATCAAGCTGTGTTACCTCTTAGAGGAAAAATTTTAAATACTTACGTTAATGCTAATTCTAAAAAAAATGGGAATAACGCCGATACAAATACTAAGGCATTAGCTAAAATGATGTCATCAAGTGAAATTGTTACATTAATTAACGCACTTGGAACTGGATCAAAAGATTTCAATATAGACAATCTAAGATACGATAAAATAATTATAATGACTGATGCGGACGTAGACGGTTCACATATAAGAACATTGCTTCTAACGTTTTTTAACAATTACCCTTTTAATCAATTAATTGAAAACGGACACCTTTATCTCGCCCAACCTCCGTTATTTAAAATCACTAAAGGTAGCAAGAGCTCATATATTAAAGATGAAAAAAACTTAAACGAATACATTATAGATACAGGCGATAGGAGTGGAAAAAAATTAAAAAAAGGATCTAAAGAATTTTACCAATTTATAGAGAAACAAAAAGAAAAATTTACAATTCAGAGGTTTAAAGGTTTAGGAGAAATGAATCCCGAAGAATTATGGGAAACTACACTTAATCCGGAAAAAAGAACTTTACTAAGAGTTCAATACTCTAAAGGCACAAAAGAGAAATCAAAAGAAGATCAAAAAATAATCGATATTCTAATGGGCGATGAAGTTGGACCAAGAAAAGATTTTATTACCAATAACGCTTTAGAAGTTGCCAATTTAGATATATAATTTTTTAAATGAGTACTAAAAATCCTGGTAATTTTGAGGAAAATTTAAATTTAGATAAAAAAACTTTAACCAGTCTAAGATGGATAGCTATTTTTGGACAATTAGTTTCTATATACTTAGTAGAGTTTCTTTTAAAATTTCAACTTCCCATTCTTCCTTGCACTTTTATAATTTTAGTGGGAGCTCTAACCAATTTATATCTACAACTTTGGTATAATCGGAAAGAACTTAATAACTATTATTCTTCGATCATCTTATTTTACGATCTTTTACAATTAGCTGCTTTATTGTATTTGACTGGAGGAATAAAAAATCCCTTTGTAATTTTTCTAATTGTTCCAGCAATTGTTTCTTCAACTTTATTGCACTTAAAAAGCACATTTTTTCTCAGCATTGTCACTGCAGGCTTGTTGGGCCTTTTAACAATTTACCACTTGCCCTTACCTAGCCCTGGGAGTTTACATTTTCATGTTCCAGATTATTATCTTTATGCGGTACCTACATCTTTAGTTATAGCATTAATTTTCCTAACATACTTTGGCGCAAGATTTGGAACTGAGTCTAGAAAAAAAAATAAAGCATTAAATAAGTTAGAAGAAATAATTGCAAAAGAACATGAGCTTGAAACAATAGGTCTCCAAGCTGCTGCAGCTGTGCATTCTCTGGGTACCCCACTTTCTACTATAACAGTGATTGCAAAAGAACTTAAAAAAGAAATTATAAAAGACCAAAAACACGCTAAAGATATTGATTTATTGTTAAGCCAAGCTAAAAGATGTAGTGAAATATTAAAAAAAATATCTCAATCAGAAATTGAGGACGATAAATTTATCAGCCAAGTAAAAATTCAAGATTTAGTTTTGGAAATAAGCAAATCATTTGAAGAAATAACTGAAAAAAAAATTTACTTAAATTTTGATAAAGCCAAACATGAGGTGCTTATAAATCGTTCTTCTGAGATAACATACGGAATACGTAATTTTTTTGGAAATGCAGTTAAATTCTCAAAATCTAAAGTTGATGTAGTTTTAGAAACTGATCCTAAAATAACTAGTATATGTATTAAAGATGATGGACCGGGTTTTCCAGATGATGTAGCTGAATTGATTGGTGAACCCTATATTAGTTCAAAATATCAAAATCTTAACGAAAAATCTGGTTTGGGGTTAGGAACTTTTATAGGAAAAACTCTTCTAGAGAGGAATTTTGCAAAACTTAAATTTTCTAATTTAGCCAAAGAGGGTGCCGAAGTTAAAATTTATTGGGACACCCAAAAGATTAAAATCTAGATTTTAAAAATTTATAAGAAAGTATTTTGTATGCCAGTTTTGCTACTAAAAAATTATAGCCTGGAAATCCTTTGATTGGTGAAAGCTCATTAATATCTGCTCCTACAATATTCGAGTATTTGGATGCAATTTTGATTAAATTTATTACATCATCCCAAAAAAGACCACCTGGCTCTGGAGTGCCTGTTGCAGGCATTAAACTTAAGTCTAAACTATCGACATCAAAAGTAATATAAATTTTTTTATTTTTTATAATTTTTTTGAAAAGATTTAAATTCCATTTTTTTTTATCTTTTGCCCAAAAGACTTTCACTCTTTTACTATTTTTTTTTAAGAATTTTACTTCACCACTTGATATATTTCTAATTCCAAATGATATGACACTTACATTTTTAAAATCCAAACATCTTCTTATAGCAGACGCATGTGAAAATTTATTTCCTTCATAACTTTCTCTTAAATCTGCATGAGCATCAAAATGTAGAATTAATAAATTAGAAAATTTTTTTGTAAACGGCTTTATACAACCAGGTGTAATTGAATGCTCCCCTCCAAGCACCAAAGGAAATAAACTTTTTTTTAATAGTAATTCATTTACTTTCGATATTTGATTTAAAGCATCATCCATCTTTTTTTTTATAGAAAAAGGTTTTATTGTTTTGATGCCAATAATTTTATATGGTTCACAATTTAGTTCCTCATCGAATAATTCAACTTGATGAGATGCTTTAATTATTTCTTTTGGTCCATTTTTTGTTCCCGAACCATAGCTTACTGTTTTTTCTAATCCAAAAGGTATTATTACAGCTTTCTCTTTTATTCTAAATTTATTGTCTATTCCTAAAAAACCTTTTTTGTTTGGCAGGTAAATCAATTTTTATCCAAATAAGTTTGAAAAATTTTTTCGATTTCTATTTTTCCAATATTGACGGTGGTATGCATCACTAGCTATCAAAGGAAGTACACTTGTAGCCTCTGCAAAAACCATTTGCTCTTTTGAAGTATCAACTTTTCCCCAAGAACTAGCCTCTTTTAAAGTTGAGCTACTACAAGCGCCATCTCTTGTATCTGCAACAGTTATTTGAACAGCGTATTTATGCATATCAACTTTTTTTCCTAAAAGTTCTGCGCAAACAACTGTATCTTGAACAAAATTTTTTGGGACTCCACCTCCTATCATTAATAATCCCGATGTTTGTGATTTTAATTTTATTTCTGTTAACTCTCTAAACTCTCTTACAGAGTCCATAGTTATATGTTTTGATGGATTTTGCTCTTGATGCATTACCAAACCAAAACCAGCTGAACTATCAGTAAATGCTGGACAAAATATTGGAACATTATTATCGTAAGCAACTTCAATTAGAGAATTTTTCTTTTTTCCGTTTTTTTTGAGATATTTTCCTATTTCTCTTATAAATTCTCTTGAAGTATAGACCTTAGGAGGTAAACTATTTGCGATATCACATATAGCTTTATCACAAATCTGCAATTGTTCCTCATCTATGTAAGTATCATATATTCTATCTATATAATTTTCTCTTAAAATTTTATCATCTTGGAACTGATTTCCTTGGTAGTGTTTAAAACCTAAGGCTTCGAAAAAATCCATATCTATAATCGAAGCTCCTGTAGCTACAATGGCATCAACCATGTTATATTTTACTAAATCTGAATATAACTTCATGCATCCTGCGGCAGAGGTTGAACCAGCTATAGTAAGGAAAATAGAACAATTCTTATCTTTTATCATTTCATTAAAAATCTCAGAAGCATTCGCAGTATCTCTTGAGGTAAATGACATCTTTTTCATAGACTCAATAATCTTTCTAGAATCAAAAGATGTAATATCGATATGTTCAACTTCAGAATTTAATAGTGATTTTTTATTGTGCCCTAAAGTGGGACTATTTTTTTTGTTCATTATGCAACAAGATAATCAAGCTTGTCTGTTCGATCGTACATCGAAAGAATAGGTTTGTCACCTACTTGAAAGTTTGCATCTGAGTAAAAACCATTAAATTTTGTTCTAAATGTTGTCCCGTAAGCACCTAGTTGCCCAAGTTCAATATAATCTCCTTCTTTAATATTATTTGGCAAAAAGAACGGTCCTTTCATGTAATCAAGACTATCACAAGTTGGTCCATAAAAATCAAAAGCGGTCAATTTTTTTGATATTATTCTACTGTTGTTTGGTATCATTTTGGAAGGCAATACAAAATTTGGCACACCAGCGTCAAATAAAGAACCGTAAGTTCCATCGTTTATGTATAGTTTTTGCTTTTTCTTCAATATAACTTTAACTATAGTAGATCCGGCTTCAGCCACAATTGCGCGGCCAGGTTCACAGAATATCTCAGGCATCTTTTCTAGTTTTAAATTTTTTAATCCTTGTTTAATTTCATATAAATAATTTTCTATAGGCTCAGGCATCAAATCTGGATAAAGAGAAGGAAAACCTCCCCCTATATTTATTACATCTGGAACAATTTTTGTTTTTTTAATAATATTTCCAATTTCATTTATTCCTTTTGTAAAAGAGATTTTATCCATGCATTGTGATCCAACATGAAAACTTAGACCTACTTTTTTAGCATGCTCTTTTGACAATCTTAACAAACCGAGCGCCTCACTTGGTAAGGCTCCAAATTTTCTAGATAAATCTATTTCTGCATGTTCATTCGAAATTGCAATTCTTACATATAGATTTAAATCTTTAGCGTTATTTGTTGCCTCTAGAATCTTAAGTAATTCCTCTTTAGTATCTAAAGCAAAGTCTTTTACATCATATTTAAAATAAGCTTCTTTAATATTTTCTCTACTTTTTACAGTATGCATAAAATATACTTTTACTTTATTATTTATTTTTCTGATTAATTTAACCTCATTAATTGATGCGACATCAAAATTTTCAATTCCATTATTAATGATAATCTTAATAACATTTTCACTTGGATTTGTTTTCACAGCATAAAGAACTTTTCCAGGAAAGTTCTTTTTAAAAAACTGAGTTGAAGTTTTTATTGACTCCGGTCGAATACAATAAACCGGAAAATCCGGTTTAAGTATATTAACTAGCTCGTTAACGCTTCTAAATTTTCGCATCTCATGTGCCCCTCATTTTGTTTACACAGATAAGGTCATTAAAAATTTACTAAAAAAAACCTTATCTTTTCGCATTTAAGGTTTTTTTCACTCTATGTAAAGAAAAAAATAAAGGAATTTAGAGCTTGAAATTTGAAAAATGTTCTCCATATAAACTTTATGACCAAAAGTTCAGAAGACACAGCCTTACAACTAAAAATTTCAGATTTTGAGGACAAGTCTCTCTTAATCGTCGATGATGACGATCCATTAAGAGGAAGGCTCTCAAGAGCTATGGAAAAGAAGGGTTTTTTGGTAAAAGAGGCCAAGAGTAAGAAAGATGCACTAGATTTGCTCAAAAATTCACCCCCAAATTTCGCTGTCGTTGATCTTAGACTGGAGGATGGAAACGGCCTAGAAGTGGTTAAGGAGCTATTTAAGGTCAAAAAATCAAGTCGAATTGTAATGTTAACAGGATATGGCAACTTACCAACAGCCGTTGCAGCTGTCAAAGCAGGCGCAATAGATTATATAGCTAAACCTGTGGATGCAGACGATGTTGAGGCTGCGTTATTAGCTTCACCAGAGTCTAAAGCTAATCCTCCAAAAGACCCCATGTCAGCAGACAGAGTTAAATGGGAGCACATATACAGAGTTTTTGAGTTATGCAACAGAAACGTATCAGAGACAGCTCGTAGGTTAAAAATGCATAGAAGAACTCTGCAGAGGATTCTGTCTAAAAGAGCACCCAGGTAGTTTAATTAATCAAATTTCTTATTTTAATAATTTTTGAAACAAAAAATGTTATTAACAGTATTTTAAATAATTCTGCTAGCAAGAATGGTTTTGCACCAAGCTCGAAAATTGGTTTATCCCAACCAAGTAAGCTTCCCAACCAAATGATACCTAAAAAATATATAAAAGAAGTAGCAAATGTTATCTTAAAAAAGTTCTTAAAAATATTGTTATCATATTTAAAAAAACCTGCAAAAAAAGAAGCAAAAATAAAACCTATCAAATATCCCATAGTAGCCCCTGTAAAATATAACAAACCAACCCCCTTTTCCGGCGTACCTGAAAAAACAGGCAAGCCAATGATTCCCTCAAATAGGTAAAGCAAAATAGTAAATGTTCCCAATTTCCAACCAAAGGCGATTCCAATAAAGAGAACCACGAAAGTTTGCATTGTCATAGGAACTGGATAAAATGGAATTTTAATTTTTGATGAGATAGCCAATAGTATTGTGCCTATCAAAGCTAAAAATACATACTTAATGATTTGAGACTGCTTTATTACTTTAACTAATTCCATAACCATATATTTACTTTTTTTTGGGAATAAATCTAGTCATTTGTTAATTGAACAAATACATCTTCTAAATCACCATCATCAGTAGATATATCCTGTATTTCAACACCATTTTCTCTTAAATGATTTAATATATCGCTAAAGTTTGATGATTTTTTATCATAACTTACCGCAATGCTATTATCTGAATTAATAAAAAATTTTGCCCCGTTAACATTAAAATCTTTTTTACCGTTAAAGCTTTTTACCTTGAAAGTAGCTTTTTTTGTCTGGATTTTTTCTAAAAGTTTTTCAGTAGTGTCAAGCGCAACTAGGTTGCCTTTATTAATAATTGCAATTCTATCACACATTTTTTGCGCCTCAGAAAGATAATGTGTAGTCAAAATTATTGTGACACCCTGCTTATTAAGTTCTTTGACATTATCCCAAAGGTTTTTTCTAAGTTCAACATCAACTCCAGCAGTCGGTTCATCTAAAACTAAAATTGGTGGCTGATGCACCATTGCCTTGGCTATTAACAATCTTCTTTTCATTCCACCAGATAAAGATCTTGAATATGAATTGGCTTGCTTTGATAGAGAAACCATATTTAAAATAGCCTCAGTAATCCTTTTTTTTTTGGGAACTCCATATAATCCAGCTTGAAGCTCTAATAAACTTTTAGGACTAAAAAAAGCATCTAAATTTACTTCTTGTGGGACTATTCCTATAGAAGCTCTAACTTGTCTAGGATTTTTGTCTAGATCAAAACCCCAAACATTAACTTTTCCTTCTGTTTTAATTACAGTTCCGCCTAGGATACTAAGAAATGTTGTTTTGCCTGCACCATTCGGTCCAAGAAGACCAAATATTTCACCTTGCTTAACCTGAAAGCTTAAATTATTTAAAGCTTTTTCTGAAATTTCTTTTCCTCTATTCTTTAAATAAACCTTTGTAAGATTTTCAACAGTTAGGGCAATTTTATCCATAGTTTATTTAATTATATCACGAAAAAAATAAGGTATTATAAATATATGAGTTTGTTAAAAAAATCTGATCATTTTTACCTAATTGATGGTTCTGGGTATATATTTAGAGCTTATTATGCATTGCCACCTCTTTCTAGAAAGAGCGATGGTTTGCCTACAGGAGCAGTAAATGGCTTTTGTTCAATGCTCTTCAAACTTTTAGAAGACTCAAGATCTGATGACTCGGATTTAAGGCCTACGCACTTTGCGGTAATATTCGACTCTGCAAGAAAGAATTTTAGAAATGAAATTTACGAAGACTATAAGGCAAATAGAACTGAGGCACCTGATGATCTAGTGCCACAGTTTGAGTATATAAGAAAGTCTGTCGAGGCATTCAATCTACCCTCTATAGAACTTCTTAATTATGAGGCTGATGACCTTATAGCTACATACTCTAAAAAAATTGTAAAAGCGGGGGCTAAGGTTACTATCATTTCATCTGACAAGGATTTGATGCAGTTAGTTTCTAAGAATGTAAGACTTTATGATCCAATGAAAAGTAAAGTTTTAGGCGAAAAAGAAGTATTAGAAAAATTTGGTGTCAAACCAAGCCAAGTTATAGATGTCCAGTCTCTTGCAGGAGATAGTTCTGATAATATCCCAGGTGTCCCAGGCATTGGTATCAAAACTGCTGCTGAATTAATAAATAAATATAAAGATTTAGATAATCTTTTAAAAAAAGCGAATGAAATTCCACAAAAAAAAAGAAAAGAAACATTACTTCAGAATAAAGATAAAGCTCTTATAAGTAGAAAATTAGTCACATTAAAAGACGATGTTCCTGTAACACATGACCCAAGTTCTTTTATTCTTAAAAATATTAAAAAAGAAAAACTTTATAATTTTCTTCGTGAAATGGAATTTAATAGATTGCTAAGCCAAGCAATTGGGTTTTATGGAGAACCAAGTAAAGAATCTCATATTAAAAGCAGCAAAAAGCAAACAGATGGTATAAATACAAAAATTTATGAGAGCATCACAGATGCGGACTCTCTTGATGAGTGGCTTAAGACACTAAATACAAAATCAATTATTTCTGTAGATACAGAGACTTCCTCTTTAAATTGTTTAGATACTGATTTAATAGGTATATCTTTTTGTCACTCACCCAACAAAGCATGTTATATACCCCTACGTCATAAAAAGATAAAAAGTTTAGATAGTGAGTATGTCATTAAGAAAATTAAAGGACTTTTAGAGGATCCAAGTATCAAAAAAGTTGGTCAAAACATTAAATTTGATTACTTAGTTTTCAAACAATATAAAATAGAAATGAAACCTATGGAAGATACGATGTTAATTTCCTACACACTTGACGCTGGAGTTAATAGGCACGGTTTAGATACTTTATCCGAAATTCACTTAAATCATAAAACAATTTCCTATAAGGATCTAGTGGGCACAGGTAAAAATAAACTCAACTTTAGTGACATTGATTTAGTGAAATCAACGGAATACGCTGGAGAGGACGCCGATGTAACTTTTAGACTTTATAACAACCTTAAAAACAGACTTGATCAGGAGAAATTAAATAAAGTTTATGAGTATTTTGAGAAGCCAATGGTAAAAATACTTTCAAAGCTTGAAAGTAACGGGATTAAAGTTGATGAAAATTATTTAAAAAAACTGTCAAAAAAATATGACGAAAGATTAAAGAAAATTGAAAAAGAAATTTTTGAGATTGCTGGTGGAGAATTTAATATAGCTTCGCCAAAACAATTGGGCGAAATTATTTATAATAAGCTTAAAATAACCAAACTTAAAAAAACTAAAAAGGGCAGTTTAGCAACTAGCGCAAACGTTCTAGAAGATTTGTCCTATAAAGGTCATAAATTCCCTAAAATAGTTTTAGAATGGAGGCAGTTATCCAAATTAAAAAATACATACTCAGATGCTTTACAGGACCATATAAGCAAAAAAACAAAAAGAGTTCACACTTCTTTTTTATTAGCTGCAACTAATACTGGTAGACTAGCATCAAGTGATCCAAATTTACAAAACATCCCTATCAAAACAGAAGATGGCAGAGAAATAAGAAAAGCTTTTATTGCAGAGAAAAATAATATTTTAATTTCAGCTGATTATAATCAAATTGAAATGAGAATTTTAGCTGAAATAGCTGATGTAAAAGAATTAAAAAAAGCTTTTAAAAATAATGAGGATATTCACAGTTTAACAGCCAGCCAAGTTTTTGGAGTGCCTATTAATAAAGTTGCACAAGATTTAAGAAGGAAGGCAAAAGCAATTAATTTTGGTATCATTTACGGCATAACACAATTTGGTTTAGCAAAGCAAATTTCAGTTTCCAATGATGAAGCAGCTAGTTTTATTAGTTCTTATTTTAAAAAATTTCCAGAAATAAAAGATTATATGAATTTAACAATTAAATCCTGCAGAAGAGACGGTTTTGTCTCTAATATATTTGGAAGAAGAATTCATCTCAGAGGAATTAATGATAAAAATTTTAGTGTAAGAAGTTTTCAAGAAAGGGCAGCTATTAATGCTCCCATCCAAAGTTCTGCAGCTGACATTATGCGATTATCCATGATTAAAATTGACGAATTAGCTGAAATAGATAAAAAATTTAAAGCACAAATGCTACTTCAAATTCATGATGAGCTTATTTTTGAATGTGGAGAAAGCGAAAAAACTTACACTATTAAGAAAGTCACCGAGTCTATGATTTCATCATCAAAATCTCAACATCATAAATTTTCTATTCCATTGGAGGTTAATGTAAATACAGGATATAATTGGGGAGAAACAAATTAAAATATTAAATAACGCCTAAATTTTGACAATTTAATTAGGATTATTAAATAAATATGAGCCAAACTATTGCACTTGTAGATGATGACCGCAACTTACTCACCAGTATAAGTATTGCTTTGGAAAGAGAAGGATTTAAAGTTCAAACTTATATAGATGGCGAAAGTGCTTTTAATGGTCTAACTAGAAACCCCCCTGATCTTGCTATTATAGATATTAAAATGCCAAGAATGGATGGGGAAGAGCTTTTGACTAAGATAAGAAAAAAAATGTCTATACCAATTATTTTTTTAACTTCGAAAGATGAGGAGGTTGATGAGTTATTAGGCTTAAAACTTGGTGCAGATGATTTTGTTAAAAAGTCTGGCGGTTTCTCTATGAAGATTTTAGTTGAGAGAATAAGAGTTCAATTAAGAAAAAAAAACCAGTCAATTGATGACTCAAAAAATTTAATATCTCATGGAAAACTTAAATTAGACCCATCTCAACTAGAATGTGAATGGGGAGGTAAACCATTGCCAGATAAGCTGACAACTACAGAATTCTTAATTGTAAAAGAATTAGCAAAAAGGCCTGGAGTGATAAAAGAAAGGGCGCATCTAATGGATATTGCTTATAAGGAAAATACAGAAATTGAAGACAGAACAATAGATAGTCATGTTAAACGTATAAGGAAAAAGTTTAAAAAAGTAGATGACAAGTTTTCTGCAATTGAAACTAGATATGGAAGCGGATATAGATGGAATGTTAGTTAATGAAAGAAAAAAAGTCAGCATCAATTTTAAAAAAGTTTTTATTATTTAATTTTTTTGTATTCTTAGTTTTAGGAATTTTTACTATAATTTATTTAGAAGCAGTTCAGCCAAATTTAGTTAAGAAAAGAACTGTAAATCATTCACTGATTATTAAAAACACCTCAGATCATTTAGAAAGATTAAATGTTTCTTTTAACAAAAAGGGCATCACACAGTTCTTACTTTCTACTAGGTTTCTTTTCCAAAGTTTAGATAGGGTTCAATTTTATAATACTGATGGAGTTTTAATTAGTGATACGAATATACTAGATTTAGATCAAAGAGTTTTTACAAAGTCAGACTTGGTTTTAGAACAAAACATAGATGGCAATAATCTTGATACAAACAAAGAAAAGTACTTAAATCAAAATGAATATGATGAAAAAAAAGGAAATTCAATCAAGGAAATAATTTTAAAAGACTTTCAAGGCGAAACTTTAGTTCTAGAAAATGAAATAAACAAAAATTTTTTTGTTAGTACTTTAAAAAAAATAAAAATTAATAACAATTTTGTAGGTTATATAATGGTGACCGAAGAAGCTAACGACATTTTATTTGCTGTTGAGGAAAGAAAAAATTTTATTTTGAGAACAGTTTTTGCTGTGGCATTGGTAATTTTAATTTTTTCTTTATTTTTGAATAAATATATTTTAAAACCTATTGGATTCCTGGTTTCATATACGGAGTCCATCAAACAAAAATCTGAACAACCAACACATATAAATAAATTCTTTTTAAGAAAAGACGAAATAGGAAAGTTAACTAAGTCTATAGATGAAATGACAACAGAATTACAAAAAAGGGCCAATAGAGCAGAAACATTTTCTACAGATTTAGCTCATGAAATTAGGAATCCTCTAGCATCTCTAAAAGGCGCATCAGAACTTCTACATAAAGCTAAGGAAAATGAAAGAGAAAAATTGTTTCAAATTATTGATCACGATGTTGAGAGAATAGAAAGATTAATAACCGATTATTCTCAGATGTTAAAAGATGAAGCTTCATGGTCTAGAGAAAAAATGAAAAAGATAGATCTTAATGAGATTGTAAATAATGTCGTAGAAGACTTTAATCAATCTTTGATAAACCAAAATAAAAATATTGATATAAAAATCGTTTGTAAAAACAAAAATGGAAAAGGTTATTTTATTTTGGGGATAGAGAATAGATTGGAACAAGTAATAGCAAATTTATTAGATAATTCTGTCTCTTTTAGCAAAGATAAAAGTAAAATCGAAATTGAAATAAGTGAAAAAAATAAAAATTTTATACTGACAATTAAAGATGAAGGCCCTGGATTTAGTGAGACTGTTGTTCAGAATATTTTTAAAAGATTTTATAGCAATAGACCACATAGTTTTGGAGAACACTCCGGGCTTGGATTAAACATTGTGAAAAATATAATTGAGCTTCATAAAGGGAAAGTATCAGCATCTAATCGCAGGAATTCACAAGGTGCTCAAATAGAAGTTCTATTACCTAAATTAGTATAGTATTGCCGCTTGATAAGATTAAATTATATTGATAAAAGCAAAATAATTATGTCAGAAGATTACAAAGTAAAAGATATAAAACTAGCTGATTTTGGAAGAAAAGAAATTTCTTTAGCAGAAACAGAAATGCCAGGATTAATGGCTTTAAGAAAAGAATACAAAAATAAAAAACCTTTAAAGGGAGCTCGCATTCTTGGATGTCTTCATATGACAATTCAAACAGCAGTTTTAATTGAAACATTGGTAGAACTAGGTGCAGAAGTAAGATGGTCATCTTGTAATATTTTTTCTACCCAAGATCATGCAGCAGCAGCAATTGCCAAAGCTGGAATACCAGTATTTGCCTGGAAAGGTGAAACCGAAAAAGAATACTGGTGGTGCGTTAAACAAACTATAGAGGGAAAGAAAGATTGGAAACCTAATATGATTTTGGATGATGGTGGAGACCTTACAGCTTTAATGCACAAAGATTATAAGGACTTACTAAAAAATATTAAGGGAGTTTCAGAGGAAACAACAACAGGAGTATTAGCTCTGAAAAAAATGGAGGCAAATAAAGAGCTTTTAATACCAGCAATTAATGTAAATGACTCAGTTACAAAATCAAAATTTGATAATTTGTACGGATGTAGAGAAAGCTTGGTTGATGGAATAAAAAGAGCAACAGATGTTATGATGTCTGGGAAAGTAGCTATTGTTGCTGGATTTGGTGATGTAGGAAAAGGAAGCGCAGCATCATTGAGACAAGCTGGTGCCAGAGTTATGGTAACTGAAACCGATCCAATTTGTGCATTACAGGCTGCAATGGAAGGATATGAAGTTGTTTTAATGAGTGACTCAATTAAAGATGCAGATATTGTAGTAACTGCTACAGGGAACAAAGATATAGTAACAGCTGATCACATGAGAGACATGAAAGACAGAGCTATATTATGTAACATTGGCCATTTTGATAATGAAATTCAAGTTGATGCGTTAAAAAATTACAAATGGGATGAGATTAAACCTCAAGTTCACGAAATAGAATTACCAAATAAAAAAAGAATTATTTTATTAGCAGAAGGAAGATTGGTGAATTTAGGTTGTGCAACTGGGCACCCTAGTTTCGTAATGAGTGCTTCTTTTACAAATCAAGTGATTGCACAAATCGAATTATGGAACAATTCAGCTAAATATGAAAAAAAAGTTTATGTTTTACCGAAACATTTAGACGAAAAAGTAGCTACGTTACATTTAGAAAAGGTTGGGGCAAAATTAACTAAAATGTCAAAAGAACAAGCAGACTACATTAGCGTTAAACCATCAGGGCCATTTAAACCAGATACTTATCGCTACTAGATTAGTAGCTAATGATTATTAAATCTTTAGAACACCTTAGATCAATTTCAGATAAAATTGCTGACAAAGTATCTGAAAAAGATTGCATTTTTTTAATTGGTGAAATTGGCGTGGGTAAAACAACTTTTACAAGAAATTTTATTAACTATTTACAAAAAAAAAGGGGAGTCAAGCAAACAGAAGTTTTAAGCCCCACTTTTAATTTATTGTATGAATACGATATTAAAAATCTAAAAGTAATGCATTATGATCTTTATAGAATTAAAAATAAGAAAGAACTAACGCAGCTAAGCATTTTTGAAGAGGGTGTGAAATCAATTAAAATCATTGAATGGCCAGAATTAGTTGAGACAAACTTAGTGAATAGATTAGAGTTGTATTTAAAGCATTCTGACAAGGAGAACGAAAGAGAATTGAGTATTAAGGGATATGGAAAATGGAAAGAAATTAATAAAGATGAATTATAAATTAAAAAAGATTTCTGGTGATGCTTCTTTTAGAGAATTTTATAGAGTAAAAAAAAATAACAAAAATTCAATAATAGTTTTTGCAAGAAAAGAAAAGTATAAAAACTTAATTGTCTACTCTGTTGTAAATAAAATTTTGAATAGTAATAATGTTTTATCTCCTAAGCTTCTAAAAAATTATTACAAAGACAGTATGATAGAAATTACAGATTTAGGTGATAAGTCTTTTTATGATTATATTAAAAATAAGAAAAATAAACTAAAAGATTACAAAAAACTAATTGAATTAATCACTAAACTACAAAAGATTAAATTTAAAAATCAGTATTATTTTAGTGGAAAAAAAATAAGATTCGCCAAATATTCTCTTAACCTATTACACAAAGAATCAGATTTATTTTTTGACTGGTATTTAAAATATTGTTCTAAAAATATAAAGATTGGAAAAATAAAAAGAATATTAAGGAAAGAGCTTAATAATATTTACAAAAAACTTTATTTTAAAAATAACTGTTTTACACATAGAGATTTTCATGCATCTAATATTATGATTACAAGAAAGAAGTTAAGTCTTATCGATAATCAAGACGCAATAATCGGAAATCCTTTATATGATGTTGCTTCATTAATTGACGATGTAAGAATTAAAATCCCAAAAAATACCCAAGATGACTTGTTTAGGCACTACATACAAAAATCAAAATTTAAAGCTAAAGATCAATCTTACTACAAAAATGATTTTGATATTTTATCTGTTCAAAGAAACTTAAAAATACTTGGAATTTTTGTCCGTCTTTATAAAAGAGACAGAAAACCCAATTACCTTAAATATTTACCCTACACTTGGTCACTTATTGAAAGAAGAACAAGAAACCCTATTTTTAATAACTTGAAAATACTATTTAAAAAGCATTTACCTTTAAAAAAGCTAAAGAAGATTAATATATGAAAATTAAACACGGTATGATTCTGGCAGCTGGATTAGGAAAAAGAATGCACCCCATCACTCTAAAAACACCAAAGCCATTAATCAAAATAGGTAACAAGAATTTGCTAGAGAGAGCTATAGAGTTATTAATAAATCATGGTATAGAAGAAATAGCTATAAACGTTCATTATCTTCCAGATCAAATAAAAGATTTTATTAATAAAAAAAAGTATGATGCAAAAATTATAATTTCAGATGAAAAGGATTTGTTACTTGATACAGGAGGGGGTATATTCAACGCTACTAGATCTTTCAAAAAACCTTTTGTTGCAATTAATCCTGATACTTTATGGAATGAAGCTTATTCTAATGAATTAAAAAATTTAGAAGACCTTTATTTTACGAAGAAAAGCCCCTGTTTGTTGTTAGTCAATAAGAATTTAAGTTTTGATAGCTCTTTCAAGGGAGATTTTAATCTTTACGATGATGTGATTAGTAGAGACAATAGTAATAAATTCATTTTTACCGGTCTTCAAATTTTAGATCAAGGCGTTTTCATTTCTGTAAAAGATAAGGTATTTTCTATGAACAAGATTTGGAACTATTTAATTGAGAACAATTCCTTAATTGGAAAAGAAAGTAAGCAAAAGTTTTACCACTTAAACACAAAAGAAATGTACGATAAAATATCTAATTTGAGAAATTATTGATTAAAAATAATAGTTTTAGCTCTACTCTCGTCCAAATAATAATATTTCTTAATTTCAAGATTACTATCAAATTCAATTATCAAAGGATTACCGGTTGGTATTTCTAACTCATTTATTTTTTGATCAGAAATATTAAATAGACTTTTACATAGAGCTCTTAATGAATTTCCATGCGCTGATATTAAAACATTTTTATTTTTTTTAATATGAATTTTAATTTCTTTTTTATAATAAGGAATTACTCGTTCATAAGTATCTTTTAAAGACTCCGTAAACGGTATCATTCCTAAAGGTATACTTGCGTTTAAAGGACTAAATAAAGAAAGATTTTTGTCATTTGCAGATAATGGTGGCGGCGGTACATCCCAAGATCTTCTATATTTTTTAAATTGCTCTTCTCCAATTTTCTTCTTTGTTTCTTCTTTATTAAGACCAGTTAAAGACCCATAATGTCTTTCGTTTAATTCCCAAGAAGTATTAAATTTTAGTTCCAAGCCATTTTCTTGAAGTATGGTTGTGAGAGTTTTAATAGCTCTTTTTAAAAAAGATGTATAGGAAACATCTATATTGATATTCAAATTTTTAATGAGCTGACCTGATTTTTGTGCCTCCAAACTTCCTTTTTCGGACAAATCTACATCCACCCATCCGGTAAATCTATTTTCCGCATTCCATACACTTTGACCATGTCTAACAAGAATCAATTTAGCCATATAACTTTTGTTATTGATTAATAATAATTTATTATATTAGATAATTGAAATGAAAGGTATTAAATATTTTAAATATTAAAAATAAAAGTATTAATTTTTGAAATGGATAATTAAATCAGTATAATAAGATTATGAATAAATTTGATGATAGAGAAAAATCATTTGAAAAAAAATTTGCCCATGATGAAGAATTAAAGTTCAAAGTAAGCGCCAGAAGAAATAAATATATTGGCGAATGGGTATCTAAGGAATTAAGCTATAATTCTGATCAAGAAAAAGAATATATTCAGTCAGTGATTAAAGCTGATTTTGAAGAAGCAGGAGATGAAGATGTTTTTAGAAAGATTAAAAAAGATTTAGAAAATAAAAGTATTTCTGACGAAGAAATAAGGAAAAAAATGAATGAGCTTAATGAAAAAGCAAAGTCAGATTTTACTTAGTTTACTATTCATATTATTTTTATTTTATACTGAAAAGTTACATAGCAAGGAAATAATTAATGGATATCCAAAAATTATAGATGGCGACACTTTAGTTATTAAAAAATTAAAGATTAGACTTTTTGGTATCGATGCTCCCGAAAAAAAACAGAAATGTAAAAAAATTTTTTTATCTATCAGTATGTTTTCTTTTCAAAATCAATATGACTGTGGGATATACGCCACTACAGCTTTAAAAAAAAAAATTAAAAATAAAAAAGTTAAATGTATTTCAAAATCAAAAGATAGATATAATAGATACATAGCAATTTGTTATTTAAAGAAATTAGATATAAATAAATGGATGGTTTCAAATGGCTATGCCATAGCCTATAAAAAATATTCAAAAAAATATGTTGCAGACGAAGAATTTGCTAAACAAAACAAATCAGGGTTATGGAGAGGAGAATTTATGAATCCTGAAAAATGGAGAAGAATTTCTAATTAAATTATTATATAAAAATAAAAGTGATTCATTTACAAAAATATTTAATAATTATAATATTCTTTTTTTTATCCGCTTGTTCTTCTGTACCTAGAAATACTAAAAACAGTTGTGAAATATTTAAAGAGAGATACCTTTGGTACAAACATTCAAAAGGAGCATATAAAAAATGGGGCGTTCCTATTCATATACAACTAGCATTTATCAAAAAAGAAAGTAACTTTAATTGGTTAGCTAAGCCAGAAAGAATAAAATTATTTAAAATTATTCCTTATAAAAGGAAATCAAGTTCTTTTGGATATTCTCAGGCAATAAAAGGGACATGGCGACAATATGAAAATGAAACAGGAAGAAAGCTTGCTACAAGAATGCGTTATAAAGACTCTGTAGATTTTATAGGATGGTATATTAGTAAATCTTCAAAGATTTTAAAAATTCCAAAGAATGATCCTTATCGTCAGTACCTTGCTTATTATTTGGGATGGAAAGATTATAAAAATTCTAAACATAACAAGAAAGCAATTATTTATGCGAAGTCAGTTAGAGAAACTTCAAGTAAATATAGAAAACAATTAACGGTTTGTAAAAAAAATTTAAATAAAAAGAAATATATTATTTATTAAATTCCTTTCCTAAACGTAAATCAACCTCATCCATTCTTTTTGAATTTTTGCAAAGTAATAGATAAAACACTGGTGTAGTGAATAAGGTTAAGAAAGTACTTATGAGCATACCTCCAAAAATAGTACAACCAACAGCTAATCTAATACCCTCGCCTGCTCCAGGACCAATATTCCCTACTATTAAAGGAATCATTGCTATGAGTGTTGATATGCTGGTCATCATGATTGGTCTAAATCTTCTTTTGCAAGATTCAATAATGGCAATTTCAACAGTTTTTCCTGCAGTTCTTAACTGATTAGCCCAATCCACTATCAAAATACTATTTTTTGTAGCAATCCCTATAAGAACTATTAAGGCAATTTGTGAAAAGATATTTATTGTACTATCAAATAAAAGGATAAAAATTAATCCTCCTATCGCAGCCAATGGAACTGTTAGCATTACTACAAATGGCTGTCGCCATGCATTAAAAGTACCAGCCATTACTAGGTAAGCACTTATTAAAGATAAGGCGAATATAACCAATAGTTCATTTGATGCTTCTTTTAAATCTAAAGATTTACCCTTGTAATGAATTCCAGCTAATGGTGCCTTTTCATCTATAGTTTTCTCAATAAAATTTAAGGCTTCATTTAAAGTATATCCATCCATTAAACGTGCAGTTAAAGTTATTGATTTTGATCTTTGGTAACGTGTTAGAAGTTTTGCAGATCCTTTTTCCTCAAAACGTACTACATTCGCTAGCGAAATTAATTTGCCAGTTGTTTCAGAACGAACAAAAATTTTACTTAGACTTTCTGTTTTTCTTCTGTCTTTCAGATCTGCTTGTAAAATTATTGGGTATTCTTTCCCTGACTCATTTAAAGTTGTAACTGTTTTTCCGGAAAATAGTGTTTCCACCGATTTACCAATTGACTGAATAGATAAACCTAAATCTTTTGCTTTCTTTTCATCAATAAGCAGTTCTACTTCCGGTTTATTTTTTGAGTAATCTGATGTTATATCTGCTAAGTTTTTATTCTTCCTCAAATCATCCATTACAAGATTTTGCCATTTATAAAGTTTTTCGTAAGAAGGCCCAGTAATTGTAACAACGACAGGCTTTTGATAGTTGCTTACTCTTATAGAATTCGGAGTTAAGGGAAAAGCCATTGTTCCGGGAACAGTAACTATTTTACCTATGGCCTTTCTAACAATTTTTTGAGCACTTTCTTTTCGATCTTTCCAGTTATCTAATAATGCAATTATTATAAATGAATTATATGACTGTGAAGATCGTCCAAAACCCGGCACTCTCATAATCAGTCTTTGGTATGGTTCATCCTCTTTTTGCAGAAGAGGTATTAATCTTTTTTCAACTTTTTCTGCTTTATCAACAGTATATTCGAATGAGGATGATTCATCGGTTTTTCCAAACACAAGATATACTCCTCTATCAGGATTTTTTTCTAGTAAAGTCTTAGGAGTAATTTTGAAAAGAAGTCCACCTATTAAAACTATAAAAACCATAAACCAAATAATTATCTTAGGCTTTTTAATCCAATAACTTAAAGTTTCAGAGTAGAAAAATTCAAATGATTTGAAAAATTTTTCAAATTTTTGAACAATCCTTGTTTTATTTTCCTTTTTATTTAATAATTTTGATCCTAGCATTGGTGCAATGGATAGAGCAGTAAATGTACTTATTATAACTGCTATAGAAAGAGTTATTGCCATTTCTCTAAAGAGAGTGCCACTTATACCACCAATAAATAGCAAAGGTGCAAATGTTGCTAAAATTATAATACTTGTAGACAAGATAGCAAAAATAACATTTTTACTTCCATTAGCTGCTGCCAACAAAGGAGAGTCACCTTGTTCAACTCTGTGATAAATAGACTCTGTCATAACTACGCTGTCATCAGTAACTATGGCCACGCTTAATATAACCGCAAGTAAAGTAAAAATATTAATAGTAAGTCCAAAAATCCATAAACCTAATGCAGCTCCAATTAAACTAACTGGTAATGTAACTGCAGGCACTATCATCGCTCTAACATTTCCTAAAAAAAGATAAATTATACCAACTACAAGTGCTAAAGCTAAGATTATGGACTGATAACACATCATGATAGCCTCTTTGATATAGCTAGCTCTATCGAAACTAACTGCTAATGTCAGGCCATTTGGTAAAGTTTTTTTTACTTCCTTAATTTTTTTTCTTATATTCTTTGAGAGCGTTACTGTGCTCTCATTTGTTCGAGCATAAATTCCAATCCCAACAGTATTTTCATTTATTGAATTACGACTTTGGGCTTTAAAAAGTGTTTTTTCTGAAACTGGACCATATTTTATCTCTCCAAGATCTCCTAAGGTGATTATTTTGCTATTAATTTTCTTTATTGGTAATTGTTTAATGGAATTTATATCTTTGTATGTTTTTCCCAGATCAAGAGTCAGATCTACATTATTAGCTTCTATAGTTCCTGCAGGAATAGAAACATTATTTTTTTTTATTGCGTCCTCAACTTCTTTGACATCCAGGTCATTTGCACTAAGTATAATTGGATTTAGATAAACTCTGACTGCCTTTTCATTAATTCCGCCTACAATTATTCGTCCAGTCCCAGGAACAGAACTGAATGTATCAACTAAATTTCTCTTTACATAATCACCAATTTCTAATGAATTCCAAGAAGTGCTACTTACAGATAACCACATACTTGTAGAAAAACCTGCTGATGCCTTTCTAATTTCTGGAGCCTTGCTATCATTTGGAAGGTTATCTAAAATTCTAGCGACCCTCTCTCTAATATCGTTTGCAGCATCATCAACATCAATATTAGTTAAAAATTCTATTTTAATTGTACTTCTTCCAATTTCTGAGATGGTGTCGATTGATTTAATGCCTTCGGCTCCACCAACTGCTAACTCTATTGGTTCAGATATTTCAGATGAAATTATAGAAGGACTTGCCCCAGTGTAGTTGGTTCTAATTTCTACTACCGGAGGCTGAAGATCCTTTGGTAATTCTCTAGTGCTAATTTGAAAGAATGTATACAAACCGAAAACAACGATAAGTAACGAAAACACACTACTTAACACAGGTCTTTTTATATTCAGAAGACAAAAATTATGCATTACTATTCAATTAATGGTTTGACGGTCATCCCTTTATTTAAACGTGTTAGTCCTTCTTTTACAATTTTATCACTCTCTTCTAGACCGCTTAAAACTTCTAAATTTCCATCTTTTCTTATACCTGTAACGATTTCAACTTTTTCTATTTTGTTACTTTCTAAAATTCTATAGATGAATTTCTTTTTATCTTCAAAAATTATACTAGTATCAGCTACAGAAAGAGCTTTTTTTTCATTATAAAAAAGTTGTATATCTAAAAGAGAGCCTGGTAGGATTTCCAGGTCTTTATTTTTAATTTTTGCTCGAGCTAAAATTGACCGAGTCTGAGCGTCAATTCTAGATGCAACAGAGTCAATCACCCCTTCATAATTTTTATCCTCATACGCCAGAAATTTGGCGTTTATTCTTAAGCCTTTTTTTAATACTCCTGCAAAAACTTCAGGAATTTGCAAATCACAAAGTATACTCTTTGAGTCATCAAGAGTTAGCATAATAGAATTTGTTCCTAAGATTGATGAACTAATACCCCTCGTTCCTGTTTTTCCAGAAAAAGGTGCTATAATATTTTTTGAGGATAATTTAGCAATTATATCTCCTCTCTTTACTTTTTTACCAAAATTAATTGGTTCAATGAGCTCACTTTTTTTAATTTTAAAAGAAACTGATTGGCTACTTAAAGCTGTGCAATAGCTTTCAATAGTTTGACTAAAATTTTTCTCTTTTACAACTTCAACTATTACTCCTGGGGGAGGTCTTTTTGAAAATTTTTTTTTGAAATGATTACCAATAGCACTTCTGCCTCCAATTATAACAGCTACCACAATAAAAAATAATAATATTCCAATAGTTACTTTTTTAGATTTTTTCATAGTTTATTCTTTACCCCATTCAGACCAAGATCCGTCATAGATAATAGGTGTTTTACCACTTATAATAGAATTTGCTAGACCCAAAACACAAGCTGTAACTCCTGATCCGCAAGTAAAAACTATATCTTTTGCATAATCAATATCTTGTTTGTTAAATATTTCGCTCAACTCATCTTTATTTTTAAAAGTATTATCACCTATATTAATACACTTAGAAAAAGGAATATTTTTTGAATTTTGGATGTGTCCACTTTTAAGACCCTTTCTAGGTTCTGGCACTAGTCCTTTAAATCTTTCTTCTGATCTTGCGTCAATTAATTCAAAATGTTTTTGAGAAATATTTTGTTTAATTTGCCCTTTATTTTTAATTAAGAATTTATTTTCCTTCACCGCATACTCACTTTTAGTAAATTTAATTATTTTGTTTGTTAAAGGTTTTTTCTCTCTTATCCACTTTTTTAGACCACCATTTAAAATAGAAACTTTATTATGGTCATGACCAAAATAAATAAAGCTATACCAGCATCTGCATGAGCTAAATGTATCGGAGTTATCATAAATCACTAAATTATCTGAATTTTTAATTCCAAAATCTGAAACTATCCCTTTCCACTTTTGTTTATCGGGCAGCATATGAGGCAGAGAAGATTTTTCATTAGAGTTTTTATCAAGGTCAAAAAAAACTGAATTTGATATATGAGTCTCCAAATATTCTTTATATGGTTCTCGATTTAAGTTGGGCATATGCCAAGTTGCGTCTATTATTCTTACTTTATTGAGATTATTCTCAAGCCAGTCTGTTGATACTAAGTTTTTCATCACTTATTTTTCTCTATATATTTTTGATGATACTCTTCTGCTTTACAATAATTTTTAATTTTTGAAACATTAGTTTCAATTTTTCCACTCAATTCTTTATTTTTTTCGTTCAAAACTTCTTGAGCCTCCTTTTTTTGGTCGTCATTTTCATAGAATATTTCACTTCTATATTGAGTTCCAATATCAGGAAATTGCATGTCTTTTTGAGTTGGATCGTGCATTTTAAAAAACAAATCTAATATCCTTTTAAATGAAATTACTTTTTCATCAAATGTAAGCCTTACTACTTCTGCATGACCAGTATCGCCAACACATACTTCTTTATAGGTAACATTAGGACTCTTTCCTCCTGCATAACCAACTTCTGTTTCAATAATTCCAAGTTTATTTTTGAATTTTTCCTCAGGTTTCCAAAAACAACCAAGTGCAAGTGTACATTTCTTCATAAGTTATTTAATATGTTTAGAATTTATGAGGATATTAAATTGTTAACACAAAATCAAATAGGCGTATTGTACATGGTAGGTAGTGTTATTTGCTTCTCTATCATGGATATTTGCGTTAAGTGGCTAGATTATTATCCAATTGGACAAGTGCTTTTTTTAAGATTTTTTATCGGGTTCATTCCTATTTTTTTTATTATACCAAAAGACAAAATATTTTCTTTTTACAAAACCTCTCGTCCAGGTCTTCATGCTTTTAGAGCAATATGTGGCGCCTTAGCTATTATTGCATTATTTTTTGGTTTAAGAGAATTGCCATTAGCAGATGTCGTATCATTAACGTTCGGTGGACCAATATTCGTTACAATCGCATCTATTATTTTTTTATCTGAAAGAGTTGGAATCAAAAGATGGTCAGCTGTATTTCTTGGATTTTTAGGGATGCTTTTAATTATTCAACCTGCGTTTATAGATCTAAATTATTATTATATTACTCCTATTGTGTTCTGCATATTTTTTGCATGTGTTGCCATAAGTGTTAGGTCGCTTTCTAAAACAGAGCCTAATTACACAATAGCATTTTATTTTACATTACTTTGTACTTTATTGGGTTTAAGCACAATTTTATTTAGTGATTGGGTAATGCCAACATATATAGATTTTTTATTATTTTTTGTACTTGGTTTATGTGGAAGTGTAGCAAATTTATTATTAACTCAAAGCTATAGATTGGCAGAAGCATCACTTGTGACACCAATAAAATATTTAAGTTTAGTATTTGCCATTCTATTTGGCTACTTCATTTGGAGTGAAGTGCCAAAAATTTTGACTTTATTAGGAGCCGCTCTGGTAATTATTAGCTCTTTGATAATTTTTATGAGAGAGAACAAATTAAAAAAACAAATAATTGCTCCAAGAACATGAGTAAGGCCCCTAAATATTGGACTAAGGCAAAAAAAATTTTATCAAAAAGAGATAAAGTTATGAGAAAATTAATTTTTAGTTATAAAGATGGAAATCTTATTACTCGTAACGATGTTTTTTTTTCACTTTGTAAAAGCATAATAGGACAGCAAATTAGTGTTGCAGCCTCTAACTCAGTTTTTCTAAAATTTAAAAAAAAATGTAATAATAAAATCAACGCTAAGACAGTAAATAAATTATCATTTAGTAGTTTAAAAAGTTGTGGCCTGAGTAGACAAAAAGCTAGAGGCATAAAAGATTTAGCTAAAAAGATTCTTAAAAAAACTTTTAAGCCAAGCTTAATAAAGAGAATGACTGATGAGGAAGCTATAGAATATTTATCAGATTTGAAACAGATTGGGAGGTGGTCAGCTGAGATGATTTTACTTTTTACGTTTAATCGTTCGAATATTTGGCCGCTTCAAGACATTGGATTGCTTAGAGCTATTTCAAATAATTATAATAAAAAATATTTTCCACCAAAAATTTTTTTAGATAAGCTCTATAAAAAATTTACACCTTACTGTTCTGTAGCAACCTGGTATTTATGGAGATCTATAGACAACGAACCTATCCAATATTGAAACCTTCTACAACTTGCATATGTCTTTCTGTTGTTTTCTTAGCAATCTCCCAACCCGCTTGATATTCTTTAGAGTCATGGCATTGCAGTGCTTTAACATAGCTAGGAAATTCCCATACAACAGTTCTGAGGAAATTATCTCCTTCATAAACTTTACTCTTTCCCCCTCTAACCAAAGGAACTCCTCCAAAACTTTTAATAATCGGAGTTACAACTTCAGCATATTCCTTTAAATTTTCCTTATCTTCAATTCTTGTATATAAACTTATCCAATATCCTTTCATTTACATCTCCTCTAAAATGATTTAATTTTTTCTATGGCTGAAAAACTTTTTATATCTTGGGACGAGTATAATTCAACTGTTGAAAAACTTGCAATACAAATAGCTGATAGCGGCTACAAACCTGATCTCTTGATAGGTATTATGAGAGGAGGAGCTCCCATCATTGATGTTTTAAGTAGAGTTTTTAAATTAAAATGTGCATATTTAGCTGTAGAGTCTTATTCTGGCAAAGGAATAGAAGATCAACAAGGACAATTAACTTTTTCAAGAGAAATGAGCTCAACTGTAAAAAATTATGGCGGCAATCTACTTTTATGTGATGATCTGTCTGATACTGGCACAACACTAAATCGAAGTATAGACTGGTTAAAAAAATATCCACCATTAAAGGATAAAATAAAAGATATTAAAACAGCCATTTTATGGAAAAAAAAACAGTCTATATTTAAAGCCGATTATTGTGCTATCAAACTATCTGATAATCCTTGGATAGTTCAGCCTTTTGAAAAATACGAAGAAGTTAGAATAGAACAGCTTAAAGAGAAGTATAAAAAAAAATAAAGGCCAGTTCACACCGGCCTTTATTAAATAATTTCAGTTAATATTAAACTGCAAAGCTTAAAACACTCAGTACTGCTATAACCCATATAGCTGGCGAAGTAGAGCTAAATTTCCCAGTTAAAATTTTAATCAATGCGTAAGCAATGAATGCTAAAGCTATACCATTTGATATACTGTAAGTGAGAGGCATAGAAATCATCGCTAAACATGAAGGCCCAGATTCTGCAATATCATCCCAGTCAATATCAGTTATATTTCTCACAAAAAGGACAGAAACATAAAGGAGTGCCGCGCCATCAATTTCTTTTGGCAAACTAGTTGCAAGTGGTGAAAAGAATAAACACAATAAAAATAGAACTCCAATTACTAAACTTGTCATTCCAGTACGTCCACCGGCTTTCACTCCAGCCCCAGATTCTACATAACTAGTTACAGTTGAAGTACCCATCATAGCTCCTGCTACTGTTCCGACACTGTCAGATAACATTGCTTTATCAATATCTTTTACTCGACCTTTTTTATCAACTTTACCTGCTACGTTAGCTACTGAAGTTAATGTTCCAGCAGTATCGAAAAAATCGATAAACAATAAGGTAAAAATTACTGTCGACATTCCTGCAGTCAAAGCAGCTTTTAAATCAAAAGCAAAAAGATATGACATAGAAGGAGGAGCACTTACTACTCCATTAAATTTAGCCAGACCAGTTGCCCATGCAATTATACTAAAGAAAATTATTCCTATAATAATATTACCTTTAATTTTCATCTTTTCTAAAACTATAATTGCTACAAAAGTTAAGCAGCCAAGAAGAACTAGCGGATTTTTAAGATCACCAAGAGTCACAAGAGTCACAGGATGGTCTGCCACAACTCCCATTATTTCTAAAGCAATTATTGCTAAAAATAATCCTATCCCCGCCCCAATACCAAGTTTTAAACTTTTAGGTATAGAGTTAATTAGCCATGCCCTAATAGGAGTTAAAGAAATTATTAAGAATAGAATTCCTGCTACTAAACAAGCTCCAAGAGCAGCTTGTGGTGAATAGCCCATGCTACCGACAACACCGAATGCTAAAAATGCATTTATGCCCATTCCTGGCGCCAAACCTATCGGCCAAGTTTTTCCGTGAAAAGCCATTACAAAACACGCTACGGCTGTTGCAACAATTGTTGCAGTGAATACTGCTCCAAAATCAAAAAAACCTTTTTCTGCTCCGGCAAATTCGCCAGAGAGTATAAAAGGATTTAAGAACATTATGTACGCCATCGTCAAAAAAGTGGTGACGCCAGCTATAACTTCAGTTTTAAAATTTGTTTTATTTTCTCTATATTTAAAATATTTATCTAACATTATGATTTCTCCTAATTTTATTGATTCATCCTATTAAACTGAAAATATCTTATTCCCATTAAAAATTACATGAAATAACTGTGTACCTGGCATGCAGATTGCCTTTTACAACTTATAGGTAATATATCTGTTTATAAGTTTTTATAGTATTCTAAGTATAGTTGAAAATGAACAACTTATTTAAAATTTTTTTAATATTATTTGTCTTTGCATTTTTTTCATCCTGCAAAACTGTCAATAAAAAAATAGATGAAAGCGCAAAGAAAGAAGAAGAAAAGCTGAATAAATGGATTAATCAGTCAGAGACAGAGCTTAAGATTGTATTTGGAAAGCCAGACTCAATAGAAATAACAAGCACCGGAAATAGAAATTACATTTATATTTCAAAAAAACTTTCAGTTAAGTGTGAAAGAAAATTTGAGATTAATTCTAAGGATGTAATTGTTGGCTTTAGTAGTAAAAATTGTTTTTAATTATATTTTATTAGCAATTTTTAATGCAAACGCATAATCAAAGGCTATTTCTTCTATAGCCGCATCTCTTCCAGATCTGCCTCCATGACCTGCGTTCATTTCACATTTAAAAAGTAATAAGTTTTTGTCAGTTTTAAAATCTCGAAGTTTTGCCACGTACTTTGTAGGTTCGTCAAAAAGCACTCTGTTATCAGACAAACTTGTAGTAACAAGTAGATTTGGGTAATCCATCTTTTTAATATTTTCATATGGTGAGTAAGATTTAATATAAACAAAATGATCTTTGTTTTCTTTAGCGTTACCAAATTCATTAAATTCCCCAACCGTTAAAGGCAAGGAATGATCTAAATTTGTGCTCAAAGAATCTAAAAAAGGGACCGACATAATCATACCTAAGAAAAGCTCTGGAGCCTCATTGGCAACCACACCCATAAGTAAACCGCCTGCACTTCCTCCATATCCAATTATTTTACCTTTACTAGTAAACTTTTTATCAATTAAAAATTTTGCACAAGAAATATAATCTTTAAAAGTATTTTTTTTATTTAACATCTTGCCCTCTTCCCAATATTTCATTCCTCTCTCCATTCCACCTCTAATATGAGCGGTTGCCCAAATGATATCTCTTTCAATTAAACTTAATCTTGAAGTTGAAAAATTTGTAGGACTAGAATATCCATAAGATCCGTAACCATAAAGAAGTACATGAGCGCTACCATCTAGTTTTGTATTTTTGTGATGTGTGATCGTAATCGGAATTTTTCTGCCATCATGCCCAACACAATTTATTCTTTTTGTAATATAATTTTCCCGATCGTAGCCTGATGGAATCTCAAGCTCTTTAACTAATTTTTTTTCTTTAGTGATAATATTGTATTCATAGACTCGAGAAGGTGTTCTAGGTGATTCATATCCAATTCTTATCACATCAGTATTTCTATCTTTTTGCTTTAAACTTATACCCGGACTAATTACTTCTTCACTAGAGATAATGAGCTCTTCTTCTTTGTTTGTTTTCAAATTTCTTACAAATAATTTTGGTAACGCATCAACTATTTCAGCTCTTATCATCCAATTATTAAGAAGAAAAAAACTACCAATTAAAATTTCTTCTTTTGCAGGAATATAATCTTCCCATTTTTCAATATTTTCATTTTTACACCTACATATTTTAAAATCTTTAGCCCTCTTATTTGTATGGATCCAAAAATATCCATTCCAACTATCAAGAGAATATTCTATTTCATTCTCTCTTTTTAAGAAAATCTTAGGCTTTGGTGATTTTTCATCTTTACTAAAAAAATGCACTTCTGAAGTTGTGTGTTCTGAAGTTGATATAAAATAAAATTTTTCATCTGAGCTAGTCCCAATACTACAAGTAAACCTATCATCCATTTCTTCAAAAATAAGTTCATCATCAGTTATAGGTGTGTTGAGCTTATGTCTAAAAATTTTTTTAGCTCTATGGAATTTATCTAGCTTAGTATAGAAGAAATATCTATCATCATATGACCATGTTATTGAACCTGTAGTGTCAGCTATAGGTTCTTCTACTATTTTTTTATCAGCCATTCTTCTAATATAAATAGTAAAATATTCACTTCCTTTTTCGTCGACAGAATAACCAAGAAGTTCATCATTATTTGATACTGATATATCCCCTGTGTTAAAAAATTTTTTACCTTTAGCTTCTAAATCGCCATCCCAGTATATCTCTATTTTATTTGTACCAATTTTTCTTCTTAGATTTTTGGAATAATTTCCCTCCTTGGTAACTCGTGTCCAATATTCATATTGTTTGTCTTTGAATGGCAGAGACTCATCGTCTAGTTTTATTCTACCCTTAATTTCTCTAAAAAGTTTTTTCCGTAAGGATTTAGTGTCTAATAAGCTTTTTTCTGTGAAACTATTTTCATCCTCAAGGTATTCCTTCACTTCCGGAAGCAATTTACTGCCATCTTTAAGGACTTCAAGTATGTTGTCTTGATGAATCCAAGCATACTCATCTTCCCAACTTATTCCGTGACAACTTTTAGTAATCGGTTTTTTAGATAATTTTGGTATATTCATTTGAAAAAAGATTATTATATGAATTTGTTTTTAGTTGGAACTATCATTTTTGTCATCATTTATTTATTTCTTAACTGGTTTGCAAAAACCAGCAGTAAGAAAATTGCACAATTTTTAAAAAGATTAGCTATTTTCCTATCTATTGTACTAGCTGCAATACTGACAATCGGTGGTAAATTTTTATTTTCTCTTCCTTTTTTACTTATTCTATTAACAGGTTTAAAAATAAAAGGCCTGACGGCTTTCCAAATGTTTCAATTATGGAGATTAATACAATTCTTAAGAAATTCAGGAAGATTTTCACAAAGTCAGTTTGGTAGAACAAAAGGTTCATCTAGCATTTCATCCAATGATGCTTATAAACTTCTTGGTCTCAAGAAAGGATGTTCAAAAGAAGCAGTAGTAAAAGCAGCTTCAAAATTACAAAAAAAAATCCATCCAGATGTCAATCGCGACATAAACACAGAGGAATTAAGTAAACTTGTGAACGAGGCCAAGGAAAAAATATTAAAAGAAATAGTTTAAACTAATAATTCTAAAGCACTGGACAAAACTTTTTGGAAGGAAATTTTATCTTTTCCAAGAGTATCGTGTGTAGTACTATTATCCTCACCCTCGGGCTCGATCACTTTCATTCTAGTTGAATATTTTCCATAAGCCATTACTGGACTGTCCATAAACAAAGTTAAAGATTTTACACCAAGCGAACATGAAATATGTGCCCAGCCTGTATCATTACCTATATAAAGATCACAATTTTTTATTATCGGTAGAGTTTCTTTAATACTGAGATCCTCAAAAGAAACACAATTTTTTCCAACTTTTGATTTTTTTAAAATATTAATTAAATTTAGATCATTTTTACCACCAGCAATATAAAACTGGCATTTTGTAGTTTTCATTAATTCCTCACATAAGCTAATATAATTTTCTATACCCCATCTCTTAGTCGGACCTGATGCCGAGATACCAAGACAAATATGTTTAAATTCTTTATTAAAACCGTTTTTTGAATTTTTTATTTCTAAATTGGGTTCGCTTAAAACAACGGAATTAATTTCATTTTCAGTAAAAATTTTTGCGCTATTAACAATATTATCTTTTGTCCTAAATAGAGGGTATTGTGAAATTGTTTTTATACCTGCAACTTTTGCCAACAAAAAATATCTGAGCGAGCTATTAAATATAAAAACTCTATCAAAATTCTTTTCTTTTAATTTATTTGCTAAATTAAAAAACCCCCTGATGCCATCATGCGTACCAGATTTGTCTTTTTTTCTATCTAAGAAAATGATTTCATCTATTTTTTCTTCTTCAGAAAATAATTGATCAGCTTTAGAATTTTTACTAGCAAGCAATGATATGGGAGAATTAAATTTTTTAGAAATAGCCAAAATATAGGGAAGAAACAAAACTGCATCACCCAAACCCATTCTTTGTTGAATAACTAAAACTTTCATTTTTTTTGGTATTATTATAACTTAGTAAAAAAAATTGGGTAAAAATATGATTAAAAAAGGTGTATATGCAGCTACACTTTCAGTGCTAAAAGATGATTTATCTCTAGATATTGAGGCTACGATAAGTCATGCTGAATGGATAATTAAGGAAGGCTGTCACGGTGTATTTTTCTTTGGGTCGACTGGTGCTGGCCAGTATATTTCAAGTTCAGAAAAAAAAGAGCTAATTTCACAAATATCCTCTCACAAATTAAAAAATCAATTTTTCTTAGGAATTGGAAACAATTCTTTAAAAGAAAATCTTGATTTAATTCGATACGGAATGGAATATAAATTTGACACATTCTTACTTATGCCGCCAGCTTACGGAAAAGGCAATACCGAAGAAGGAGTATATAATTTTTATAAAAATATAATTGTTAAGCAACCAAAAATTAAAATTATTTTATATAACTTTGAGAAACTTTCTTCATTTTTATTTACACCCGAATTTGTAAAAAAATTGGTTTCTGATTGGCCAAAAAATATAATCGGTGTAAAAGACTCAAGTTCCAATCTTTATGAAAAATTAAAAATTCCAAATTTTTTAATTTTTCCGGGATCTGAGGCAAAATTAGTAAAAGGGTTAAAACTTGGTTGTGCAGGATGCATTTCAGCAGTAACAAATGTAACTCACTCTATGGCTAGAATGGTGTTTGATAATTATATAAGCGAGTCCTCAGAAAGTTTAAATAAAAAATTAATTTTAGTAAGAGAAACATTCGATAATTATAATTTAATTTCAGCACTGCATAGCTATATGTCAATAAAAAATGAAAATTATAAAAATTTATTACCCCCATTAATACTGCTTAATTCAAAAGATAAAAAAGAATTATTAAAAAAACTTGAAAGTTTAAAATTTAATTTGAACAAAAAAATTGCAGCTTAGAATATGTTATTAGCAAGAGTTTTATCGAAAATCTACAAAGAGGGTGGCATCATCTTACAAGATGAAAAAGGTGTTAAGTATGTGATAGGAAATCCAAAATCTGAAAATCCTACAACTTTAAAATTATTTAATAAAAAATTAAAGTATTTATTGTTGATAGAGCCGGAGTACTATTTTCCCGAAGCGTACATGAATGAAGAAATAATAATTGAAAATGCAACATTGCACGAATTTTTAATGGATTTTGTAAAAAATCTTGGAAGAAGTGAAATTACTTTTTATAGTGATTTGATAAACAAAATATTCGGTATTTGGCGATATATTTCAAATTTTAATACAAAATCAAAATCTAAAAAACAAATAGCTAGTCATTACGATTTAGGCGGCAAGAAAGGAATTAAATTGTACAAAAATATGCTTTGTAAAAACATGCAATATTCTTGTGCAATTTGGAAAGATGATACAAAAACTTTAGAAGAAGCTCAAATAAATAAACTTAATCATATTATAAAAAAACTAAAAATTAAAAAAGGAGATAAGATTTTAGATATCGGTTGTGGTTTTGGAACTGCTGCTGCATATATTGCAAAGCAAACTGGTTGTGAAGTAACTGGTATAACTTTAAGTAAAAACCAACTGGATTATGCTCTGCAAAATGCAAAGGAATTAAATTTAGATAATCAAATTAATTTTGAGCTGAAAGACTATAGAGAAATGGGTGGTAAATTCGATAAACTCTATTCAATTGGAATGTTTGAGCACTGCTCTTTAAAATACTATAATACCTTTTTTAAAAAAACTTATGATTTATTAAAAGAAAATGGAACTTTTTTACTTCACACAATTGGAGTAGTTGGACCACCATCAGCACCATCTCGATGGATAAATAGTCGAATTTTTCCTGGAGGAAGATGCCCATCTTACAGTCAAATAATTAAACCAATAGAAAAATCAGGTTTTATAGTCAATGACTGTGAGACTTTGATCAGACATTACGATTTAACACTAGAAGCATGGAGAGAAAGATTTTTAGCCAAAAGAACCGAAATGAAGGATTTATTTGATGAAAAGTTCTGTAAAATGTGGGAATTTTACTTAAGTTCAACGGCTTCAAGTTTTCGGTTTCGTGATCTCTGTGTATACCAGATTCAACTTGTTAAGAACTTTTCAACTGCCTCTAAAACCAGAGATTACATTTACAAATAATACTGTTATTAAGTAAGATAACAGAATGAAAAGAAAAAAGAAAAAAAAGATTAAAAAAAGAAAAACTAAAAAAAAATTTAAAAAAAAAATCAGATATCGTCCAAAAAGCTCAGTAAGAAAAAAAAGAAAGTTAAAAAAGAAAACTTTCAGATTAAAAAAAAAGAGAAAAAATAAATTTAATTCAAAAAGTCTATTTCTAAAAGTAATAAGATTTGAAGAAAAACTTAAACCAAAATTTAAATTCAACCTATCTGATATCGATAAGTTTTTACAAAGATTTTTCCAAGGAATTGCAGATAGAATAGATGAGTATAAATCTCTAAGACTACAAGAAATAAAAAGACGACAACTCTTAAAAAATAAAGAAATGCAAAAAGAAAAACTTGATGTAATTAAAAAACAGAAGTTTGAAAAAGAACAAAGATTAATTGAAAAAAAGAGAGAATTAAGAGAAGAAATAAAACTTCAAAAAGAGAGAAAGCAAGAATTGCAAAAGTTTATACGTCTTGAGCAAGCTGAAGTAAGACGTGAACAGGCTCAAAAACAAAGGAAATTTTTAGAAGAAATTAAGTTAGAAAAAAGAATAGAGCAGTTTAGAAAAAGGGAAGAATTAGAAATAAAAAATTTGGAAAAATTTGTTCTAAGTCAAGAAAGAGAGTCCTATGCAGAAGTTGAAGTAAGAATAGAAAAAATTAAACAAAAATATCAAGCTTTAAGGAATCAAAAAATTAGAGAAAGAGTAGAGCAATTAGGAGTAAAAGTAGAAGAAGGTGACGATAGATCAGTCCTTTTAGAGAAAGAAAGACAATATAATTTAAGTAGGCAAAAAATTGAGACTGCACTTGAAAGTTTTTATAGGTCAGCGCATTCATTAGTATTTCAACTTAATAAACGCTATATACCAAAATATTTAAGCATACTAAGAACGGTAGATTTAAGATTTGAGACAGGAGAAATATTTATTAAGTTTGATGAGTCCAAGGATGAAGAATGGTTGATACTCATTTATATTCGAGACAATGATCCTGAGAAAGGAGTTGTAATTGAAGATAAAACTAATCCAGAAAAAAATATTTCTAATGAATTTAATGCAAATGAAATTTTTAGGGCCAGTGATTATATGGTGGATGCCTTAACTAAACTTTTAGATAGAGCTAGACAAAATAGAAAAGAAAATTAGTTTAGAATTTCATTTAATTTTGTAACTTGTCCAATTTTAAAAATAATTGCATCATTTTTTTTGTATCCATATTTTTCAGCTCCATCTTTAAATCTTTGATATGGTTGCATAATAGGTTCTAAACTTAAAACAAAAGTGAAGGCGTGCATTCCAATAATTTTTTTACTTTTTAAATCTTTTCCTATTTGTAAAGCCTCTTCCGGAGTAGCATGATAAATTGATTTTTTTATACCCATTTTTTCAAAAGAATAAGCTCCAATGTTTATAAATGTTAAATCAATAGGGCCGTATTTTTCAGATATTTTTTTAAATATGTTTCCATACCCTGTGTCACAATTAAATAAAATTTTTTTATCTTTATAAGTGATCAATGCTCCCGCCCATAAACTTTTATTATAATCAAAAAGAGAAATTTTACTCCAATGGATGTTGGGAACTAAAGTTATTTTTAAATCATCATTAATTTTAATTTCCTCATACCAATCAAGTTCGTTTACATCCTTATATCTTTTAAAATATTTACCTACTTTTAATGGAACAACTACTTTTGCATTTTTGTAAGGAAATTTTCGGATCGTGGCTCGATCATAGTGATCGAAGTGCAGGTGACTCAAATAAATTAAATCAACCTTAGGAAGATCCTTAAGATTTATTGCTGGATCAACATATCTCTTTGGTCCAAAGATTAATGGACCAGCATTTTTTGAAAAATGAGGGTCAGTAATTATAGTTGTATCGCCCAATTTTATTAAAAAGGTGGCATGGCCTATAAATGCTATAAAGTCTTCATCTTTGAGACTCTCAAGATTTTTAATTACTTCTTGTCTCGGAATGACAAAATCTGCTGGCAACTCTGTTATAATTTTTTTTCTTTCTTCATTAAATTTTTTATAAGACCATTTTACATTTGGATCTCTTTCTGGAGATCCCTCTGGATTTCTAAAAGTTCCATCTGACAGATGATGATAGGGTTTTTTTTCCATTGTATTTCCGGCAAAACTATAAGTAAGAGCAATTAGTAAAAATAAAAAAATTTTATTCATACTCTTATTTAAACAAAATAAAAAAAAGGGCTAGATAAATCTAGCCCTTTTATTGATACTAATTGTCCAATTAACTGTTTTTAATGCAATTAGCTTTATTTATCTTTTTATCGAAGTTTTTGACAGTTTCCTTATCAATTATCCAAATGAAAGATTTTTCAAAAGTACCATCAGCATTAGCTGTTGTACAACGCTTACCTATTTTCACACTATGAGCACTACAATTTGCCAAAAGTAGAAATGAGACCAATATAAATAATGTTTTCATGATATTAACTTAGTCAATAAGTCTGTATTTAAATTGTCATAATGATGTTTAAAATATGATGTTGACAGAAACAAAAAACTTTTTATTTTTAGGTTTTTTTCAGATTATGTTCTAAATAAGACTTTAATTTTAATCTTAAATAATTAATCAACTCAAAATAGAATAATTATTCCCTCCAGAAAAATAACCCACTTCCAATTCCAATCATTATAGCCGATAAAACCCATGCGTAATCTTGTTTTGCAAAAATAGCTATAACGCCTAATAAAACGATAATTATTGCTAAGTTTTTATTTTTCATCTAACTAATGCTATAGTAAAACTTTAGTAATGGATTCGCTACTTGTTATTTTAATTATACTTTTAATATCGCTTAATATCTCAATTATTTGGTTCTTATTTAAAAATAGATTAGAAAAAGAGACAGTAGGGGAAAATTCTGATAAGATTAATGTTCTAAATAATTAAATTCCTTAATGTCAAATTTTGTTTTTTACGATTTTGAAACTAGCTCATCCAATAAATTTTGGGGCCAAATAATTCAGATAGGCGCTATACTCACCAATGATAAATTAGAAGAACTAGATAGGTACGAGGCTAGATCTCGATTAAGTCCCGGAATAATACCTGAGGCAATGAGTTTAATTGTAAATAAGTCATCACCAAAAATTTTAAAAAGCTCAAATCTTTCTCATTATCAAATGGTGAGACAGTTTATTGAAACACTAAAAAAATGGGGAAAAGCTACTTATATAGGATTCAACAGTGTCGATTTTGATGAAGAATTTCTAAGAAGCACTCTTTTTAAAACTTTAGAATATCCTTATTTAACAAATACTAATGGCAATGCTAGAGGTGATCTTTTAGGTTTGGCAAGAGCAGCCAATCTTTATTATCCAAATACTTTAAAGAACCCAATAAGTAAAAAAGGAAATGCTGTTTACAAATTAGAACAGATGGCTCCTTTAAATGGAATTGAACACAATGATGCTCACAGTGCGATCGCAGATGTAATCGCAACTTTGGGTGTTGCAAAAATTATTTCTAATAAAGCAAGAACAGTTTGGGAGGCAAGTCAACTTACAACCGACAAAAATCGTACTTTAGAAATTATAAAGAAAGAACTTTACTTTTGCACCAATGAATATTTTTATGGAAAGAGCAGACCCTATGTTCAAACTTTTGTCTGCCAACATCCAAAATATCAGTGGCCGAAGTGCTTTGATTTAAAACATGACCCAAATATTTATTTAAATATGTCAATTGACGCTTTAAAAGAAGCAATGGGAAAAAATCCCAAAATCTTAAGAACTGTTAGGCATAATAAACATCCAATTATAATGAATCCTGAATACAGTAAAGGTTTTGAAGAATATAAATTGTTAGGGGATACAAAACTAAAAGAAAGAGCAGACTTAATTAAAAAAAATAAAAAATTTGCTGAAAATGTAAGCTTAATCTTAAGAGAAGAAGCTGAAGAAAAAGAACAATCTAAATCTCAAGAGGATATTTATGAGGAAGAAAGTATTTATTTAAGACACACTCCGAATGAAGATAATAAAGTCATGACATTATTTCATAAAGCAGAATGGGATGAAAAATTAAGTATTATTGATAAATTTAAAGATCAAAGACTCCATTATTTTGGTAAAAAATTAATTTACGAGGAAAAACCTGAGATTTTACCAAAAAGTGAATATAACAAAATTCATCGTAATCTAGCAAAAAGACTTCTAAGCACCAATAATGAAAAATGGAATACTATTCCTCGAGTTTATCAAGAGATTGACACCTTAAGGGAAAAATTTGAAAGAGAAGGCAAACAGGACAAGCTCCCTATGCTTGAAGAAATTAACAAGTACATTGAGGATTTAGAAAAGATTTACTCTTCTGCATAGTTGACTTTAGCAAAAAAATAATTATTTATAAGTTATGCCGACAAAAGCAATAACTGATGAAAGTTTTGAAAAAGATGTTATTCAATCTGAAAAACCAACCGTTGTAGATTTTTGGGCCGAATGGTGCCAGCCCTGTTTGTCTATCGCTGATTCTTTAGAACAGATTTCAGATGAAATGAAAGACAATGTGGTTATTGCAAAACATAATATTGATCTAGAACCTAACACTCCTGTCAAGTATTCGATTAGAGGAATTCCTACAATGTTATTATTTAAAGGCGGAGAACTTAAAGCAACGAAAGTCGGTGCCACGACTAAGTCTGATATTATTTCTTGGATTAAAGAAAATATTTAATTTTGATCTAAGAAATTACCCACTAAATACAAACTTCCAAATATAACTATAATTTTTTTTTCCTCACTTGAACATTTTTTTATAGCATCCTTAATGTTTAAAGCCATTTCAGTTTGATATCTATTTTTATCGCTAATTTTCTTTAGTGCAGAAGCACTTAGAGCATTAGAACTTTCAGGAATTTTTATAGTGACCATTTTTTTAAATAATCCTTTAAAAGACTTTATAAATTCCCTTGGCATTTTATTTTTTTGCATACCCCAAATACCGTAAATAGGTTTTTTTAATGTTTTAAGATAATTATAAAGATTTTCGGCACTTTTTTTTGAATGACATCCGTCTATTAAAAGCTCTTCTTTTTTATTTAAAATTTTTTTAAATTTACCTCTTTTGATATATTGTACTCTTCCTATAATCTCAATCTTTGGTATAGTTTTTTCAATTATTTGTTTTTTAATTCCTAAATCTAGAGCAATTTTTATTGCCATACATAAGTTATTGATCAAAGCTAACGATTTTATATTTTTTGTTCTAATTTTAATTTTATTTTTTTTA